>NZ_BPRG01000140.1:0-45673 GCF_036984265.1 Pseudonocardia sp. D17 | reverse complement strand
GGGGGGCCCCCCGCCGGTCCCGTCGGGTGCCGGCTGGGCCGGGGTGCGCGCCTGCCCGCCGACCAGCGACGACGCGTCGACCGTCGGTCGGCCGGCGGCGCCGACCGGCGCGCGACGGGGCCTGCGGCGGCGTCGCCACGCGGCCACCGGCACGCTGCCCGCGACCGGTGGCACGCGGGTCGTCGGCGGTGCCGGGCAGGTGGGCCGTGCCGTCGGGCCCGTCCGGGTGCGCCGGTAGCCTTCCGCGACGTGCCGCCCGCAAGCTCCCCCGTGACCGCCGCACCGCCGCGGCCCGATCACGTGCGGCCCGTCGACGTCGCGGTCCTCGCCGCCTCCGCCGACGCCGAGCTGCGCGACCCGGCCGCCGCGGTGCGCCCCGTGACCGGCGCGACCCTGCGCGCCTCCGACGTCCGCCCGGGCGACCTGTTCGCGGCGCTGCCCGGGTCCCGCGCCCACGGCGCGGACTTCACCGCCGCGGCGCTGGCCGCCGGTGCCGTCGCGATCCTCACCGACCCGGCCGGTGCCGCCCGCGAGGCGGTCGCGCAGGCCGCGGTGCCCGTCCTCGTGCACGAGGCGCCCCGCCGCGTCCTCGGCGACCTCGCCGCCCGCATCTACGGCGACCCCACCGCCCGGCTCGACGTCGTCGGTGTCACCGGGACCAGCGGCAAGACCACGGTCGGGCACATGCTCGAGGCGGGCCTCGCCGCGGGCGGCCGGGCCACCGGGCTGCTCGGCACCGTCACCACGCGCATCCGCGGCGCCGAGGCCCCGAGCCTGTTCACCACCCCCGAGTCGCCCGACCTGCAGGCGCTGTTCGCGGTGATGGCCGAGCGCGGCGTCACCGACGTCGCGATGGAGGTCTCCAGCCACGCGCTGGCGCTCGACCGGGTCGCCGGCACCCGGTTCTCCGTCGCGGCGTTCACCAACCTGTCGCAGGACCACCTCGACTTCCACCGCGACATGGACGACTACTTCGAGGCCAAGGCGCTGCTGTTCGACCCGTCGCGGCAGGGCGCCGCGCGCCGTCGCGTCGTGTGCGTCGACGACGAGTGGGGCCGTCGGCTCGCCGACCGCCACCCGGACGCGGTCACCGTCGCGACGACCGGCCCGGCCGACTGGACCGCGGAGGCGGTGCACCAGGACGACGACGGCACGCAGTCGTTCGTCGCCGCCCGGCCCGGCGGGACGGTCCCGGTGCGGCTGCGGCTGCCCGGCCGCTACAACGTCGCCAACGCGCTGGTGGCTCTCGCGTGCCTGGACGCGGCGGGCGTCCCCGCCGAGGTCGCGGCGCCGCGGCTGGCCGAGCTCGCCGTCCCGGGCCGGATGCAGCGCGTCGACGCGGGACAGGACTTCCTCGTCGTCGTCGACTACGCGCACAAGCCCGCCGCCGTCGGCGCGCTCCTGGCCGCGCTGCGCGGCCAGGTCGGCGGCCGGATCGTCACCGTCCTGGGCTGCGGCGGCGACCGCGACCGCGGCAAGCGGCCGCTGATGGGCGCGATCGCGGCGGCCGGGTCGGACCTGCTCGTCGTCACCGACGACAACCCGCGCACCGAGGACCCGGCGGCCATCCGCCGGGCCGTGCGGGAGGGCGCGGAGGCCGAGCCGCGCCGTGGCGAGATCGTCGAGATCGGCGACCGGCGGGCGGCCATCGCCGCGGCCGTCGCGGCGGCCCGGCCCGGCGACGCGGTCGTCGTCGCCGGCAAGGGACACGAGAAGGGCCAGGAGATCGACGGCGTGAAGCACCCGTTCGACGACGTCGACGAGGTACGGGCCGCACTGCGGTCCGCCGGCGGGGTGCACGGATGATCGAGATGCGGCTGGCCGACGTCGCCGCGGCGACCGGGGGCCGACTGCACCGTGCCTCCGGCGACGAGCGGGTCACCGCGGTCGAGTTCGACTCGCGCGCGATCGGCCCCGGCGGCCTGTTCCTCGCGTTGCCGGGCGAGCGGGTCGACGGGCACGACTTCGCCGCGGCGGCCGTCGCGGCCGGTGCTGCCGGGGTGCTGGCGGCCCGGGCCGTCGACGCGCCCGCGGTCGTGGTGCCGCCTGCCGAGGCCCGCTCCGGGGCGGGGACCTATCTCGCCGAGCACGACCCCGACGGTGCGGGCGCCGCGGTCCTCGCCGCGCTGGCCCGCCTGGCCCGGCACAACGTCGACGCCCTGACCGCCGGCGGGCCGCCGGGCCTCGCCGTCGTCGGGGTCACCGGCAGCTCTGGCAAGACCTCCACCAAGGACCTGCTGGCGGCCGTCCTCGCCCCGCTGGGCCCGACCGTCGCGCCCCCCGGGTCGTTCAACAACGAGCTGGGCCACCCGTGGACCGCGCTGCGTGCCGACGCCTCGACGCGCCATCTCGTGCTCGAGCTCTCGGCCCGCGGGTCCGGGCACATCGCCGCGCTGTGCCGGGTCGCGCCGCCGCGGATCGGGGTGGTCCTCAACGTCGGGCGCGCGCACCTGGGCGAGTTCGGCTCGCCGGAGGCGATCGCGCAGGCCAAGGGAGAGCTGGTCGAGGCGCTGCCCGCCGGCGGCGACGGCGGCGTCGCCGTCCTCAACGCCGACGACCCCGCCGTGATCGGGATGGCGCCGCGCACCGCCGCCCGGGTCGTCTCCGTGGGCCGGTCCGCGGGTGCGACGGTCCGCGCCGTCGACGTCGGCTCCGAGGCGGGCCGCGCCCGGTTCCGGCTCGTCTCGCCCGCCGGGGAGGCGGACGTCGCCTTGCGGCTGGTCGGGACCCACCACGTCGGCAACGCGCTGGCCGCCGCCGCGGTCGCGCTCGAGCTGGGCGCGACGCCCGACTCCGTGGCCGCGTCGCTCGGTGCCGCCGGACCGGTGTCGCGCTGGCGCATGGAGGTGGCCGACCGGGCCGACGGCGTCACCGTCGTCAACGACGCCTACAACGCCAACCCGGAGTCCATGCGCGCCGCACTCACCGCGCTCACCGACCTCGGCCGCGGCCGCCGGACCTGGGCGGTCCTCGGCCGGATGGCCGAGCTGGGGGCGCAGGAGGCCGCCGCGCACGCCGAGGTGGCCGCCGCGGCGGGCGAGCTGGGGGTGGGCACGCTCCTGGCCGTCGGAGAGCCCGGATACGGTTCGGCGGCACGGCACGTCGCCGACCCGGCCGCCGCGCTCGCGCTGCTGCGGGCGGAGGTCACCCCGGGCGACGTCGTCCTGGTGAAGGCGTCGCGCGCGGTCGGCCTCGACCGGGTCGCCGCCGCGCTCCTCGACGACCTGCGCCCCGACGATCGACAGGAGAACGAGCTGGTGTCCCGGTGAGGAGCGTCTTCGTCGCCGCCGGTATCGCGTTGGCGGTGTCCATCCTGCTGACGCCGTACCTGATCCGGTTCTTCGCCCGGCAGGGGTTCGGCCAGGAGATCCGTGCCGACGGCCCCGCCAGCCACAAGAGCAAGCGCGGGACGCCGACGATGGGCGGCGTCGCGATCATCCTGGCGCTGTGGATCGGCTACCTCGGCGCGCACCTGCTCAGCGGGGAGCCGATGACCGCGTCGGCACTGCTGGTGCTGATGCTCACCACGGCGCTGGGCCTCGTCGGGTTCCTCGACGACTTCATCAAGATCCGCCGCCACCGCAACCTCGGCCTCAACAAGACGTCCAAGCTCGTCGGCCAGCTGCTGACGGCGGTCGTCTTCGCGATCCTCGCGCTGCGCTTCGCCAACGCGCGCAACCTCACCCCGGCGTCCGACCAGCTCTCGTTCGTCCGCGAGATCGCGGTGCTGAGCTTCGGGTCCATCGGGTTCGTCATCTTCTGCTACCTCGTCGTGTCGGCCTGGTCCAACGCGGTCAACCTCACCGACGGCCTCGACGGGCTCGCCGCAGGCACGTCGGCGATGGTGCTGGGCACCTACACGATCATCGGCTTCTGGCAGTTCCGGAACAGCTGCGCGCTGACCGCGGCGGCCGGCTGCTACGAGGTCCGCGACCCGCTCGACGTCGCGGTGGTCGCCGCCGCGGCCATGGGCGCGTGCATCGGGTTCCTGTGGTGGAACGCCGCGCCCGCGCGGATCTTCATGGGCGACACCGGCTCCCTCGCCCTCGGCGGCCTGCTCGCCGGCCTCTCGATGGTCACCCGCACCGAGCTGCTGCTCATCGTCATCGGCGGTGTGTTCGTCGTCGAGATCCTGTCGGTGGCGCTGCAGATCGTCGTCTTCCGCACGACGCGACGACGGCTGTTCCGGATGGCGCCCTTCCACCACCACTTCGAGCTGGCCGGCTGGGCGGAGACGACCGTCATCATCCGGTTCTGGCTGCTCGCGGCGATGTGTGCGGCGCTGGGCCTGGGGCTGTTCTACAGCGAGTGGCTGACGGCCTCGGCGGGGGTCTAGTGGCTGCCCGCGGGCCCGCTCCCGACCCGGTGCGCGGACGCCGGGTCGTCGTCGCCGGTGCCGGCGTGTCGGGGCTGGCGGCCGCCGAGGTGCTGGTCGCGCACGGCGCCGACGTCGTCGTCACCGACGACTCGCCCGAGCGCCTGACCGACCTGCCCGTCGGCGCCCGGGCCGGCGAGGGGCTGCCGCAGGCGCACCTCGACGGGGCGGAGCTCGTCGTCAGCAGTCCCGGGCTGCGGCCCGACCATCCCCTCGTGGCGGCCACCGCCGCGCGGGGGATCGAGCTGATCGGCGAGCCCGAGCTGGCCTGGCGCCTCGGCGCGGCCACGGCCGCGCCGCCGCGCTGGCTCGTCGTCACGGGCACCAACGGCAAGACCACCACGACCAGCATGCTCGCCGCCGTCCTCGCCGCCGCCGGCGAGGACGCGGTGGCCTGCGGCAACATCGGGCTGCCC
Organism: Pseudonocardia sp. D17; assembly: GCF_036984265.1. NCBI lineage: Bacteria > Bacillati > Actinomycetota > Actinomycetes > Pseudonocardiales > Pseudonocardiaceae > Pseudonocardia > Pseudonocardia sp. D17. The sequence goes on along the minus strand of NZ_BPRG01000140.1, from coordinate 40,882 downwards.
GTCGTCTCTGCGGTCGAGGCCGGCCACCGGGTGCTCGCCGTCGAGCTCTCCAGCTTCCAGCTGCACCGCTCGCCCTCCGTGCGGCCCGACGCGGGCGTCGTCCTCAACGTCGCGGAGGACCACCTCGACTGGCACGGCGGCATGACCGCCTACGCCGCGGCCAAGGCCCGTGCGCTCGTCGGCGCGGTCGCCGTCGCGTGTGTCGACGACCCGCGCGCCGCGACGCTGCTCGCCGCGGCGCCCGCGGCCCGCAAGGTCGCGGTGACCCTCGGTGAGCCGGGCCCCGGCGAGCTCGGGATCGTCGGGGGAGTGCTGGTCGACCGGGCGTTCGGTCCGTCCGCGGTCGACCTCGTCGACGCCGCCGCGATCACGCCCGGCGGCCCGCCCGGGCTCACCGACGCGCTGGCCGCCGCCGCGCTCGCCCGCGCGCACGGTGTCGCCGCCGGGGCCGTCGCGGCCGGGCTCGGCGGGTTCGCGCCCGGGCCGCACCGCGCCGAGGTGGTCGGGACGGTCGGCGGGATCGACTGGGTCGACGACTCGAAGGCCACCAACCCCCACGCCGCCGACGCCTCGCTCGCCGCCCGCGCGGGCAGGCGCGTCGTGTGGATCGTGGGTGGACTGCTCAAGGGGGCCTCGGTCGACGACCTCGTCGCCCGCCGGGCCCCCGGCCTCGCGGGGGCCGTCGTCATCGGCACCGACCGCGCCGAGATCGTCGCGGCCCTCGCGCGACACGCGCCCGATCTCCCCGTCGCCGAGGTCGACTCGGGCGACGATGAGCCCATGACGACCGCCGTGCGCCGCGCCGCCGCCCTCGCCCGACCGGGCGACGTCGTCCTCCTCGCCCCGGCCGCCGCGTCGATGGACCAGTTCCGCGACTACGCGCACCGCGGCCGGGCGTTCGCCGACGCCGTGCGTGCCCTCACCGCGGGGGCGCCCCGGTGAGCCCGGCCGAGCGCGTCGCCCCGGGCACCGGTGCAGCCGGCACCCGGGCAGCGGGCACCGGGGTCCGGACCGCGAAGGGCCGGCGCAGCGCCCGGGCCGACCTCAACGGGGCCCGGGCCGCCGTCGGGCGCGCCGGGACGGCGCTCGCCCAGTGGCTGCGCCGCCCGCTCACGTCGCTGCACCTGATCCTCGGCGTCTTCGGCCTGCTCACGACGTTCGGCCTGGTCATGGTGCTGTCCGCGTCGTCGGTCGAGTCGCTGACCTCCGACGGCTCGTCGTACTCGGTGTTCACCCGCCAGGTCCTGTTCTGCGCGGTCGGCCTGGTCGTGTTCTACGTCGGCCTGCGGATCAAGCCCAGGACGCTGCGCGCGCTCTCCCCGCTGCTGCTGATCGTCTGCGCCGTGCTGCTGGCCGCGGTCCTGGTGCCGGGGCTGGGCACCGTGCGCGGTGGCTCGCGGTCCTGGTTCACCCTGGGCCCCTTCGCGTTCCAGCCCGGCGAGCCGGCCAAGGTCGCGCTCGCGCTGTGGGGTGCGCACGTGCTGGTGCTGCGTCGCAAGGTGATGCACCGGTGGAAGCACGCCCTGCTGCCCGTCGTCCCGGTCGCGCTCGTCCTCGCGACGCTGCTCGTGCTCGAGCCCGACCTGGGCACGACCGTGTCACTGGGCATCGTGCTCATCGCGCTGCTCTACTTCGCCGGGGCGCGCGGCCGGCTGCTCGTCGCGCTGGCCGGCGGCGGCCTGGCCGGCGCGGTGATCCTCGGTCTGACGGCGGGCTACCGGCAGAGCCGCATCACGTCGTTCCTCTCGGCGGGATCCGACCCGCTCGGTCCCGGCTACCAGGCCACGCAGGCGCTGTACTCGCTGGCCGACGGCGGCCTCTTCGGCGTCGGGCTCGGCCAGGGCCGGGCCAAGTGGAGCTACCTGCCCAACGCGCACAACGACTTCATCTTCGCGATCATCGGCGAGGAGCTGGGCTTCATCGGGGCCTTCGCCGTCCTCGCGCTGTTCGCGGTGCTCGCCTACACGGGCCTGCGGATCGCGACCCGCAGCGCCGACCCGTGGTTGCGGCTCGTCTGCGCGACGCTGACCGCGTGGATGGTGTCGCAGGCGGCGATCAACATCGGCTACGTCGTGGGCCTGCTCCCGGTGACCGGGCTGCAGCTGCCCCTGATCTCGTCCGGAGGCACCTCGCTGGTGATCACCATGTTCGCGTTCGGCGTGCTGGCCAACGCCGCCCGGCACGAGCCGGAGGCGGTCGCGGTGCTGCGCAACGGCGGCCAGGGCCGCATCGCGCGGCTGCTGCGGCTGCCCGCCCCCGAGCCCTACCGTGCGCCCGCGCCGCGCACCCCGGCCCAGCGGGTCCGACGATGACCGCGCTGTCGGTCGTCGTCGCGGGCGGGGGGAGCGCCGGGCACATCGAGCCCGCCCTCGCCTTCGCCGACGCGGTGCGCCGCGAACACCCCGACGCCCTCGTCACCGCGCTGGGCACCGAGCGCGGCCTCGACACCCGGCTCATCCCCGCGCGCGGCTACCCGCTGCGGCTGATCCCGCCGGTTCCCTTGCCGCGCAAGCCGAGCAAGGACCTCCTGCGGCTGCCGGGCCGGGTCCGGACGGCGGTCGGGACCGTCCGGGAGGTGCTGCGCGACGTCGACGCGGACGTGGTCGTCGGGTTCGGCGGTTACGTCGCGCTGCCCGCCTACCTGGGCGCCCGGGGCCGGGTGCCCGTCGTCGTGCACGAGGCCAACGCCCGGGCCGGGCTGGCCAACAAGGTCGGCGCCCGGTTCGCCGCGGCCGTCGCCACCGCCGTCGCGGGGACCGGCCTGCCGCACGAGCAGGTCGTCGGGATGCCGCTGCGGCGCAGCATCACCGGCCTCGACCGGGCGGCGCTGCGCGCCGAGGGCCGGGCCCACTTCGGGTTGCCGGCCGACGGGCCCGTCCTCCTGGTGTTCGGCGGTTCGCAGGGCGCCCGGACGCTCAACACGGCGGTGGCCGACGCCCTGCCCGGGCTCGCGTCGGCCGGCATCGCGGTCCTGCACGCCCACGGCGCGACCGGCACACCGGGCCCCGAGACGCCCGGCTACGTCCCGCTGCCCTATATCGAGCGGATGGACCTCGCCTACGCCGCCGCCGACGCCGTCCTCGGCCGCTGCGGCATGACGACGGTCTCCGAGGTCACCGCCGTCGGGCTGCCCGCGCTGTACGTGCCGCTGCCGCACGGCAACGGCGAGCAGGAGCTCAACGCGCGCCCCGTCGTCGCCGCCGGTGGCGGGATCCTCGTGCCCGACGCCGAAGCCACCGGTGACCGTGTCCTGGCGGAGCTGGTGCCGCTGCTGCGCGATCCGCAGCGGCTCGCGGCCATGGGTGCGGCCGCGCGGGCGTCGGGACACGCCGACGCCGACGAGCGGCTGGCCCGCATCGCGGTCGGGGTGGCGGAGCGGGCGGGGTCACGATGAGCGGTCCTCTGCTGGGCGAGCGCGTCCACCTCATCGGCATCGGCGGCGCCGGGATGAGCGGCATCGCGCGCATCCTGCTGGCCCGCGGGGTGGCCGTGTCGGGGTCGGACGCCAAGGACTCCCGCACCGTCATGGCGCTGCGCGCCCTCGGCGCCGAGGTCGCACTCGGGCACGACGCCGCGAATCTCGACCTGCTCGGCGGCCCGCCCACGGTCGTGGTGTCCACGGCGATCCGCGAGACCAACCCCGAGCTCGCCGCCGCCCGCGAACGGGGCCTGCTCGTCGTGCACCGGGCCGACGCGCTGGCCGACCTCACCACGGGCCGTCGCGTCGCCGCGGTCGCCGGGACCCACGGCAAGACCTCGACCAGCTCGATGCTCACCGTCGCGCTCCAGCACTGCCGGCTCGACCCGTCGTTCGCGATCGGGGGCGACCTCGCCGCGTCCGGTGCCGGGGCCCACCACGGTGGGGGCGACGTGTTCGTCGTCGAAGCAGACGAGAGCGACGGGTCCTTCACCGCCTACGCCCCCGAGGTCGCCGTCGTCACCAACGTCGAGCCCGACCACCTCGACCACCACGGCACAGAGGAGGCGTACCGGGCCGTCTTCGAGGCGTTCGTCGGGCGGATCGCGGAGAAGGGGACGCTCGTCGTCTGTGCCGACGACGCCGGCGCGGCCGCGCTGGGGGAGCAGGCCGAGGCGCGCGGGCTCACCGTCCGCCGCTACGGCCGCACCGCGACCGGCCCTGACGACGCCGTCCTGCTCGACCACGTGCCCGACGGGCCCGGCGCCCGGATGCGCGCCCGGCACCGCGACGCCGAGCTCGCGGTGCGGCTGGCCGTACCCGGCGAGCACATGGCCCTCAACGCGCTCGCCGCGCTGCTCGCCGGTGTCGAGCTGGGTGCGCCCGTCGACGGGCTGCTCGCCGGCCTGGCCGAGTTCGACGGGGTGCGCCGCCGCTTCGAGTTCAAGGGCCGCGCGGCCGGTGTCGCGGTGTACGACGACTACGCCCACCACCCGACCGAGGTCGCCGCCACGCTGCGTGCCGCGCGGTCGGTCGCCGGACCGACCGGGCGCGTCGTCGTGGCGTTCCAGCCGCACCTCTACTCCCGCACCCGGCTGTTCGCCACCGAGTTCGGACGGGCGCTGGCCCTGGCCGACGAGGTCGTCGTGCTCGACGTCTACGGCGCGCGCGAGGACCCGGAGCCCGGCGTGACCGGCGCGCTCGTCGCCGACGCCGTCACGCTCCCGCCGCAGGTCGTGCACCACGTCCCGAGCTGGTCGCAGGTGCCGGCGGTGCTGGCCCGCCTCGCCCGCCCCGGCGACCTGGTCCTGACCATGGGCGCCGGTGACGTCACCGTCCTGGGCCCCGAGGTGCTCCGCGAGCTCGAGGAGCCCGAGGACGGTCCCCGCGGGGACGGCGGGTGAAGCGCCCGGCGGTCCCCGGCTCGGCAGGCGAGCGCGGCGGTCGTGACCGCCGCGCCGGTGCCGGGCGGACGGACGCCGGGCAGGACACGACCCGCGGCACCGCCGCGGACGCCGGCACGACCCGGGGCGCCGCCGCGGACCGCGGCGCCAACCGGGGTGCCGCCGGGGGCCGCGGGGCGACCCGGGGTGCCGCCGCCGAGCGCGGTGCGAGTGCCGACGACGGGGACGTCCACCACGACGTGCCGACCCAGCCCGGCCACGCCGACCGTGACGTCGCCGGTGGCAGCACCGCCGCGGCCCGTGCGGCCGGCGACCGCACCCGCGCCGCCGCCGGCCGGACGGCCGCCCGCAGGTCCGCGGCGTCGGCGACCGGCTCCCGCCCCGCGCGGGGCCGCACCGCGCACACCGACGGCCGGGGTCGCCGCATCGGCGCCGGCGGGATCGCCGCGATCCCCGGCTCCAGCGGCGGCAGCTCGAATCGCCGGCCCGGCCGCGGCGACGACCCGGCCGTCGACCCGGCCGGCGACAGGGTGGACGTGGGTTCCCCCGACCCGTCCGACGGGTCCGGGACCACCGCGACCGACTCCGAGCGGGTGCGTCGCGCGGTCGGGACCGGCTCGGGCGCCGCCCGGACCGCGGCCCGGCCACGTCCCGTCCGGCCCGCGCCACACATCCTGCGCCGGCGCCGGATCGCGCTGCTCGTCGTCGTGCTGGTGCTGCTGGGCGGCCTCGCCACGGGAGTGGCGTACCTGCTCTACGGCAGCGGCCTGGCCGACGTCGAGGATGTCACCGTGCAGGGCACGCTCGCCGTCGACCGCCAGCAGGTGCTCGACGCCGCGGCCATCCCGACCGGCGGCCCCCTGGCGGGCGTCGACACCTCCGACGCCGAGAAGCGGATCGCCGCGCTCCCGGGCGTCGCGGCGGTGTCGGTCGACCGCGACTGGCCGCACACGATCGCGATCACCGTCACCGAGCGGGTCGCCGTGATGCTGGCCGACACCCCGAAGGGCCTCATGCTCGTCGACAAGACGGGTCTGCCGTACGAGGTCGCTCCCGAGGTGCCGCCCGCGCTGCCGCGGCTCGACGTCGGCATCGCCGGCACGGTCGCCCCCGGCGACGTCCAGACGACCGCGGGTCTCGACGTCCTCGCCGCGCTGAGCGACGCCGTCCGCGGACAGGTCCAGACCATCACGGTGACCCCGCCCGCGAGCACGGGCGCGCAGCCGCGCATCGAGCTGGCGCTCTCCGACGGCCGCCGCGTCGTCTGGGGCACCCCCGACAACGGGCCGCGCAAGGCGGCGGTGCTCGCCGCGCTGCTCACGGAGAAGGGCACCGTCTACGACGTCGCGAGCCCCGATCTGCCCACGATCCGTCGCTGACCGCACACGTCCGGTCACGAAGAGGTCACAACCACGCGATGCACCCGCCTGGGGGGTTGCCGACGTGCGGCGCGCCTAATGGACCCGCACCCTGCCCGCACCTAGCGTTCTCGCGTGAAGGCCCGGACCAACCGGAGCTGGACCGGACCCGAGCAACTGGAAGGTGCCGCGCATGACGCCCCCGCACAACTACCTGGCCGTGATCAAGGTCGTCGGTATCGGTGGCGGCGGCGTGAACGCCGTCAACCGCATGATCGAGGTCGGTCTCAAGGGCGTCGAGTTCGTCGCCGTGAACACCGACGCCCAGGCGCTGCTGATGTCCGACGCGGACGTCAAGCTCGACATCGGCCGGGAGCTGACCCGCGGCCTGGGCGCGGGGGCCAACCCGGAGGTGGGCCGCAAGGCCGCCGAGGACCACCGCGAGGAGATCGAGGAGGTCCTCAAGGGGGCCGACATGGTCTTCGTGACGGCGGGCGAGGGCGGCGGCACCGGCACCGGTGGCGCGCCCGTCATCGCCTCGATTGCGCGCAAGCTCGGGGCGCTGACGATCGGCGTCGTGACCCGTCCGTTCACCTTCGAGGGCAAGCGTCGCGCCGGGCAGGCCGAGGACGGCATCCAGCAGCTCCGCAACGAGTGCGACACCCTCATCGTCATCCCGAACGACCGGCTGCTGCAGCTCGGCGACGTGGGCGTCTCGCTCATGGACGCCTTCCGCTCCGCCGACGAGGTGCTGCTCTCCGGTGTCCAGGGCATCACCAACCTGATCACCACGCCCGGCCTCATCAACCTCGACTTCGCCGACGTCAAGAGCGTGATGTCGGGGGCGGGCAGTGCGTTGATGGGCATCGGCTCGTCGCGTGGCGAGGGTCGCGCGGTGCAGGCCGCGAGCTCGGCGATCAACTCGCCGCTGCTGGAGGCCTCGATGGACGGCGCGCAGGGCGTCCTGCTGTCGATCGCGGGTGGGTCCGACCTCGGGCTCTTCGAGATCAACGAGGCCGCCTCGCTCGTCCAGGAGGCCGCGCACCCCGAGGCCAACATCATCTTCGGGACGGTCATCGACGACTCGCTCGGCGACGAGGTCCGCGTCACCGTGATCGCGGCCGGCTTCGAGGGCGGCACGCCCGCGCACAAGAAGCTGGAGCCGGGCGCCTACCGGGCGGAGGGCTCGTCGACGGCCGCCGCCCCGGGTGCACCGGCGCCTGCGGCGCCGACGCCGCAGGTGCAGAGCCCGCCGGCCCAGAACCTGTCGGCCCAGAACCTGTCGGCCCAGCACCCGTCGGGACAGCACCCGCCGAGCGCGCCGTCGAGCCCGTTGTCGACGCCTCCGTCGACGATCTCGGCCCCCGCGACCCCGCCGGCCGCCGTGACCCAGGCGCCCGCCCACGGCCTGGGACACAACCAGGCCGGGACGCTGCCGCCTGCCGCGCCGGTCCCGTCGCAGTCGGCGCCGTCGCACGTGCCGCCCGCCCCGCGGACGCCCGACGCCGGGCGCAGCGAGCCGGCGATGAGCACGCTGCCCGGATCGTCCGCGGCACCTGCGGGATCGGCGGTGCCGGTGTCGGACAACGACTTCGACGACCTCGACGACGACGTGGACGTCCCGCCGTTCATGCGTCGCTGAGGTCCGTGCGACGCTGAACGCGTGCGCGTTCGCAGGGTCGTGACGACCCGCGCCGGCGGTCGCTCCACCGGCGCCTTCACCAGCTTCAACCTGTCCCGCGGGGTCGGCGACGACCCCGCGGCCGTCGGGGCCAACCGTGCCCGGCTCGCCCGCGAGCTGGGGCTGGCCCGCGTGGTCTTCCTCGAACAGGTGCACGGCACCCGGGTCGCGACGGTGGGCGCCGACGCCTCCGCCACCGGTCGCGAGGACATGCCCGGGACCGACGCCTCCGTCACCGCCGAGCCGCGGGTGGGGCTCGCGGTGCTCGCGGCCGACTGCGTGCCGGTACTGCTCGCCGACCCGAAGGCCGGGGTGGTGGGCGCCGCCCACGCCGGACGCGTCGGTGCGGCGGCGGGGATCGTCCCGGCGACCCTGCAGGCGATGACGGCGCTCGGCGCGCACGTCGAGGACGTCGACGTCCTGCTCGGCCCCGCCGTCTGCGGCGGCTGTTACGAGGTGCCGGCCGCGATGCGCGACGAGGTCGGTGCCGCCCTGCCCGGCAGCGGGGGACGCACGCGCCGGGGGACGCCGGGTCTCGACATCCGCGCCGGGCTGCACCGGCAGCTGCGTGCGCTCGGCGTGCACGGCGTGGGCGTCGACCCCCGCTGCACGATGGAGGACCCCGACCTCTACAGCCACCGCCGCGAGCAGCGCACCGGCCGGCAGGCAGGTGTCGTCTGGCTCGACCCGTCCGACCGCTGACGCCCGTCCCGCCGCACCCACCCCGAGCGCAACCCGAGTGCTCGCCCGCGGCCCTCGGGTGTCGACGGTGAGGTTGCGCCCGGGGGGTCGAGCGCAACCTGAGCGCTCTCCCGCGGCGGGGTGCCGACGGTGAGGTTGCGCCCGGGGGCGGGGGGCAACGTCACGGCTGTCCTGCAGCCTCGCGCCCACGGCGGAGTCGCCGTCGCCGAGGTCGCTGGGCGCAACCCTGTGGTCGTCCGTCGTACGTGCGCCGACGATGGGGTGTGACCCGTCCCGGTGGCAGGGTGGGGCCGCGGCGGGAGTCGGGGATGATCGGGACACCCCGGAGGCGGGGGCGGGAACGAGGGGAGGAGCCACGGTGGACGATCGCCGCGAGGAGCTGGCGCGTCGGCTCGCGCAGGTGCGGGAGCGCATCGCCTCGGCGTGCGCCGCCGCCGGACGCGACCCCGGCGAGGTGGCGATGCTGGCGGTCACCAAGACGATCCCGGCACGCGACGTCGTGCTGTTGCACGGCCTCGGCCTGCGCGACTTCGGCGAGAACCGCGCACAGGAGGCGGCGGCCAAGGTCGTGGAGGTCGCCGAGCTGCTCGGGAACCCGCCGGCCGGCGCGGCGCCGCGCTGGTACTTCGTCGGCGGACTGCAACGGAACAAGGCGCGGCTGGTGGCCCCGTGGGTGACACGCGTCGAGTCGGTCGACTCGGCCCGGCTCGCCGACGCGCTCGACGCGCAGGCCCGCCGCGCGGCGGACGACGGCGAGCGCGACGGTCCCCTCCCGGTGCTGCTGCAGTACAGCGTGGACGGCGACCCCGGCCGCGGGGGAGTCGCGCGCGACGGGCTGCTCACGCTCGCGTCGCACGTCGCGGGGTGTGCGGGACTGCGGCTCGACGGGTTGATGGCCGTGGCGCCGCTGCACGCCGACCCCGAGGAGGCCTTCGCCGACGTCGCCGCCGCAGCGGAGGTGCTGCGCGCCGAGCACCCTGCGGCGACGGTCCTGTCGGCGGGCATGTCCGGTGACCTCGACGTGGCGATCCGTCACGGATCGACGTGTGTGCGTGTCGGAACGGCTCTTGTGGGGGAACGGCGGCTAGCCTCGCGGTGATCGCCGGTCGCGGGGCGGCCGTCGGTTCGCGGGCGACGACGAGGGGACTGCGACATGGGCGGCGCGATGTACCGGCTCAAGGCCTACTTCGGAATGGTGCCCGCCGACGAGATGACCGATTTCGTCGACGAGCCGGCCTACGCGTCGCCGCGCCGTCGTGAGGAACGCTGGGACGACACCGCGGACCGCTACGACGAGATCGACGAGTCCTACCAGAGTCCCGCGCCCCCGGCGTCGGTCGGCGAGGCGTGGGAGCGCCGCCCCGGCCGCCCCGGCGGCATGGAGCGCACCCCGCGTGACACTCGTCCCACCCGCGAGCCGGTGCGCGCCGTCGGCACCGCCGGTGCGGGCTCGGCCGGTCTCGGCACGGGCAGCGTCCGCGGCGCGCTCGCCGTCGACTCGGACCCGGTCCTGCGCGAGCCGGTCCTGCGCGAGCCCGCCCGCGAGCCGGTCGGCCTGCGCGAGGTCCGTCCGCACGAGCGTGCGGCCGTCCCGGAGCAGCGCGACCGCGGTGCGGCGGCCTTGTCGCGCATCACGACCCTGCAGCCTCGTAGCTACAAGGAGGCGCGCACGATCGGCGAGCGCTACCGCGACGGCCAGCCCGTGATCATGAACCTCACCGAGCTCGACGCGGCGTCGGCGAAGCGCCTCGTCGACTTCGCCGCGGGCCTCGCATTCGCGCTGCGCGGTTCCATCGACAAGGTGACCAACCGCGTCTTCCTGCTCACACCCGCGGACGTCGAGGTGTCCGCCGACGACGCCCGCAGGCTCGCAGAACGTGAGCTGTTCCGCCAGGATTGAGCCGTGCCCGACGCCGTTCGCCTCGTTCTGTACTACGTCCTGTTCGTCTTCTGGTTGCTGCTGACCGCGCGCATCGTGGTCGAGCTCGTGCACGCCTTCGCACGCAAGTGGAGGCCTGCCGGGCAGAGCGCCATCGCCCTCGAAGCGATCTTCACCGTGACCGATCCGCCCGTGAAGTTGTTGCGGAGAGTGATCCCCACGGTCCGGATCGGGGGAGTGGGACTGGACCTCTCGATTATGGTTCTGCTCCTGGCAGTGTTCATACTGATGGACGTTGTCAGGCCGGAGTGAGCCCCAGTCACCCGGTTTGCCGCCGAGGACTGCATGAGGTGATCCGATGCCGCTGACGCCCGCCGACGTTCACAACGTCGCGTTCAGCAAGCCCCCTATTGGTAAGAGGGGGTACAACGAGGACGAGGTCGACGCGTTCCTCGACCTGGTCGAGGCCGAGCTCGCCCGGCTGATCGAGGAGAACGACGACCTGCGCGAGCAGGTGTCCCAGATGGAGTCCCAGCTCGGCAGCGCCCAGGCCGACCTGGAGGAGGCGCGTTCGCGCCCCCAGCCCGCTCTCGCGCCCCCGACGGCCCAGATCCAGCGGCCGGTCGAGCCCCCGCGTCCGGTGGAGCCCCCGCGCTCGCTGTCGGCCCCCGCGCCGCAGCTGGCCGACGGTGGCGACATGGGCGGCGGTGACCACCACGTCCAGGCGGCGAAGGTCCTGGGTCTCGCCCAGGAGATGGCCGACCGGCTCACCGCGGAGGCCAAGAACGAGGCCGACTCGATGCTGGCCGACGCCCGGACCAAGTCCGAGCAGCTGCTGTCGGACGCCCGGACCAAGTCCGACGGCCTGGTGAACGACGCCCGCGCCCGCGCCGAGACGATGCTCAACGACGCGCGCACCCGGGCCGAGACGCTCGAGCGGCAGTCGCGTGAGAAGGCTGCGACGCTGGTCAGCGACGCCGAGCGCAAGCAGACGGAGATCATCGGCACCATCCAGCGTGACAAGTCGGTGCTGGAGAAGAAGATCGACGAGCTGCGCACCTTCGAGCGCGAGTACCGCACCCGGCTCAAGACCTACCTCGAATCGCAGCTGCGCGACCTCGAGGGCCGTGGCTCGGCCGCGCCGGCCGACGGCCGCTCCGCGTCCAACGGTGGCTACGCCGCCAGCGGATACGGGCAGCGGGCCGACGCCGGTAGCTGACGACCCGCTGAACGGTCCCCGGACGGTGGGCGGTGCCTCGGCATCGCCCACCTGGGAGTGAATAGTGCTGCTGCTCGTCCTGATCCTCGTCCTGATCGCGTTCGCCCTGCTCGTCGTCGCCCTGTTGACGGGCAGCGTCCTCTGGGCGTGGGTGTCCGTGGCCGTCAGCGCGGGCGCCGCAGTGGTGCTGCTCGTCGACTGGCTGCGCGGACGACGGGCCGCACGCACCGGTCCCGTGGCCGGTCAGGGCGACGCCGCGGGTGCTGCGGCGGGGCCCACCCCGCCCTCGTTCGAGGGTTCGGACGCCGCCACGCAGGTGCTGCCGGTGGTCGGGCCGGCAGGGTCCGCTCCGCCGCCCGTGCCGCCGAGCGGTCGTCCCGCCGGTGACGGCGGGTCGACGGCCCTGCTGCCGTCGGGCCAACCGTCCGGCTCAGGCGGGCGACCGCCCGGCGCTGACGGCGGGTTCACTCCATCGAGCGGAAAATCGTCACCCAGCGTAGTCGGCTCGGGTCCGGGTTTCCCGCCCGGGTCGGGCCAGGAGACCGCGGTCGTCCCGGCCGCGGGCCACGGTCCCGGCGGCGGTGCCGATGCCGGGTCGCGCCCGCCTGCCGAGGCGGATCGCGGACCCGGGACCGGTGCCGGGCCGAAGGGTCCCGGTGGGTCCGCGGCGGTTGCCACGGGTGCGGCCGACGCCGCGGCTGCGGGCTCCGCCGGGAACGCGGCACCGACGCAACCCAGGGACGGCTCGGGCACCTCGGCCCCGGCCGCTCCCGGGGCGGCCGTCGACGGTCCGACCGTGGCCGTCCCTGCCGCGGCGGCCGCCGCGGCCCGGTCCGCCGCTGTGTCCGGACCGGCCGAGGACGAGCAACGTGCTGCCGGCCGGACCTCGGGTGAGCCGGGCGCGGACACCACGGACCCGTCGGGGAGAGGCTCGGCGGGCGAGCGCCCGACCGGGACGAGCTCGGCCGACCAGGGTCCCGCGGGCAGCGGCGCCGCGCGCGACGGAACCGCCGGCGCCGGGACCGAGGACACGGGTCCGGCGGACCCGCGCGCCACGGGGAAGGCGAACACGGGCGGGGTCGGCGCGGACCAGGGCGCCGCGGGATCGCCCGTCGCCGGTGGCGGCGGATCGGCTGTGGCCGCCACGACCGCCCTCGCGGGGCAGGCCGTGGGCAACCCTGCCCAGGGGCGCGGCTCGGCCGCCGAGGCGACCACCGTCGTCGGCGGGCCCGCGGGGCAGCAGCCCACCACGCAGGCCGGTAGCCGGCCGCCCCACAACCAGGCCGGCAGTCAGGCGGCCGGTAACCAGCCCGGCAGTCAGGCGGCCGGCAGTCAGCCCGGCAGCCAGGTGGCCGGTAACCAGTCCGGCAGTCAGGCGGCCGGCAGCCAGCCCGCCGGCAACCAGCCCGGCAGTCAGGCGGCCGGCGGCACCCAGCCGCTCGGCGCTGAGGCTCAGGGCGGTCAGGGTCCCGGGGGACAGGTCGGTGCCGGTCAGCCGCCGGCCGAGCAGCCCCGTGCCGAGACGTTCGCCGCGGACGCCGGAGAGCCCCCGGAGGAGCAGCCGGACAATGCGGTCGCGGCCCAGGTGGCGACGTTGGAGGACGAGGTCGTCGTGGTCGACGAGCAGCCCCGCTTCCACGTCACCGGCTGCCGGACGCTCGGCGGGCAGGCACTGATCCCGCTGCCGGTGCGCGAGGCCGTCGAGCTCGGGTTCACCCCGTGCGGTGTGTGCAGCCCGAGCCGGACCATCGCGGCCCGCCACCACGCCGAGGTCCGCTGACCGGTACCCGCACCGTCGGGAGGACCGCGCCGGGGGACGGGACCGCGGAATATTCGCGGGCCGGGGCACGCTACCCTGGCAGTACACGCACGACTCACTACACGCACGACTCACTCGCACGACCAGCGGCGTCGATCCGGCCATCACCGGGGAGCCTCCGGAAGAAACGGGTACCGCGCAGCAACGCGCGGCCCGGAGTAGAACCGGACGGGTGCGGCCCGTCACAGCCGTCGAACGAGAGGCCACGCGGTCGCCGGTACCACGGCGGCCACGAGGCAAGCGGGGTGGTACCGCGGCGCCCGGTGACGGGCCGTCGTCCCCGTGCAGGCAGATCCACGAGCCGCACGAGGAGCCCCACCACGATGGCCGACCGACCCGCGTCCGCGCCGAACGATCCCGCGCCGAACGATCCCGCGCCGAACGATCCCGCGCCGAACGATCCCGCGCCGGGCGATCCCGCGCCGAACCACCCCGCGCCGGACGACCGGGAGACGGGTTACCCCGCGGTCCCGGCGCACCCGTCGTTCCCCGCGCTCGAGCGTGAGGTCCTCGACTTCTGGGCAGCCGACGACACGTTCCGCGCATCGGTCGAGGCCCGGCCCGCGGGGGAGAACGGCAGCAACGAGTTCGTCTTCTACGACGGCCCGCCCTTCGCCAACGGCCTGCCGCACTACGGCCACCTGCTCACCGGCTACGTCAAGGACGTCGTCCCCCGCTACCAGACGATGCGTGGCAAGCACGTCGAGCGCCGGTTCGGCTGGGACACCCACGGCCTGCCCGCCGAGACCGAGGCGGAGCGGCAGCTGGGGCTCAAGGGCAAGTCCGACATCGACGCGATGGGTGTCGCCGAGTTCAACGCGGCCTGCAAGGAGTCGGTGCTGCGCTACACCGACGAGTGGCGCGAGTACGTCACCCGCCAGGCCCGCTGGGTCGACTTCGACAACGACTACAAGACGCTCGACCTGTCCTACATGGAGAGCGTCATGTGGGCGTTCAAGACCTTGTACGACAAGGGTTACGTCTACCAGGGCTTCCGCGTCCTCTGGTACTGCTGGCACGACGGCACCCCGCTGTCGGCGTCGGAGACCAAGATGGACGACGCCTACCAGGACCGGCAGGACCCTGCCGTCACCGTCGGGCTGCGGCTGACCGCGCCGGGAACGGACCTCGACGGCGCGCTCGCCCTGATCTGGACGACGACGCCGTGGACGCTGCCGTCGAACCTCGCGATGGCGGTCAACCCGGAGGTCGAGTACGCGCTGGTCGCCGCGAAGGGGGAGAAGTGGCTGCTGGCCGCGGCCAGGGTCGGCGCCTACGCCCGCGAGCTGGGTGAGGAGCCCGAGGTGCTGCGGACGCTGAGCGGCGCCGAGCTCGTCGGGACGGGCTACACGCCGCCGTTCGACTTCTTCGTCGGCCGTCCGAACGCCCACCGGATCCTGGCCGCCGACTACGTCACCACCGACGACGGCACCGGCGTCGTGCACATCGCGCCGGCCTTCGGTGAGGAGGACAAGGTCGTCACCGACGCGGCGGGCATCGACGTCGTCGTCCCCGTCGACGGCGCCGGGAAGTTCGACGCGACCGTGCCGCCCTACCAGGGCATGCAGGTCTTCGACGCGAACCCGCACATCATCGACGACCTCAAGAACGGGGCCCCGTACGTCCACGGTGTGCTGCTGCGCCGCGAGACCTACGACCACGCCTACCCGCACTGCTGGCGCTGCGGGAACCCGCTGATCCAGCGGGCCGTCGACTCCTGGTTCGTGCGGGTCACGGCGTTCCGCGACCGGATGGTCGAGCTCAACGAGCAGATCACCTGGGTGCCCTCGCACGTGCGTGACGGCCAGTTCGGCAAGTGGCTGGAGAACGCGATCGACTGGTCGATCTCGCGCACCCGCTACTGGGGCAGCCCGATCCCCGTGTGGATGTCCGACGACCCGGCCTATCCGCGGGTCGACGTGTACGGCTCGCTCGACGAGCTGGAGCGCGACTTCGGCGTGCGCCCGACCGACCTGCACCGCCCCTTCATCGACCAGCTGACGCGTCCCAACCCGGACGACCCGACGGGCCGCTCGACGATGCGCCGGGTGCCGGAGGTGCTCGACTGCTGGTTCGAGTCGGGCTCGATGCCGTACGCGCAGGTGCACTACCCGTTCGAGAACGCGGACTGGTTCGAGCACCACTACCCGGGCGACTTCATCGTCGAGTACAACGGCCAGACCCGCGGCTGGTTCTACACGCTGCACGTGCTGGCCACGGCGCTGTTCGACCGGCCGTCGTTCAGCTCGTGCGTGGCGCACGGGATCGTGCTGGGCGACGACGGCACGAAGATGTCGAAGTCGCGACGCAACTACCCCGACGTCAACGAGGTCTTCGAGCGCGACGGCTCCGACGCCATGCGCTGGTTCCTCATGGCGAGCCCGATCCTGCGCGGCGGGAACCTGGTCGTCACCGAGCAGGGCATCCGCGAGGGCGTGCGTCAGGCGTTGCTGCCGCTGTGGAACACCTGGTACTTCCTGTCGCTCTACGCGGGGGCGGCCGGGCGCCGGGGCGTCACGCGCACCGACTCCACCCACGTCCTCGACCGGTACGTGCTGGCCAAGACCGCGGAGCTGGTCGACGGGGTGACCGACGCGCTCGACGTCTACGACATCGCCGGGGCGTGCGAGCAGGTCCGCGACCACGCGGAGGTGCTCACCAACTGGTATGTGCGCCGCTCGCGGCAGCGCTTCTGGGACGGCGACCCTGCGGTCAACACAGACGCGATCGACACCCTGCACACCGTGCTGGAGGTGACCGCCCGTGTGGCGGCGCCGCTGCTTCCGCTGGCGATGGAACGCGTGTGGCAGGGGCTCACCGGCGGCCGGTCGGTGCACCTGGCCGACTGGCCCGCCCGCGACGAGCTCCCGCACGACGCGGCGCTGGTCACGGCGATGGACCGGGTGCGACAGGTGGCGTCGTCGGCGTCGTCGCTGCGCAAGGCGCGCAACAAGCGGGTCCGGCTGCCGCTGGCCCGGCTGACCGTCGCGGCTGCCGACGCCGAGACGCTCGCCCCGTTCGCCGACATCCTGCGCGACGAGGTGAACGTCAAGGACGTCACGCTGACGACCGACGTCGCGACCTACGGGCGGTTCGAGCTGGCCGTCAACGCGCGTGCCTGCGGGCCGCGCCTCGGCGGCGACACCCAGAAGGTCATCAAGGCCGTCAAGGCGGGGGAGTGGACCGCCGAGCCCGACGGCACGGTCACCGCGGGCGGCATCCAGCTGCTCCCGGGTGAGTTCACCGAGAAGCTCGTCGCCGCCGACCCGGCGGAGACCGCGGCCCTGCCCGGCAACACCGGGCTCGTCGTCCTCGACACCGCGGTGACCCCGGAGCTCGCGGCCGAGGGCGCGGCACGCGATGTCGTGCGCGTCGTGCAGCAGGCCCGGCGCGACGCGGGCCTCGACGTCTCCGACCGCATCGTGCTGACGATCGGCGGCGACGACGAGGTGCTCGCCGCCGTCGGCGCCCACGAGGCGTTCGTCGCGGGCGAGGTGCTGGCGACGTCGGTCGTGCACGCCGAGCCGGCCGAGCCGACGCTCGTCGGGACGGCGGCGGCGGCCGCGGACGGCACGGGCTCGCACCGGGTCGCGGTGCACGTGGCCCGAGCCTGACGCTTCCCTCACGCAGGAACGGCACTTTCCCGCAACCCCGTTGCGGGAAAGTGCCGTTCCTGCATTCCGGAAACCGTGGAGCACACCTCGCGGCGAACGACGCTCGTCACGAGGACGATGCGGGCCCAGTCGCGACGGAAGAAGACGATCAGCCCGACGGCGGTGGCGACCGGTCGACGCCGGTGTCCGGGGCGGGGGCTCAGGCGGCGCCGCGGCGGCGTTCGCGTCGGATCTCCAGCGCGAGCGGCACCAGCGACACGACGACGACGAGCGCGACGACCGGCAGCAGGTAGGCGTCGATCCCGGGCACGCTCGCGCCGAGGGCGTACCCGGCCAGCACGAGCCCGACGGTCCATGCGAGGCCGCCGACCACCTGCCACGTCGTGAAGGTGGCCAGGGGCGTGTGCAGGGCGCCGGCGACGGGGTTGAGCACCGTCCGCACGACGGGCACGAACCGCGCGAGCACGACGGCCTTGGCCGGCCCGTAGCGGTCGAACATCTCCTGCGCGCGGCGCATCCCGGCCTGCACCCTGGGCCGCGTCGTCCGGGTGCGGAGCGCACGCCCTGCGCGCCGGCCGATCAGGTAGCCGGTCTGGGCCCCCGACAGCGCGCCGGCCGCTGCCGCGACCAGCACCCACGGCAGGCTCAGCTGCACGCCGCCGTCGGTTGCGCACAGCAGGCCGGCGGTGAACAGCAGGGAGTCGCCGGGCAGGAAGAAGCCGACGAGCAGACCGGTCTCGGCGAAGAGCACGACCAGGATCCCCAGCGTGCCGAACGACGACAGCAGGTCGTGGGCGCTCAACGGGTTCAGCGCGAGGACGTGGGTCACGTGGTCTCCGGGGTCGGCGGTGCGCCGCGTCGGGGCGGCCGTCGTCGACGGTAGGAACCCGCGCCCTCCGGTCCGGCCAGCGGCGGGCAAACGTTCGGTAAGGACCCCGCGGGACGTCCCCCGCGGCACGGGCAGGTGGGACGCTCGGCGGCGTGATCGGGATCGGATGGCCCCTTGCCGTCGCGCTCGTCGCCCTGGTCGCGGTGGCCGTGGGCGCGAGCCTTCTCGGCCATGTCGGGACGGCGCGGCAGAGCGCCGTCGCGGCGGTCCGGGCGGTGCTGCAGCTGGGCGTCGTGTCGCTGGTGATCCTCGCCGTCGTCCGCTCGTGGTGGACGACCGCGGCGTTCATGCTGCTCATGCTGGGGGTGGCGACCTGGACGTCGGCGCGGCGGTTGACGCCCGACCGCGGCGGCCTCGCCGTGGGCGCCGCGATCCTGGCCGGCGCGCTGCCGGTACTCGCCGTCGTGCTCGGGTCGGGCGCGGTGCCGCTGACCGGGATCGCGGTCGTGCCGATCACGGGGATCGTCGTCGGCGGTGCGATGTCGGCGGCGTCGCTGGCCGGGCGCCGGGCGCTCGACGGGCTGGCCACGCGGCACGGCGAGTACGAGGCGGCACTGTCGCTGGGCTTCGGGGTGCGCGACGCGGCCATGATCGTGGTGCGGCCGTCGGGTGCCGAGGCGCTCGTCCCCGCGCTCGACCAGACCCGCACCGTCGGTCTGGTGACCCTGCCGGGCGCGTTCGTGGGCGTGTTGCTGGGCGGCGGCAGTCCCGTCGCGGCGGGCGCGGCGCAGGTCCTGGTGCTGGTCGGGCTCCTGGCGGCGGAGACGATCGCCGTCGTCGTGACGGTCGAGCTCGTGGCGCGCGACGTGATCCGCCGCGTCCGACCGGCGACGGCGGACCGTCCGGGTCGGCGACGGGGGTCACACCCGCGCCGTCCCGGATTGCGCCGTAGGGTGACGCGGTGATCGACGCGGCCCGGCGATGGCACGACCTGCAGTCGGGCCGGGGGATCCCGCCGGAGATCCTCGCGCAGGCGTCGGCGAGCCCGTGGACGCACGAGCCGCGCGACTTCGCCGCCCCCGACGAGCCGGCCGACACCCCGTCGCGCGTGTCGGCGCTGGCGCTGCTCGGCGACTCCGGGACCGTCCTCGACGTCGGCTGCGGCGGCGGAGCGGCGGCGTTCGCGCTGGTCGGCCCGCTCAAGGCGGTCACCGGCGTCGACCATCAGCCGGACATGCTCGAGATCTTCGCCGAGGGCGCACGGCGGCGCGGGATCCCGTACACGACCGTCGCCGGGCGCTGGCCCGACGTCGCCGACCAGGCCGGTCGCGCCGACGTGGTCGTGTCGCACCACGTGCTGCACAACGTGGTGGACATGCCGCCGTTCGTCGAGGCGCTGACGGCGGCCGCGCGCACGGGCGTCGTCGTCGAGATGTTCGACGAGCACCCGATGGCCTGGCTCGATCCGCTGTGGCTGCGCTTCCACGGCCTGCGCAGGCCCGAGCCGGCCCGCACCGACGACGCCGTCGCGGTGCTCGCCGAGCTCGGGATCGCGCCGGACGTCGCCCGCTGGGAGCGGGAGAACCCGCCGCGCCAGGATCCGGAGTGGGTGACCCGGCGGCTGTGCCTGCCCCCCGAGCGGGTCGGCGAGGTGGCCGACGCCCTCGCCGGGCTGCCCCCGCGGCCCCGGCACGCCGCGACGCTCACCTGGCGCAGCTGAACGCGCTCAGCCAGGGCGGACCGTCACGTCGCCGTGGTCCGACGTCACCGACAGTGTCGCCGTCGCGGCCGGGTCGGGCGGCAGCAGCACCCGGCTGCGGCCCGAGGGCGAGTCGGCGACGACGCGGTAGCTGCTCCCGGCCGGCACCGCGACGTCGACGTCCCCGCTGCGGCTGGTGACGGTCACGCCGCTCGGTGCCGTCGCCGACGCGAGTGTGACGTCACCCGTCGTCGTCTGGACCAGCACCGACGGCGACCGCAGCC
Source organism: Pseudonocardia sp. D17 (assembly GCF_036984265.1). Taxonomy (NCBI): domain Bacteria; kingdom Bacillati; phylum Actinomycetota; class Actinomycetes; order Pseudonocardiales; family Pseudonocardiaceae; genus Pseudonocardia; species Pseudonocardia sp. D17. The sequence goes on along the minus strand of NZ_BPRG01000140.1, from coordinate 20,977 downwards.
CGGTCCCGACGACGTCGCCGGACACGGTGTGCACGCTGAGGTCGCCGGCAAGGCCGGTGAACGTCGCGTCGCCCGCGCCGAGCTGGACGGCCACGCGGCCGGTGAGGTCGCGCGCGACGACGTCACCGCCACCCGAGCGGACCGTGACGGCCATGGTCGCCGGCAGCGCGATCGTGTAGGTGACCTGGCAGAAGTCACCGGCGAAGCCCTGGCAGTCGGCGTCGAGCACGAGCCCGGCGGGCCCGTCGTGGGCCTGGAGGTCGGGGGTGGTCAGGCCGTGCCGGGCCTGCGTCCTGACGTGCACGAGGCCGTCGGCGCTCGGGACGAGCGACACGTCGCCGGAGGGCGTCGTGACCGCCAGGCTCGGCGAGGTGGGCGCGTAGGTGGTGTCCGTGGTCGTCGTCGCGTGCACAGCGGTGCTCAGCAGCTGCAGGACCCCGCCCACCGCCGCGACCAGCACGACCAGCACGGCGACGACCACCAGCACCGGGTGCGGGCGCGCGGGCGGGCGGGGCGCGCCGGGGTCCGCGGACGCGGCGGCGGTCGGGACGGTCGGGGTGGACATCAGCTCTCCAGGTAGCGCAGCACCGCGAGCACGCGGCGGTGGTCGGTCGGGACGGCGGGCAGCGCGAACTTCGTGAAGATGCCGCTGACGTGCTTCTCGACGGCGCCGTCGGACACCACGAGCGCCTCGGCGATGCCGCTGTTGGAACGCCCCTCGGCCATGAGCGAGAGGACGTCGCGTTCGCGTGGGGTGAGCTCGGCGAGCGGCGCGGTGCGCCGGGACCGGGTGAGGATCTGGGAGACGACCTCCGGGTCGAGCGCGGTGCCGCCGCCGCGGACCCGGTGCAGCGCCTCCACGAAGCTCTCGACGTCGGCGACCCGGTCCTTGAGCAGGTACCCGACGCCGTGGGTGTCGCCGGCGAGCAGGTCGGTGGCGTAGCGCTCCTCGACGTACTGCGAGAGCACGAGGACCGCCACCGACGGCCAGCGGGCCCGGATGACGAGCGCGGCGCGCAGGCCCTCGTCGGAGTGGGTCGGGGGCATCCGCACGTCGGCGACGACGACGTCGGGCTGGTCGTCGCCGACGGTGCGCAGCAACGACTCCGCGTCACCGACCGCGGCGACGACGTCGAACCCGGCCTCGGTGAGCAGCCGCTCCAGCCCCTCGCGCAGCAGCACCGAGTCCTCGGCGATGACGACGCGCGGCGCGTCCTGCAGGCCCGGCGACACGGTCACAGGGGCCGGCCCGGCAGCTCGACGGTCAGCACGGTGGGCCCGCCCACGGGGGAGTCGACCGACAGCTGGCCGTCAACGCCCGACACCCGGTCGGCGAGCCCGCGCAGCCCGGTCCCGTGGGCGGGGTCGGCGCCGCCGCGGCCGTCGTCGGTCACGGTGATCCACAGCGTCCGGTCCGACTCGACGACGGTGACGGTCGCGCGCGCGGCCCCGGCGTGCTTGGCGACGTTGGTCAGCGCCTCGGAGACCACGAAGTAGCCGATCGCCTCGACGGCGGGTGCCGGTCGCACCGGCACGTCGACGGTCAGGTCCACCGGCACCGGGCAGCGCGCGGCCAGGGCGGGCAGGGCGGCGTCGAGACCGCGGTCGGAGAGCACCGGCGGGTGCAGTCCGCGGATCAGCCCGCGCAGCTCCACGACGGCGTCCTTGGCCTGCTGATGGGCCTCGTCGAGCAGGTCGCCGATGCCGTCGGGCTCGGTGCGGTAGCGCGCCTTGGCCCGGCCCAGCGTCATGGCCAGCGACACCAGGTGCTGCTGGGTACCGTCGTGCAGGTCGCGTTCGATGCGGCGGCGTTCGGCCTCCACCGAGTCGACGACGCGGGCGCGGCTGCGCTCGAGCTCCCCGACCCGCGCGGCCAGCGCCCCGGGGACCGGCCCGAGCAGCGCCCGGGCGACCGCGACGTCGAGGGCCACCAGCGCGCGCACGACGGCGGGCGTCACGAGCAGCAGGATCAGCCCGAGCCCGGCGAGCAGCCCGCGGACCGTGCCGGAGGCCAGCGGAATGCCGAACAGGTGGGCGTCGGGGTTCCCGGACATCAGGACCGCCACCGGCAGCACGAGCAGCGTCGCGCCGAAGGCCAGCAGCCCGTAGACGATCCCCGAGGTGAGCATGCCGAGCGGTGCCGCCAGCACCTGGTGGGCCGTCCGCCGCTGCACCCCGGGATCGCGCAGCAGCACACCCGCGTAGCGCAGCGGGTTGCGGTGTGCGGGCGGCATCGGCTGCGGGTCGATGACGACCCCGAGCAGCAGCCGGTAGCGGGCCCGCTCGATCGCGCCGAGCCCGGCGCCGACCCAGGCCGTGAGCAACCAGACCGGCACCCCGAGCAGCGCGAACGGCAGCAGCAGGACCGACCAGAACAGCCCGGCCAGCAGGAGGAAGCAGGTCGCGGCCCCGATGAACGCGTCGAGCAGCAGGTGGGCCGCGCCGAGCCAGGTCGCCGGGGAGGCGAACGCCCGCAGCGGGTCGGCCGGGGACGGCCGGGCGCCGCCTGCGGCCCGCGCCGATGGGGGGACAGCCGTGGACATGCGACGAACCTATTGATCCACGGTGCCGCGGCACCATCCGGAAGGTTCCCGGTCCCACCCGGGGGACAACCCCCGGTCGCCCGTCAAGCACCGACCCGCGACCGGCGCTGCGCCGGAGGACGCACGAGGTCGCGCCGGCCCCGACGCGCGCAACCTGACGGTCGTGGGGCGTCGGGTTCGGAGCGGTGAGGTTGCGGCCGGGTCTTCGGGCGCAACCTCGCGGTCGTCCCGGCCGCCGCGACGACGGTCAGTGGGTGACGACCCACCAGGCGATCAGCACGCCGAGGGAGTTGGTGGCGACGTGCGCGAGGACCGGCGTGACGAGGTGGCCGCCCCAACGTCGCCAGGCGCTGAGCAGCACCCCCGCTGCCGCGGTGCCGACGACCGCCGCCGCGCACGTCGCGACCGTGCCCCAGCCGCCGACCGACGCCGCCACCGCCGCGTTGGCGCCCGCCATCCCGATCGAGGGCAGCACGTGCCACAGCCCGAACAGCCCCGACGACACCAGCGTCCGCCGCCACCACGACCCGCCGACGAGCCCGGGCAGCACCCCGCGGAACGCGACCTCCTCCAGTACGGCCGTCCCGAGCGGGATCCGGATCAGCGCGGCGAAGAGCATCGCGCCGAGCGGGCCGGCCGCCCGGGAGTCCTGGAACGCCTCGCGGGTCGCCGGGATGGCGAGCGCGACGAGGTAGAGCACCGCGACGGCCGCGAACGCGATCGCGCCGACCCCGAGGCCGCGGCGCACCGTCGCCCGCGAGAGCCCGAGATCGGCCCACGTCACCCCGCACCCGCGCGCGACGACGACCAGGAGCGCGGCGACGGCGAGGTTCCAGGGGATGTACGCCTCCGGCCACAGCCGGTTGCTGACGACGTTCGACGCTGCCAGGATCGCGATCACCGAGACCAGACCCAGCCGTCGCCGAAGGGCGCGCCCGGGGCGGAGGGGCTGGTCGGGGTGCGTCCGCAGGACCGTCGCCATCACGACCGTCCCGCCGTGGTGGGGGCCATCCCGGTCGACGGTACCCGAGCGCGCGCAGGGGGACGGGCACGATGACCGAGGTAGACCCGGCCGGCGCAACCGCAGGTCGGGGTACCGGCGGCACCGCCGCGGCGGGCGACGCGGAGGGTCTCGTGGCGCGCGACCGCTACGTCGACCTCCTGCGGGCGTTCTCGATCCTGGTCGTCGTGCTGTGGCACTGGGCCTTCACGATCCTGGTGTGGGGCCCGAGCGGCCCGTCGGCCACGAGCCCGCTGGGCTTCACATCGGGCCTGTGGGTGCTCACGTGGCTGTTCCAGGTGTTGCCGCTGTTCTTCTACGTCGGGGGCTACGTGCACCTGCGGGCCTGGCAGCGGGCCTGCGCGCGAGGTGAGCACCTCGGCCACTTCGTGTGGCGCAACATCCGCAGGCTCTCGCTGCCGGCGCTGCTGCTCGCGGTCGTCTGGATCGGGATGGGCGCGGGTCTGGGGGCGGTCTTCGACGTCGCGTGGGTCGGGCGCGCGGTGCTGCTCGTCATCAGCCCGTTGTGGTTCATCGCCGTGTACCTCGGCCTGATCGCCCTGATGCCGGCCTGGCTGTGGCTGCGCGAGCACTTCGGCGCGGTCCCGCTCGTGTGGTTCGCCGGGATGGTGGTCGTCGTCGACATCCTGCGGTTCCGCGCCGGGATGGACGAGCTCGCCTACGTGAACATGGTCCTCGTGTGGGGGCTGGCGTTCCAGGCGGGCTTCTCCTACGAGCAGGTGGTGCGCGCCCCGCGCCAGTTCGACGCGGCGCTGATGTGGGCGGGGCTGTTCGGGCTGGTCGGGCTCGTGTTCTCCGGGCTCTACCCCGGCTCGATGGTCGGTGTGCCGGGGGAGACGTCGAACATGGCGCCGCCGACGCTGTGCATCGTCGCGCTGCTCGTGTTCCAGATCGGGGTCGCGGAGATGGCCCGGCCCTCGCTCGAGCGCTGGCTCGAGCGGCCCGGCCCTCGCCGGGTGGTCGAGGTCGTCAACCGCTTCGCCATGCCCGTGTTCCTCTTCCACACCACGGGCATGGCGATCGGGCGCGGCCTGTTCTACGCCCTGACCGGCGAGATCGCCGAGAAGCAGGTGCCCGACACGGCGTGGTGGCTGCAGCGTCCCCTCTGGATCGCGCTGTCGCTGGCCTGCACGCTCCCGGTCATCTGGCTGTTCGCCCGCTTCGGCCACCGGCGCCCCACCGGCGGCTCCCCGCGGGTCGCCGCACCCTGACCGCACCTGGCCCGGGATGTGATGGGGGCCATCGTTGTTCGGCCACCGAACGTGACGAATGCGGCGCCGAATAGAGTGATCCGCCGGAGGGGTGGGGGATGGCGGGTCTGGAGGTGGCACTCGGCGTCGTCGCCGCGGTCGTCCTGGTGGGCGTACTGGCGGTGCGGGTCTCGGTGCGCCTCGGCCTGCCCTCGCTGCTGCTCTATCTCGGCATCGGGGTCCTGCTCGGCGAGTCGGCACTCGGCCTGCAGTTCTCCGACGCGCTGCTCACCGAGAACCTCGGCATCGCCGCCCTCGTGCTGATCCTCATCGAGGGCGGCTTGACCACCCGGTGGGACGCGGTGCGTCCCTCGCTCGGGGTGGGGATCGCGCTGTCGACCGTGGCCGTCGTCGTCAGCATCGGCGTCGTCGGCGTGCTCCTGCACCTGCTGCTGGGCCTGGACTGGCGGGTCGCGTTCCTGTGGGGCGCGGTGTTGTCGTCCACCGACGCGGCGGCGGTGTTCAGCGTCCTGCGCGGCGTCGGTGTCTCCCGGCGTCTCGCCGGTGCCCTCGAGCTCGAGTCCGGCCTCAACGACGCCCCCGTCGTCCTCGCCGTCGTCCTGCTCGCCTCCGGCGACCCGATCCACTGGTGGACCCCGGCGCTCGTCGTCTACGAGCTGGCCGCGGGCGGGGCCATCGGCGCGGTGCTCGGCCTGGGCGGGGCGTGGGCGCTGCGCCGTGCCGCGCTGCCGTCGACCGGTCTCTACCCGCTGGCGACGATGTCGGTCTGCGTGCTGGCCTTCGCGGGCGGGCAGCTCGCGCACGCGTCGGGCCTGCTCGCGACGTACGTCTGCGCGCTCGTGCTGGGCAACTCGCGGCTGCCCCACCGCGGGGGCGTGCTGTCGTTCGCCGAGGGCACGGGCTGGCTCGCCCAGATCGGGCTGTTCGTGTTGCTGGGGCTCTACGTCTCACCGCTGCGGCTCGGCGAGGCCGTCGTCCCCGCGCTGATCGCCGGAGCGGTCCTGCTGTTCGCCGGTCGGCCGCTGTCGGTCGTCGCCGCGGCGCTGCCGTTCAAGGTCCCCTGGCGGGAGCAGGCGTTCCTGTCCTGGTCGGGGTTGCGCGGAGCCGTTCCCATCGTGCTGGCGCTGATCACCCTCGTCGAGGGCGCCCCGAGCGGGTCGCAGCTGGTCGACGTCGTGTTCGTGCTCGTCGTCGTGCTGACGCTGCTGCAGGGCACGACACTGCCGTGGGTGGCGGCCCGGCTGAAGGTCGTGCAGTCGACCGAGATGCGCGAGGTCGAGGTCGACTCCGCACCGCTCGACGAGCTCGACGCCGACCTGCTGCAGGTGCGAGTGCCCGTCGGGTCGAAGTTGAGCGGGGTCTACCTGCGGGAGCTGCGGCTGCCGCGGGGCGCGACGGTCAGCCTCGTCGTGCGCGACGGGCAGGGCTTCACCCCGGACCTGGAGACGCGGCTGCGCGAGCACGACCAGTTGCTCGTCGTCACCACCGCGCAGGCGCGCCGCGCCGCGGAGGACCGGATCCGCGCCGTCGACCGGGCCGGCCGGCTGGCGCGCTGGTTCGGGGTCGGACAGGAGCCGGCCGCGGGGGCCACCGACGGCACCGACGGCCGCGGCTGACGGGGGGTCCGGGCGGCCGCGGGTACGGCCGGGGACGGGCGGACGGGAGGGCCCGGCGATAATGGTCCGGTGAGCGATCCCTGCCCGGCCGCCGCCGGTCCCGTCGTGGTGCCGCGGGGTGCCCGTGGGTGAGCTGCGCAGCCTCCCGGTCCCCGACGGCCTCGACGGCATGCGGGTCGACGCAGGGCTCTCCCGGCTGCTCGGCCTGTCCCGCACGGTCGTCGCCACGCTGGCCGAGGAGGGCCGGGTCGCCGTCGACGGGCGCGCCGCGGGCAAGTCCGACCGGCTCGCCGCCGGCGGCTGGCTCGAGATCGAGCTGCCCGACCCGGAGCGCGAGTCCGATGGCATCACCGGTCCGGTCGAGGTCGTCGCCGGGCTCACGATCCTCCACGAGGACGACGACATCGTCGTCGTCGACAAGCCCGTCGGCGTCGCGGCCCACCCGAGCCCGGGCTGGACGGGCCCGACCGTCGTCGGCGGGCTCGCGGCACTGGGTGTCCGGGTCGCGACGTCGGGGGCGGCCGAGCGGCAGGGCATCGTCCACCGGCTGGACGCGGGCACGACCGGGGTGATGGTCGTCGCCAAGTCCGAGTCGGCGTACTCGGAGCTCAAGCGCGCCTTCAAGGAACGCACCGTCGACAAGCGCTATCACGCCGTGGTGCAGGGGCATCCCGATCCCAGCCGCGGCACGATCGACGCGCCCATCGACCGCCATCCCCGCCACGACTGGCGCTTCGCCGTCGTCGAGGGCGGCCGGCCCAGCGTCACGCACTACGACACCATCGAGGCCTTCCGCGCGGCGTCGCTGCTCGACATCCGGCTCGAGACGGGCCGCACGCACCAGATCCGGGTGCACTTCTCGGCGATGCGCCATCCCTGCGTCGGCGACCTGACCTACGGCGCCGACCCGACGCTCGCGAAGCGCCTGCACCTGGACCGGCAGTGGCTGCACGCGCGGGAGCTCGGTTTCGCCCATCCCGCCGACGGTCGCCGGGTCGAGTTCACCAGCCCCTACCCGGCCGACCTCGCTCGCGCCCTGGATCTGTTGCAGGACTGAGGAACCGGCCGTGACGACGCGCCGTCGCATCCTGCTGTACGTCACCTGTCTCGCGGTGCTGCTCGGGGTGGCGTGGTACGCCGGATCGCGGCCCTCGTCGTCGGGTCCGCCGCCGTCGGCGACGGGCTCGGTCCGCCTCGGGCCCGACCCGGGCACCGCCGTCGCCGACTACCTCGCGACGCTGCCCGGTGACCTGCCCGCACCCGGCGTGACGGTTCCCGCGCTGGTCCAGCTCGACGCGGAGGTCACCGGTCCGCAGGCCGTCGCGCTGGCCGCCGACGGGACCCTCGCCGAGGTCGTGTGGCGGGTCCCGCTGCCGCGGGTGCAGACAGCGCTGCGCTTCGAGCCCCTCGACGACGGCGTCCCGCCCGCCACGGCCGTCGACACCGCGCGGCAGCGCGCGGCGCTGGCCGCGCAGGCCGACGCCGACCGCCGCACCGGACGTCCCGGCGCCGTCGCCGCCGCCGAGCAGGCCGCGCTCGCCCGGCCCGGCTGCGGCTGCGTCGTCGCGCTGGTGGTGGAGGCCGACCGGACGGTCCTCGAGGCCCTCGCCACCCGGCCCGGGGTGCGTGCGGTGCAGGCCGCTCCCGCAGGTGCGCGGCTCGCCGACCTCGCGCTCGCGCCGCTGCTCCCGGAACAGACCGAGCGGGCCGACCCGCTGCCCGACGACGGCCCGGTCCCGACCTCCTGACCAGCGGACCCCCGAGACGGACCGGGGGAATTCCGGAGTCCGACTGGGTGGTCACCCGGATGTCGTAGCGAGCCGTCCGCTGGAAGCGTCGGCGGCATGGCGACTCGGGGGGATTCGACGGCCGGGCACGCATCCGGCCTCGCCGGCGCGGTGACGGTCGCGGCGCTCGTCGCGGCCGTCCCGGTGCTGGTGCTGCACGTCGTCGGGGCCGGGTCGGTGAACCCGCTCGCACAGACCGTCAGCGACTACGTCGCGGCGCCCGACGGCTACGCGCTGCTGGCGGTGTCGGCCGCGGCGCTGGCGTTCGCGGGGCTGTTCGTCGCGGTCGCGGCGTGGCGTTCCCGGCTGCCGGGGGCGCCGGTGCTGGCCGCGCTGACGGCCGCGTGGGTCGTCGGGCTCGGACTGGTCGCGGCGTTCCCGACGAACGTCGCCGGCGCGCCCGCCGACGTGTCCGCGGTCGTCCACCGCTGGGGCGGCGCGCTCGTGCTCGGGCTCGCCCCGGTGCTCGCATTGGTCGTCGCCCGCGGGCTCGTGGCCCGGGGCGAACGGCCGGTGCTACTGGTCCGGCTGACCGTCGCGACGGCCGCGCTCGACGCGGCGTTCCTGCTCGGTCATGTCCCGATCGTCATGCTGGGTTCACCCGGATTCCCCCTGCTCGGGCTGGTGGAGCGTGTTCTCTACGCCCTGGTGATCGTCCTGCTGCCGGTGATCGCGCGCGCCCTGCGCCCGCGTCCCGCGCTGCTCCCGGCCGGGCCCGCCGCCACCGTGCCCGCCGCCACCGTGCCCGCCGTGTCGTCCGTGGGGGCGGGTCGATGAGCACGCTGACGGTCCTCGCCGTGGCCGCGGCGGTCGTCGCGGCGGGGTGCTTCGCCGTCGGCGGGGTCCTGCAGCACCGCGCGGTCGCCGGCGAGGCCCGGGTGCCGGCCGGTCACGGCGCGGCGACCGGGCGGCTCGATCCCAGGGGGTTCGCGGCGCTGCTGCGCCGCCCCCGCTGGCTGGTGGGTCTCGGCCTCGCCGCCGCCGGCGCGGCGCTGCACGCGCTGGCGCTGGTGGTCGCGCCGGTGTCGGTGGTGCAGCCGATCGGGGTGCTGGCGGTCCCGATCGCCGTCCTGCTCGCCGCCAGGGCCTCCGGGGCCCGGGTACCGACAGCCGTGGTCCTGGCCGTCGCGCTGTGCGTCGCCGGCGTCGCGGGCTTCGTGGCGCTGGCCGCGGGCAGCGCAGTCAGCGGCGCCGCCGACCCGCGGGTGCTCGCGATCGCCGGTGCCGGGGTCGGGATCGTCGTACTCGCCCTCGCGGCGCTCGCGGCGCGGGCCCGCACCCCGGGAGTGCGCTGCGTGTCCTGCGCCGCAGCGGGTGCGACGGCCTTCGGCCTGGTCTCGACGCTCGTCCGGGCGCTCGCCGAGCGGGTCGCCGCCGGTGCGCCGGCCCTCGACCTCGCCGGCCTCGTCGGCGGCATCGCCGTCGCGCTGCTCGCCGGCGGGTGGCTGGTGCAGCAGGCGTTCGCGGCCGGTCCCCCGGAGCTCGTCGTCGCGTGCCTGACGGTGGTCGACCCGGTCGTCGCCGTCGTGCTCGGGGTCGTCCTGCTCGGTGAGGGTGCCGCCACCGCGACCGGCACCGCGCTCGGCATGGCCGGGTGCGCGGTGGCCGCCGCGACCGGCGTGCTCGCACTGGCCCGCCACCACCCCGACGCCGTGCACCGCCGCGCGCAGCAGCGGGTCGCCCGCGCCGCCGTGTCCGGCTCCCTGGTCCCCGCGGGTCGCTCCTGACCCCCGCGCTCCCCACCTGCACCGACGTCCAGAACCATCCGAGAGAGAGCGAGGTACCGCCGTGCGTCCGCTGCGGATCCTGATCGGCGCCGACACCTTCCCACCCGACATCAACGGGGCCGCCCGCTTCGCCGAGCGACTCGCGAGCGGGCTGGCGGGCCGCGGGCACGACGTGCACGTCGTCGCCCCGTCGCCCGACGCGACCGCCCACCGCGAGCCCGCCCGCCCGGGAGCCGACGGCGTGCGGGTGCATCGGGTCCGCTCGCACCGCTACCCGCTGCACGAGACCTTCCGGGTCTGCCTGCCCTGGCAGGCCTCGCCCGCGACGGCGGCGCTCGTCGCCGACCTCGCGCCCGACGTCGTGCACGTCCAGGCGCACTTCGTCGTCGGCCGCGGGACCGCGGTCGCGGCGTCGAGGGCCGGGGTGCCGCTCGTGGCGACCAACCACTTCATGCCGGAGAACCTCTTCGGCCACGCCCGGGTCCCGGCCGCGCTGCAGCAGGCCGCCGCCCGCTGGGCGTGGCGTGACCTGGCCCGCGTGTTCTCCCGGGCCTCGGTCGTCACGGCGCCGACCGAACGCGCCGCGGGCCTGCTCGCCGACGCGGCGGGCATCGACGGCGTACTCCCGATCTCCTGCGGCATCGACTCGGCGCGGTACGCGGGCGGGGTCGAGTCGCCGACGCCGACGGTGCTGTTCGTCGGACGGCTCGACGAGGAGAAACGCGTCGACGAGCTGTTGCGCGCCGTCGCGGCGCTGCCGACGGGCCTCGGCGCGCGGCTGGAGATCGTCGGCGACGGGTCGCGGCGCGCGGCGTGGACCGCGCTCGCCGGCGAGCTCGGCCTCGCGGAGCGGGTCACGTTCCACGGGTTCGTCGACGAGACGACCCTCGTCGAGGCCTACCGCCGCTGCACGGTGTTCGCGATGCCGGGGATCGCCGAGCTGCAGAGCCTGGTGACGCTGGAGGCGATGTCCGCGGGCAAGCCCGTCGTCGCCGCCGACGCGATGGCGCTGCCGCACCTGGTCCGGCCCGGGCGCAACGGGTGGCTCTACACCCCCGGTGACGTCGACGGGCTGGCCGCCGCCCTGGGTGCGCTGCTGGCCGACCCGGCGACGCGGGCGCGGATGGGCGCGGCGAGCCGCGAGATCGTCGCCGGGCACGCGCTGGACGCCACGCTCGACCGCTTCGAGGAGGTCTACGCGCGGGCCGCCGGGCGCGTCGAGGTGCCGGTCCGGGCGGCGTGACGGGCGTGGTGACGGGCGCTCCGACGGCGTCGTGCCGGGTGCCGTGACGGGGCCGTGCGGGGCCGGCGCCCGCCCCCGACACGCGGGCCGGGGCCGCCAGCAGGGGATACCCGCCACGGCGCCGGGGGTGGCCGGAACCGTCGGTGCGCGGGGCTAATCTGAAGCCCTTCCACCGGTCGCCCCGGCACGCCGGCGGGAGGTCATCGCACGGCATCACGGCACGCGCCCCGAGGGCGCCCGACGGCACCGCGCTCCCGGGCGCGAGGACGGAGCAGACGGGTCCCCATGACAGCCGCCAGCACGGACAGCTTCGTCCACCTGCACACCCACACCGAGTTCTCGATGCTCGACGGGGCCGCGCGGCTCGACGACCTGTTCCGCGAGTCGGCGAAGATGGGCATGCCGGCGCTGGCGATGACCGACCACGGCAACGTCTACGGCGCCTACGAGTTCTGGCGCAAGGCCAAGGCCGCCGGGGTCAAGCCGATCATCGGCATGGAGGGCTACCTGTCGCCGGGCAGCCGCCACGAACGCAAGCGCGCCACGCTCGGCGGGCAGACGGTCAGCGACGACAACCCGGGTGAGATGTACACCCACATGACGTTGCTGGCCGAGAACACCGAGGGGATGCACAACCTCTTCCGGCTGTCGTCGCTGGCCAGCCTCGAGGGCTACTACTACAAGCCCCGCATGGACCGCGAGCTGCTGGAGACCTACGGCAAGGGGATCATCGCGACGACGGGCTGCCCGTCGGGCGAGGTCGCGCGCCTGCTGCAGCAGGACCGCTACGACGACGCGTGCCAGGCCGCGAGCGACTACCGGGACATCTTCGGCAGGGACAACTTCTACTGCGAGCTGATGGACCACGGCATCGAGATCGAGAAGCGGGTCCAGGAGGACCTGTTCCGGCTCAAGAAGGAGCTCGGGCTGCCGGGCCTCGCGACGAACGACCTGCACTACACCTACGCCGAGGACACCAAGCCGCACGAGGTGCTCCTGTGCGTGCAGACGGGCAAGACCCTCGCCGACCCCAACCGCTTCAAGTTCGACGCGCAGGACTTCTACCTCAAGTCCGCCGCCGAGATGCGCGCCCAGTGGGACCCGATCCACCCCGAGGCCTGCGACAACACGCTGCTGATCGCCGAGCGCGTCGACGTCTCGTTCACCGAGGGCCAGGACCTGATGCCGCGCGCGCCCGTCCCCGAGGGGGAGACGGAGGAGTCGTGGCTGGTCAAGGAGGTCGAGAAGGGGCTGCACCGGCGCTTCCCGAACGGCGTCACCGAGCAGTACCGCAAGCAGGCCGAGTACGAGCTGTCGGTCATCATCCAGATGGGCTTCCCCGGCTACTTCATCGTCACCGCGGACCTCATCCAGCACGCCAAGAAGGTCGGCATCCGGTGCGGGCCCGGGCGTGGCTCGGCCGCCGGCTCGCTCGTCGCCTACGTCCTCGGGATCACCGACCTCGACCCGATCAAGCACAAGCTGATCTTCGAGCGCTTCCTCAACCCCGAGCGCATCTCGATGCCCGACATCGACATGGACTTCGACGAACGTCGGCGCGGCGAGATGATCCGCTACACCACGGAGAAGTACGGCGAGGACCGGATCGCGCAGATCATCACCTACTCCACGATCAAGGCGAAGGCCGCGATCAAGGACTCGGCGCGCGTGCTCTTCGGCCAGCCCGGCTACTCGGTGGCCGACCGGATCACCAAGGCCATGCCGCCCGCCATCATGGGCAAGGACATCCCGCTGTCGGGCATCTTCGACCCGGGGCACAAGCGCTACTCCGAGGCCACCGAGGTCCGCGCGCTCTACGAGGCCGACCCGCAGGTCCGCGAGATCATCGACACCGCACGCGGGCTCGAGGGCCTCAAGCGGCAGTGGGGCGTGCACGCGGCGGGCGTGATCATGTCGAGCAAGCCGCTGCTCGACGTCATCCCGATCCAGCGCCGCGAGGCCGACGGCGCGATCATCACGCAGTTCGACATGGGCGCCTGTGAGACGCTCGGGCTGCTCAAGATGGACTTCCTCGGCCTGCGCAACCTCACGATCATCGACGACGCGCTGGAGAACATCGAGCTCAACGGCAAGCCGCCGCTGGTCATCGAGGACGTCGAGCTCGACGACCCGAAGACCTACGACCTGCTCGCCCGGGGCGACACCCTCGGGGTGTTCCAGCTCGACGGCGGCCCGATGCGCGACCTGTTGCGCCGCATGGCCCCCACCGAGTTCGACGACATCTCCGCCGTCGGCGCGCTGTACCGGCCCGGCCCGATGGGTGCCAACGCGCACAACGACTACGCCGACCGCAAGAACAAGCGGCAGGAGGTCACTCCGATCCACCCGGAGCTGGCCGAGCCGCTCAAGGACATCCTGGGCGAGACCTACGGCCTGATCGTCTACCAGGAACAGGTCATGGCGATCGCCCAGAAGCTCGCGGGCTACACCCTCGGCAAGGCCGACCTGCTGCGCCGGGCCATGGGCAAGAAGAAGAAGGAGATCCTCGACAAGGAGTACGAGGGTTTCGCCCAGGGCATGAAGGACCACGGCTACTCCGCGGACGCGGTCAAGACGCTGTGGGACATCCTGCTGCCGTTCTCCGACTACGCCTTCAACCGTGCGCACTCCGCCGCGTACGGCGTCGTGTCCTACTGGACGGCCTACCTCAAGGCCAACTACCCGGCCGAGTACATGGCCGCGGTGCTCACGTCCGTCCGCGACGACAAGGACAAGGCCGCCGTCTACCTGGCCGAGTGCCGCCGCATGGGCATCACCGTGCTGCCGCCCGACGTCAACGAGTCGGTGCGCAACTTCGCCCCCGTCGGCGACGACATCCGGTTCGGCCTCGGCGCGATCCGCAACGTCGGCTTCAACGTCGTCGACGCGATCGTGGCGGCCCGCAAGGAGAAGGGCGCGTTCAGCGACTTCTCCGACTTCCTGCGCAAGGTCGACGCGGTCGTCTGCAACAAGAAGGTCATCGAGTCGCTGATCAAGGCGGGCGCGTTCGACTCGCTGGGGCACTCCCGCAAGGGCCTGCTGCTCGTCCACGCCGACGCGATCGACGCGGTGATGAGCACGAAGAAGGCCGCGTCGATGGGCCAGTTCGACCTCTTCGGCTCGATGGACGGCGGCGACGGCGACGACTCCGACCCCGCGCTGGCCGGGATCTTCGACGTCAAGGTCCCCACCGACGAGTGGGACACCAAGCACCGGCTCGCCGTCGAACGCGAGATGCTCGGGCTCTACGTGTCGGGGCATCCGCTGCACGGCGTCGAGGGGGTGCTGGCGGCGAAGGCCGACACCCCGATCCAGAACATCCTCGACGGCACGGTCGGCGACGGCGCGCAGGTCACCGTCGGCGGCATCCTCGCGGGCGTCAACCGGAGGGTGAACAAGAACGGCGAGCCCTGGGCGTCGGCGCAGATCGAGGACCTCGCCGGTGGCATCGAGGTGCTGTTCTTCCCGCGCTGCTACCAGGTCGTCGGGATCGACGTGGCCGAGGACGCGATCGTGCTGGTCAAGGCCCGCGTCTCCAAGCGCGACGACCGGGTCTCGCTCATCGCCAACGACCTCGCGGTGCCCGACCTGGCGGCGGCGGGGGAGGAGAACTCCTCGCCGGTCGCGGTGAGCCTCGCGGCCACCCGGTGCACACCGCCCGTCGTCGCCAAGCTCAAGGACGTGCTCTCCAGTCACCCCGGCTCGCGGCCGGTGCACCTGAGCCTGGTCAACGGCACCCGCACCACGGTCCTACGGCTCGACGACGCGCTGCGCGTCACCGCGAGCTCCGCGCTGATGGGCGACCTCAAGGCGCTGCTCGGACCGGGCTGCCTCGGCGGCTGAGCGCCCCCGGGCGGCGCGGCGTCGTCCCGACGCGGGGCACGCCACGGGCCCACCGGCGGTCGCCGGGGTCAGGTCTTCGTGCTCGCCGCCTGCGCTGCCGGCGCCGGTGTGCGGGTGGCACCCGCGGCGGGCATGAGGACCAGCGCGATCATCGACACCACCGCGCAGCCGACGATGTACCAGGAGATTCCGGTGCTCGACCCGGTGCTCGCCAGGATGGCCGCCGCGATCAGCGGCGCGGGGCCGCCCGCGATGACCGAGGCGAGCTGGTAGCCCAGCCCGGCGCCGGAGTAGCGGACGTTGGTGCCGAACACCTCCGCGATCAGCGCGGCCTGCGGGCCGTACTGCATGTCGTGGAAGATCAGCGAGACGACGATCGCGAGCAGCATCAGCCCCGAGATCTTCGAGTCGAGCAGCCCGAAGTAGGGGAAGGCGAAGGCGCCCGTCGCCACGACCCCGATGCCGTACATCAGCTTCCGCCCGATCCGGTCGGACAGGTAGCCGAACAGCGGCACGCTGACCAGCCCGATCGCCGCGGCCACGAGGGTGGCGTTGAGCAGACCGCTGCGCTCGAGCTTCAGCTTGCTCGTGCCGTAGGTCAGCACGAACGTGACGAACAGGTAGAACGGCGCCTGCTCCGACATCCGGACGAAGGCCGCGAGCAGGATGTCGCGCCACTGGGTGCGGATGACCTCGAGCAACGGCCGGCGTGCCACGGCCTGCTTCTGCCGGACCGCCGTGAACTCCGGCGACTCCAGGACCCGCAGCCGCACGTAGAGCCCGATGCCGACGAGCACGATGCTGGCGAGGAACGGGATGCGCCAGCCCCACGTCGTGAACGACTCGCCGGTCGTCGACGAGAGCAGCTGCACCATCCCGGTGGACAGCAACAGCCCCAGCGGCACGCCGAGCTGCGGCCAGCTGGCCATGAACCCGCGGCGCTTCTGCGAGCCCCACTCCATCGCGAGCAGGACCGAGCCGCCCCACTCACCACCGACCGCGACACCCTGCAGCAGCCGCAGCACGGTGAGCAGGATCGGTGCGGCGACGCCGATCGCGACGTAGCCGGGCAGCACCCCGATGAGGGCGGTGCCGATCCCCATGATCAGGAGGGTCACGACGAGCGTCGCCTTGCGGCCGATCCGATCTCCGTAGTGGCCGAAGATCGCGGCACCGACCGGCCGGGCGGCGAAACCGACGAACTGGGTGCCGAACGAGGCGATGATCCCGGCGTACGGCTCCGAGCCGGGGAAGAAGACGTGTGGGAAGACGAGTGCCGCCGCAGTTCCGTAGAGGAAGAAGTCGTACCACTCGATCGTGGTACCGACGGTGCTGGCGACGACTGCGCGTCGTCGCTGCGTTCTGTGGAGGGTCTGGGGCCCTGTCGTCGTCGGGCCGGCGTCCGCACTGGTCATCGCAGCTCCCCGATCAGCTGTCACGAGCCGGCAGGGCCACGGCGGCGCTGCCGGGTGCTGCGAGGCTCAGCGCCACCCGATCGAGTGTCAAACGGAAGGTCGGGCGAAACGTGCTTTCCGGACGAAACGCGTCAGTCGAGTGCCGAGAGCTGCTGCCAGTGCCGGGTCGCGGGCCCGTCCCAGCGTGAGTGCAGCGACTCGAAGAGCTCCGCCGCCCTGGCCCCCGCCCAGGCCCGGGGGAGCAGCTCGCCGGGCAGCTTGGGGTCGAGGAACGGGAAGCGGCGCCACGCGTGCACGAGCTGGATCTGCCGGACCATGATCGCGTCGGGGTCCGCCGGGCCGTCGTCGCCGAAGTCGGCGATGAACTCCTCGTAGGCGGACTCGAGCTCGGCGAGGTCCCACGCCTGGGCGACCATCGCGGCCTGCTCGCCGATCGCGCCGAACGGCCCGACGAACGAGCTGGTCACCTCGTCGAGCCCCAGATCACGGACGACCTCGGCGACCTCGTCCTGCTTGCCGGGGTCGGGGGAGATCCACACGCCCGCCGACGGCGAGCCCATCCCGGCCCAGGCCAGCCGCGTGCGCAGCCGGTGCCGCAGCTGCCGGCGCGACTCGGGCACGCTGACCAGCAGTACGAGCCAGCGCCCGTCCCACTCCGGACCGGGGGTGCCGAAGCCGTAGATGCGCGCGGCGCCGTCGGTGAGCAGCCTGCGGCCCGCCGCGGACAGCGACCAGCGGACCCGGCGGCCCGCGCGGTCGGAGGTCAGCAGGCCCTCGGCGGCCGTGCGCGCCAACGCCTGCCGTGCCGACTTCTGCTCGATGCCCAGCCGGCCGAGCACGTCGACCAGCACCTGCGTCCAGACCGGCTCCTCGCGCGGCAACACGAACTCGCCGAGCACGGTGAGGAGCATCGACCGCGCGCTCGCCGCACCCAGCTCACGACGACGGGACAACGCCGGACGGGTTCCGGACGACTCCTCGGCTGCGACGGACATGGTCCGTGCAGGGTAGTCGGCCCCGCCCGCGTCGCTCACTAGGCTCGTGTGCCGTGACCTCTCACGACGTCGGCACCGGCCCCGTCGCCCCCTCTGCCCTCGACCTCTCGACCGTCGACCGGGACCTCGTGTGGCACCCCTACGCGCCCATGCCGGCGACGGTGGCGCCGCTCGTCGTCGAGTCGGCCACCGGGGTGCGGCTGCGGCTCGCGACCGCCGGTGGGCCGGTCGAGGTCGTCGACGGGATGTCGTCGTGGTGGGCCGCGATCCACGGCTACCGCCACCCCGCGCTCGACGCCGCCGTCACCGCCCAGCTGGGCACGATGAGCCACGTCATGTTCGGGGGCCTGACCCACGCGCCGGCCGTCGCGCTCGCGCGCACACTCGTCGAGATCGCCCCCGGCGAGCTGGCCCACGTGTTCTTCTCCGACTCCGGCTCGGTGTCGGTCGAGGTCGCGATCAAGATGTGCCTGCAGTACCAGCGTTCGCGCGGGCGACCCGCCAAGCACCGGCTCATGACCTGGCGCGGCGGCTACCACGGCGACACCTTCGGTGCCATGAGCGTCTGCGACCCCGACGGCGGGATGCACTCCTTGTGGCGCGACGTGCTGCCGCAGCAGGTCTTCGCCCCGGCGCCGCCGGTCGCGTTCGAGACCGGCTACGTCGCCGAGTTGGCCCGGCTCGTCGAGACGCACGCCGACGAGCTGGCCGCGGTCGTCGTCGAGCCGGTCGTGCAGGGCGCGGGCGGGATGCGCTTCCACGATCCGCGGTACCTGCACGTGCTGCGCGAGCTGTGCCTGGCCAACGACGTGCTGCTCGTCTTCGACGAGATCGCGACCGGGTTCGGCCGCACCGGTGAGCTGTTCGCCGCCGAGCACGCGGGCGTCGCGCCCGACGTGATGTGCGTCGGCAAGGCGCTGACCGGCGGGTACCTCAGCCTGGCGGCGACGCTGTGCACCCCCGAGGTCGCGCGCGGCATCTCCGACGGCGAGGCCGGCGTCCTGATGCACGGCCCGACGTTCATGGGCAACCCGCTGGCGTGCTCGGTGGCGAAGGCGTCGGTCGACCTGCTGCGCCAGGGCGACTGGCGCGGGCGCGTGCGCGCCATCGCCGACGGCCTGCGTGCCGGGCTCGCGCCCGCGCGGTCCCTGCCGGGAGTGCGTGACGTGCGCGTACTGGGCGCGATCGGCGTCGTCCAGCTCGACCACGAGGTCGACGTGGCCGCCGCCACGGCCGCGGCGGTCGGCGCCGGGGTGTGGCTGCGCCCGTTCCGCGACCTCGTCTACACGATGCCGCCCTACGTCTGCACCCCCGCCGAGATCGCGACGATCGCCGCGGGCGTGTGCGCCGCCGCCGCGGCGGGGTGAGTCGGGGCCACGGCCCGACGGCCGCCTGCCCGAACCTGCGCGAGTCCCGGTCCGGTGAGTGGCGGACGTCAGCGCCGGACCTCATCGGCGCGACGGCGCGGGGGATCAGGCCGGCTTGGTCCCGACGATCCCGAAGAGCCGGACCGTCGCCCGGATCGGCAAGCCGTCGCGCACGAACGGCTGCACCGCCTCCAGACAGGCGGCCCGGAAGGCCTCCTCGCCCGCGGTCTGGATCGCCTCGTAGGCCGGGCCGCTGGCGGTGAGCCCGCGGATGTAGTGCTCGGGGTCGGCGTACTCCATGACGAACGGGACCTCGAACAGCTCACCGGGCTCCAACCCGGCGGACGAGAGGAACGCGGCGGCGGCGCCGGGCTGCTTGAGCGCGACCATCGCCGACTGGTGACCGACCTGCTCCTGCGTCGCGAGCCGGAACGGGGCCAGCAGCCGGCCACCCGGCGTCGCGGCCATGTCGCCCCAGAACGTCAGCGCCACGGTGCCGCCGGGGCGCAGCACCCTGGCGACCTCGGCGATCGCGCCAGGGGTCGTACCCCAGATGCCGCGGAAGCTCGTGACCATGTCGAACGAGGCGTCGGCGAACCCGGAGTCGGCCATGTCGCCGACGCGGATGTCGCAGCCCGGGTTGCGCAGCCGCGCGACCTCGACGAGGCGCGGGGACGCGTCGATGCCCGCGCACCGCGCCCCCGCGATCCCGGCCAGCTCCAGGGCGAGCCCCGCGCCGCAGGCGACGTCGAGCAGGTCCACGCCGGGGCGGACGTCGAGCAGCCGGTGCACGAACACGTACTCCCGCACGGCGTGCGGCTCGGCCAGCGTCGCCCAGTCGACGGCCCTGCGGCCCCAGCCCTCGTCGACCATCTGCCAGCTCATCGCGCTCCTTCGCCGCCGCCCGGGCCCGCCCGCGGGCGATCACCCGGTGAGTATGACTCCCACCCGAACGCCTCGGACGTCACATGCGCCAGGCGGCGGCGGGCACATAGGGTCGCCGACGTGGACGCCGCACCGGAGCACCCGCTGGACTGGCTGGACGAGGCCGCGACGCGGCGGCGCACGGCCGGCCTGCGCCGCGCGCTGCGCCACCGCCCGGCCGAGGAACCCCTGCTCGACCTCGCGGGCAACGACTACCTCGGGCTCTCCCGCGACAAGCGCGTCGTCGACGCCGGGGTCGCCGCGCTGCGCACGTGGGGTGCCGGTTCCACGGGCTCGCGCCTGGTCACCGGGAGCACGACGTTGCACGCGCAGCTGGAGGACGCGCTGGCCGCGTTCGTCGGGACCCAGGCCGGGCTCGTCTTCTCCTCGGGCTACGCGGCGAACATCGGGGTCGTGACGGCGCTGTCGGGCGCGGGCTCGCTCGTCGTGTCCGACGGAGCGAACCACGCCTCGATCGTCGACGCCTGCCGGCTCTCCCGGGCCCGGGTCGTGGTGACCCCGCACGCCGACGTCGCAGCCGTCGACGCCGCCCTCGCCGCCCGCGCCGAACCGCGGGCGCTCGTCGTCACCGACGCCGTGACCTCGGCCGACGGCACCCTCTGCCCGCTCGCGGAGCTGCATGCGGTGTGCCGGGCGCGAGGGGCGGTGCTCGTCGTCGACGAGGCGCACGGCCTCGGAGTGCGCGGGGCCGGGGGCCGCGGGCTGGCCGCCGAGCAGGGTCTCGCGGGCGCCGACGACGTCGTGCTCACGGTGACCCTGTCCAAGGCACTCGGCAGCCAGGGCGGGGCGGTGCTCGGGCCGCGCCGGGTCGTCGAGCACCTCGTCGACGCCGCCCGCACGATGATCTTCGACACGGGTCTGGCGCCCGCGGCCGTCGGCGCCGCGCTGGCGGCCCTGCAGGTGCTGCAGGACGAGCCGGGCCTGCCCGCCGCCGTCCTCGCCGCCGCGGCCGCGCTCGCCGACGCCGCGGGGGTGGCGGCCCCGCCGTCGGCCGTCGTGCCGGTGGTGCTGGGGGAGCCCGAGCGTGCGTTCGCCGCCGCGCAGCGCTGCGCCGAGCTCGGGGTACGGGTCGGGTGCTTCCGGCCACCGTCGGTGCCCGCGGGGACGAGCCGGTTGCGGCTGACCGCGCGCGCCGACCTCACCGACGCCGACCTCGACCTCGCCCGCCGGGTGCTGGTGCAGGTGCTGGCGGCCTCGTGAGCGTCCTGGTCGTCAGCGGGACCGGGACCGACGTCGGCAAGACCGTCGTCACCGCCGCGGTCGC
>NZ_BPRG01000139.1:0-5929 GCF_036984265.1 Pseudonocardia sp. D17 | reverse complement strand
ACAGCCTCTCAGCCGATCACCGCAGCCGGGTTACAACGCCAACGTTCTCGATCGAGGCACTAGAACGTCACCAGCCAGCGCACCTGCTGAGGGAGGCCCGGCGTCCGGCGGCGGCACTGGCACACCGCCGGTGAACAACCCGCCGGTGAACAACCCGCCGGTCAGTGACCCTCCGGCGATCAACCCGCCCGATGGCGCTATGAACCCGCCGGCAGCACCGTAGGTCGGCGTCCCGGCCCTCCTGGCCAGCCCATCCTGGCCGCTGGCAACCGCCGGCGCGGCCGTGAGTGTCGGTCCTCGTCGTTACCATCCTCGGTTGTGCCGTGACCGCCGACATGAGGAGGTAGCGCCATGCCGGTGGAGATCACTGCCCGGTACTTCGACCCCAACGACCCGGACGACGAGCTGGCGCGCCGCTTCGCCGCGGAGCAGCCGGCGGCCGCCGGTGATCTCGAGTCCGAGTCGCCGTGGGTTGAGCCCGACTTCGCCTCCGTCCCGTCAGACGCGGACCTGCCGTGGGATGCGGACGAGCGCAACCTGGTGTGGCCAGGACCAGCCATGATCATGCCCGCCGGGCTGCTGCCGGACGGCAGGCCCTACAGCCGCGACGAGCGGGACAACGCGAGCCGGATCTGCGGCGAGGTGGTGACCTCCGGAGTGGAAGCCGAGGCGGTGGTCCGGGCCTACGACCGCCAGCAGGACGCGCTTCGGGATCGTGCTGGCCTGCCGCGGGCAACGCGCGGTGCCCGCGGCAAGCTGGAAGACACTCCCGAGACGCTGCGGGCGATCGAGCGGCTGCACCGCAAGGAGCGCGCCCGCCGCCGGCGCGCGCACCGCGCGAGCTGGGCACGCTGGCTTCCCTGATCAGCTCAAGTCCAGATCCCTCGACGGGCCAGCCCCGCCACAGGGGTCGTAGATGGTCCGGTCGCGCCCCGGAAAGGTTGGTCGCGGACTCACTGAGGCGTAGGAACCCCTGCTCGTACGGCGCCGATGAACTCCCTAGTCCAGTAAGGCGAGTCCCAGATCTTTTCGACCGTCTTGACGACGTCCCCGGTCTCGGGAGCGTGCACCATCTTCCCGTCTCCCAGATACAGGCCGACGTGGTGGATCCCGCCAGCGGTGCCGTTGCTGCTGAACAGAAGCATGTCTCCGGGCTGGAGCTGCGCGCGGTCCGTGACGGCGGGCTGGAAGGTGGCCCAGATCGACTGCGTCTGATGCGGCACAGTCACGCCGATCCCCGCGAAGGCGTAGACTATCAGCCCTGAGCAGTCGAACCCGCCTTTGGTCGGGCCGTTGGCGTCCCCGCCAGCCCACACGTAGGGCACTCCTTGCTGAGAGAGCGCCCGGTCGATCACCACCTGCGCCTTCGGGTTGGTCTCCAGGGAAGCGCCCGGGCTCGTGCACACGATGCCCGAAACTGAGCCGACCAGGGCCAAGGCAGGCTCTTCCCAACGCGCGTAGGCGTCCGGGAAGGCACTCACCTGAACTGCCTGCGCTGCCTGGGATAGCGACATCGACTGCCAACCTGGAACGGCCAACAGCCGGGCGTAAAACAACTGCGCGGACTTCCTCGCGTCCATCCGTATTGCGAGCGGTCCCCACGACGCCCGCTGCTGGAACAAGCCGACGGAGTCGTGGTCTGAACCCACACGGTCGTGGGGGAGGCCCAGTGACGCGGGGACCGTCGAGTTGGCGTACATCAGCAGCTTCGACTCCTGGATCGCGGTTGCCACGGCGATGACCTGGGCGCGCTGGGGGACGCCCATCTCGACGCCGACCGTGACGATGGCGGCCGCATTGGCCAGCTGTGGGCCGGCGAACCCGGCCACGGGGTCGCCCGGCTTGCCACCCGGCGGCGCGCAGACGACCCCCGGCATGCCTGGGGCGGCATTCGCTTCATCAGAGCTGCTGACCAAGACGATCAGCATCAACAGCGCAGTCATCCCGGCAGCCACAGCACCCCCGACGGCAAGAGCTGCCTTCTGCACCTGGCTGAGTATAGATTGACCTTACTACGATCCGTACAACTGTAACTGCTGTAGGACCGATCTTGATGCGGGGGAAGGTACGTGGACGTCGGCTCGCTGAAACGGCAGCTGCTTCGTGACGCCCGCGCGGCCGCCGAGCGATTCCCCATCTTTCCGGTAGCGCCCTTCGGCAAGACACCGGCCGTCCGGCGCTGGCAGGAGCGCGCCACGCATGACAGCAGGGTGATCGAAGGGTGGTACCGCCGAGCTCCCTTCAATATTGGCCTGGTGACCGGGAAGGGCCTCGTGGTCGTCGATCTGGACGTGGTCCGAGGCGGCGACGGCCGGCCTGGTGAGTTGGGCGAGCTCTCAGGACGTGAGCACCTGGCTCGGATCGCCTGCGAAGCAGGAGAAGACTACCCAGGAGACACCTATACAGTTCGTACTCCGAGTGGCGGTAACCATCTGTACTTCGCCGTCTCGGATCGAGAAGCTCTGCGCAACACAGGCGGGCGTCTGGGAGCCCGCATCGACACTCGTGCGAACGGCGGCTACGTCGTCGCCGCGGGATCGCACCGTCCCGGCGGGATGTACCGGGTCGTGAGTCGTCGCCCCATCGCACCGCTTCCAGCCTGGCTAGCCACCGCGCTGGCACCATCTCCGCCCTCACCTCGTCCCGCCGCGGTCCACGCCGTCGCCAGCGGCAACCTGACGGGCTATGTCACCAGCGCGATGAACGCGGAGTGTGCAACCGTCGCGGCCGCGAGGACCGGCCACCGGCACTACACCCTGCTGCGCGCGGCGCGGATCCTCGGCGAGTTCGTCGGCGGGGGAGCCCTGCCCGAGGACATTGCCCGGCACGCCCTGACTGCGGCGGCGGTGGCACATGTCGGGGTCGACGGATGCACCCAGGCCGAGGTGGACCGGACCATCAGTGACGGTCTCGAGTACGGCGCCCGACATCCACGACGACTCCAGGAAGGTCGACGATGATGGAGACCAGCTCGCCCGAGCCGACATCCTCTTGCCGACGCGATGGCCATGCGGGAGAAAGCCTGTGCCGTCATCGGCGCGTCGCCCCGGCTTTAGCTGTTACAGGTGCCAGGATTCCGGCCATGCCCACGAGACGGCAGTACAAGCCCCGACCCGGTAGCTACCGCGGCGAGCGCAAGCTCGTCGGTGGCCGTGTCTGGACCGAGATCGTGGAGCAGGTCGACGAAGCCCGCGGTGAGATCAGCCAGACCGACTGGGTCGCCGCAGCGTTGCTCGTCGCGCTAGACCACCCGGACGCCGTAGAAGAGGCGCTCGAGCGCGTCGCACGCCTCGATCCGCGCAACCGCGGCAACAAGCAGCTCTCGCTCGCCGAGGAGGTCCTCGACCGCACCGCCTAAGCCCTAGGACACCCGCAAAAGTTCAAATGGGCTGAGTGCAGCAGGACCCCGAAAACGTTAGGGCCCGTCCCTCCGGCCAAGAGGAACGGGCCCACGTAACGGGGTGCGGAGTTCCAGCTCCGGCACCCAGCCCCTCCCCGAAGGGAGGCGCACACGCTTGCCTGCGCGCTCCAATAGTAGCGCGCGCCCGGAAAATCGCACAGCCTTCGGACCCGGTGCGTCACAACGCTCCCGCGTCACACACCCCGATCAGACCAGCAGCCCGATCACCACCCTGCTGGAGTCGCCGGCCGTAGTGAGGCCGTTCCGGCTCGACCTGGTCCTGCGTGACGCCCTCGCGCACCGTCCCCCGCAGATGTGCATCAGCTGTGCTCGGCGCTCCGGGATCGCGCGCAACACCCCCCTCCGGTCGGTCGTGTGCGGCCCCTGCTGGTTCGCCAGCGGCGGCGAGACCGATGCGGCTGAGTTGACCGGCCGTCCCGCGGTTGCCGAGTCCGTGCTGCCCCGTACCGCGCATGACTGGGCTCACGCGGTATTCGCCTCGCGGTGGTTCGTCGCGCGCCGTCGCGACTGCGCCGCCCGCTTGCGGCTGCTGGTGCGCACCCTCGCACTTCACGCGGACTGGGACGACCACAGCAGCTTCCCCACCTGGGAGCGGCTCATGGAGGCCACTGGGTGGAGCCGCAGCACGATGAGCAGCTGGCTCGCGGAGCTGCACCGGCTCGGCTGGCTGGCCCGGCTGGAGCGCGGGACGACACCTCAGTTCCGGCCCATGGCGCTGCAGCACGTCGAGGGGAACCGCGCCGCGGTCTACCAGCTCCGAGTCCCTGTGACCACAGCGGACAATGCCTCATCTGCCCTAACCCGGACCCCAACCCTCTCCAGAGATCTTGTTCCTAAGAGAGAACATGTAGTTCCTACGCGCGCGAGAAAAATCATCCACAGCTCCACAGCAAAACCGCAGGTCAACCGCGATATTGACGGCCCTAACGGGCCGCGCCTAGACGGAAAGAACGGCGGCTTTTTCGATCTTCGTGCTCCAGTCAGCGCTGGTCAGATGCTTGCTGCCGCGACTGAGCTCAAGCGTGCCGACCGTGCGCTGTGGCGGGTGAGCCCGCGCGCCCTGCGCGCCATCGTGCGGCCCTGGTGGCGCGCAGGGTGGACCAACAGCGACGTCCTGCACGCTCTCGACCACGCCCCTGCCACCGGAGGTCCTCGTCGGTCCGATCGCTGTCCAGCAGCCGAGCTGCGGCGCCCTGAAGGCTGGATCAAGCACCGTCTCCGGCAGTGGCAGGTGGCCGGTACCCCGGTGGCGGCACCGCGCGTCTGGGAGCCCCTGCGGACCGAGGTCGTCGAGCGCCACGGTGCGGCCGCGGCAAGGCGGCTGGCCTACGGTGCTGGCGAGCTCACCGCCACCGACGTCGAGCTGACCCCGGCCGAGCGGACCGCGGCCGCGGCGGCCGTGGCCGAACAGCTCACCCGCCAGTGGGCAAGGGAGTTCCACGAACGCCGCAACGCCCCCCGCCCCGAGCAGGACATCGCCAACCCCGACCACCGGCGATCTGTGATCACCGACTGGCGTCGGACGTCGTCCACCCCGGAGAAGCCGGCCCCGCGACCGTCAGCGCTGGAAGCCCCCGCCCTCGACTCGCCGGCCGACACCGCATTGCCGGAAGCGAGCGCCTACGAGCGCGCCCTGGAGCGAGCCCGTGCCGAAGGTCGTCTCGCCCGCCCCCGACTGCCGCGCAGGAGGCACCGCCGATGAGTGCCGTCCCGATCGAGCAGCCCGCCGTCGCGGCCCCTGACTACCGTCAGCCGCCGCAGGACCTCACTGCCGAGCAGTCGGTGCTCGGCGGGATGTTGCTGAGCAAGGACGCGATCGCCGACGTCGTGGAGATCCTGCGCCCGGACGACTTCTACCGGCCGGCGCACCAGACCGTCTACGACTGCATCCTCGATCTCTACGGCCGGGGTGAGCCGGCGGATGCGGTCACGGTGTCGGCGGAGCTGCAGCGCCGCGGTGAGCTGATCCGTCTCGGTGGTGCGCCGTACCTGCACACGCTGATCGCGACGGTGCCGACGGCGGCCAACGCGGCGTACTACGCCGAGATCGTCGCGGAGAAGGCGATCCTGCGCCGGCTGGTGGAGGCCGGTACCCGGATCGTGCAGCTGGGCTACCACGGCGCCAGCAGCGATGGCGGTGATGTCGACGAGGTGGTCGACCGGGCCCAGGCGGCGATCTACGAGGTGACCGAACAGGCCACGAGCGAGGACTACACCCCGCTCGAGGAACTGCTGGGCCCGACGATGGACGAGATCGACGCCATCGCCTCCCGCGGCGGCATGGCCCTCGGGGTGCCGACCGGCTACACCGACCTCGACGCGATCACCAACGGGCTGCACCCCGGCCAGATGATCGTCGTCGCGGCCAGGCCGGGCGTCGGGAAGAGCACGGTCGGACTCGACATCGCCAGGTCCTGCTCGGTCCGACATCGCATGACGTGCGTGGTGTTCTCGCTGGAGATGAGCAAGTCCGAGATCGTGATGCGGCTGTTGTCGGCCGAGGCGCGG
>NZ_BPRG01000138.1:0-1525 GCF_036984265.1 Pseudonocardia sp. D17 | reverse complement strand
GCTCACTGGTGCACCCTCCTTGTGTCCGAGTCGGATCGTTGATCCAGGATTCGGGCGCACCTGAGGTTCCCACCGGGCCATCGCCCTGCTCGCTCGACCTTCGAGGTCCGGCGTGAGTTCAGCGAGGTCCGGTGGCCCAGGACGCGCCGACTGGCTACAGGGCTGAGCACCGTCGAGTGCCGATCAGTGAGCGACCGGCTGCCGCGTCCCGGGACCACCGGGTGTCTTCCCACTGCGCCAACAGCGAGGAGACGACCATGAGTGTCACCGAGACCGCGCCGTCGGTCGACCCGCACCGCCCGACCGGCGGGGTGGACTGGGCCAAGGACGACCACGCCGTCTGCGTCCTCGCCCCGGACGGCGAACAGCTCCAGCGCTTCTCCGTCACCCACGACCGGACCGGGCTGCGCACGATGGTCGGGCGCCTGTCCAAGGCCGGGGTGGTCGAGGTCGGCATCGAGCGCCCGGACGGCCCCGTGGTCGACGCCCTGCGACAAGCCGGACTGGTCGTGTTCGTGATCCCACCCGGACAGCTCAAAAACCTGCGTTCGCGCTACGGCTCGGCCGGGAACAAAGACGACCGCTTCGACGCCTACGTCCTCGCCGACACCGTCCGAACCGACCGCCGCCGCCTGCGCCCCCTGCTGGTCGACACCCCCACCACCACCGCGCTGCGCCAGAGCGTGCGGGCCCGGCGTGACCTGGTCGCCCACCGTGTCGCGGTGGCCAACCAGCTGCGCGCTCACCTGCAGATCTGCCTGCCCGCCGTGATCGGGCTGTTCTCCGACATCGACTCGCAGATCAGCCTGCGCTTCCTGGAGCGCTTCACCACCCAGACCCAGATCGACTGGCTCACCCCACGACGACTGGCATCCTGGCTGGCATCGGTCGGCTACTGCGGCCGCATGGACCCCACCGTCCTGCACACCCGCCTGACCAGCGCACCCCGCGGCCACACCGGACCCGAAGCCGACACCGCTGCTGCGGTGACCGCCGCCTACGTCACAGTGCTGCGCACACTCACCACACAGATCGCCGAGCTCGCCGCCCGCATCAGCGAGCAGCTCGATCTCCACCCCGACGCACAGATCTTCACCAGCCTGCCCCGCGCCGGCCGAGTCCGCGCCGCACGCATGCTCGCCGAGATCGGCGACGCCCGCGGCCGCTTCCCCACCCCGGACTCGCTGGCCTGCCTCGCCGGTGTCGCCCCCTCGACCCGCCAGTCCGGCAAGGCCCGCGCCGTGTCGTTCCGCTGGGGCGCCGACAAACAACTCCGCGACGCCATCTGCGACTTCGCCGGCGACAGCATCAAAACCAACCCATGGGCCGCCGACCTCTACCAACGAGCCCGAACCCGCGGTCACGACCACCCCCACGCCGTCCGCGTCCTGGCCCGAGCCTGGATCGGTGTCATCTGGGCCTGCTGGCACAGCCACACCCCCTACGACCCCGACCGACACCACGCCCTTCAACGCGTCCTCAACCAAGATCAACCAGCGGCGGCTTGACACAGGGCAACTCACGC
>NZ_BPRG01000137.1:0-498 GCF_036984265.1 Pseudonocardia sp. D17 | reverse complement strand
GTGGGCGTGGACCCGCACAAGCACAGCCACACCGCCGTCGCGGTGGACTCCAACGGTCGCGAGCTCGGTCAGATCACCGTCGGCAACACCGCGGCTGAGCTGATCCGGCTGTTGGAGTGGGCGCAGCGCTGGCCCGGATCGAGGCGGTGGGCGGTCGAGGACTGCCGTCACGTCGCCGGCTCGCTGCTTCGCGCTCTGCTCGGAACAGGCCAGGCGGTGGTCACGGTGCCGCCGAAGCTGATGGCACGGGCCAGGGCCTCGGCCCGCACCCGCGGCAAGTCCGACCCGATCGACGCGCTGGCGGTGGCCCGCGCCGCGCTGCGCGAGCCCGACCTGCCCGAGGCCCACCTCGACGAGCAGGCCTTGCAGATCCGGCTCCTGCTCGATCACCGCGAAGACCTGGTGGCCGAGCGGACCCGGATGATCAACCGGCTGGGCTGGCACCTGCACGACCTTGAGGTCGCGCTGCCACGCGGGCAGGCGTTGAACCGGATCACC
>NZ_BPRG01000136.1:167884-169070 GCF_036984265.1 Pseudonocardia sp. D17 | reverse complement strand
GCTCGCGACCGTTGGAGTCCACCGCGACGGCGGTGTGGCTGTGCTTGTGCGGGTCCACGCCCACGACGACCATGTGCATGTCTCCTTCACCGGGGATACGGGTCCGGCCGGCGGACACACCTCAGTCGGGAGGACGTCGCCTCGTTCTCCTATCAAGTCACGCCGGTCGGACCGACTCCGGCCGCGATGGACGATTCACGAGAAGGCCAGCCCGAGCAGGCGGCACCCACCGTAAGAGTCACCTCGCGACCGAAGTCGATCTACCACCTCAGCGGCGGCGGCGACAGCGTGACACCGAGGTTCACCGTAGCGTTGCTCTGGTTCGGCGTCTTCTCCTACATGACGATGGAGATGATGGTCGCACCGATCGTGCCGATCGTGCAGCACGAGCTCGGAATGAGCCCGGCCGTCGCCGCCTGGATGCTGACCGGTCTGATGGTCGTGGGCGCCGTCTCGCTCCCGCTCTCGACTCGCTACGCGGACATCGCGGACAAGAAGAACGTCTTCTTCATCATCCTGGGAGTCTCCGGGGTGGGTGCAGTTCTCGCGGCCGTGGCCCCGTCGGCGAGCCTGCTGATCGCGGGAAACATGCTGCAGGGAGTCGGGATCGCGGTGGTGCCGATCGCCATCGGGATCGCCCGCGACAGCCAGCCGCTCGCACGTGCCAAGTTCGCGACCACTGCGTTCGTCGTCGCGGGTGGCGCCGGCTCGGCAGTCGCCTATGTCGCGGTCGGACCGATCGTCAAGCACCTTCACTACTCCTACATCTACTGGATCCCGACGGCCGTGATCCTCGCGGTGATCGTCCTCGGCGCGAAAGGGCTGCCTGCGTGCCCGCCCGTGAGGACCGGGCGGGTCGACTGGCTCGGCGCAGCGCTCCTGGCCGTGGCGTTGACGTCGTTCCTGCTCGGGCTGACGCTTGCGTCGACCGAGGGCTGGGGCTCCGCCATCGTTCTCGGGTTGCTGATCCTCACCGTCGCCTTGGCCACGGTCTTCGTCGTCGTCGAGCGACGGGTCGACTCCCCACTCGTGGACCTGCGGGGCATCGCAGAGCGCGAGGTCGCGGGCGTCATGGGACTGTCACTGCTGCGCGCTGCCTGCGCCTACACGATGTACCTCGTCCTGCCGACCGTCGCGCTGCTCCCGCTCGCAACCGGGTACGGCATGGGCGGTGACGCCTCCACCG
>NZ_BPRG01000136.1:0-167783 GCF_036984265.1 Pseudonocardia sp. D17 | reverse complement strand
CCGCGTCCCGGCTGGAGCCAGTCCTGGGACGGCGGGGGGTCATGGTCCTCAGCGGTGTCCTCATGACCCTCGGCGCGGTCCCGCTGCTGTTCATCGGCAGCGCGCCCTGGACGCCCTACCTGACGGCGGCGATCCTGGGAGCCGGTATCGCGATGAGCCTCACCCAGGGGCTCAACACGATCGTCCAGGTGGTCCCCAACGACCGGGTCGCCAGCACCAGCGGAACGACGTACGTGCTGCAGTCCGTCGGTGGTGTGACCGGCGGACAGATCGCGGCAGGAATCCTCGCCGTGGGCATGGTCGCCGGAGGCGCACCGACCTGGGGTGGATTCCTCGGAAACGTCGTCCTGCTCCTGGCCCTCGGACTCGCCGCCATCGGGCTGAGCTTCACCCTGAAGACCAAGCGCGCGGCCGCGTCTACGGGTCGCGACACCGACCCGGTGTCCGCGCCGGCCTGAGTGGTTCCCGGGACGGCACCGGCGCGCCCGCGTGGGGACACGACAGTCCCCGCCCGGCAGCCGGTGCCATCCCGATCTTCGCGTGCACCGACCAGGCACGACGGGCCCGCCGGGCCGAGCACCAGGACGCCGCACGCACCGGCCCTGCGCGGGTCGCCTGCCGGCCGTCATCGAGCGGACACGCCGTCCGGCTCCGGGACAGGTCCGGTCGAGGAGCGCTCGATCCACTCCATGCCGCCCGGCACCAGGACGTCCTCGATCTCCTCGCCCTCCAGCGCGGCGAGCATCGACCGAGCCGCAGCACGGCCGAAGAGCTCGTAGTCCGCACGGAGACTCGACAACGGAGTGCGCAGCATGGGAGCGCTCAGGCCGTCCACAGTGGAAACCACGGACAGCTTCTCCGGGACCGGGACACGGAGCTCCTCACACACGCTCAGCAGTTGTACCGCTCCCGGGTAGTCGGCCATGAACAGGGTGGGCGGGTCCGGTGTGGCGAGTTCGGTGCGGACGTGGGCCAGCATGACGGTGCGGTCGGAACCCAGATCACACCGGCGCCACCGCAGCTCACCGAACGACCTGAACTTCTCGTGCATCGGAGGAGTACCACCGCGCGTGAACTCGACTGCGACTCGGTGCCCGAGATCGGTCAAGCGCTGGTACATCTGGGCGAAAACAGCTTCGGCGTCGTGGGTCACGAAGGGCAACTCAGGACAGCCGTCGTCACGGTGACTGATGGCCACGACCGGGACCTCGGCCTGCCTGTAGCGCTCCAGCAGACGCGACGGCTGGGCGTTCTGGAAGAAGACGCCGTCGACGCCGCGGGCCAGGAAGCCCTCCAGATGCATGTCGATCTGATCCGAACCACCCCGCGCGACGGACAGCAGCACCTGCTTGCCTGCCTCCTCCATCTCCCGGATGAGACAGTCCAGGATGGACATGATCTCCATGTGCGGGTCGAGGTCCGCGTTGATCAGGACGCCCACCGTGTTCGTTCGGCCGCCTCGCATCCGACGGGCCGCGACGTTGGGGACGTACCCCAGCGCCTCGGCCGCCGCCTTGACCCGGGCTGCGTTCTCCGGAGACACCTGGCCGCCGCTCAGCGCCCTGGAGGCGCTCATGAGAGACAGGCCCGCGAGATCCGCAACGCTCTGCAGAGTCGGCCCCGACACCCGCGGCCCGGGGCGCCGCTTCCGATTCGTCACCCGGCCATGCTAGCCCCGACGATGCGCGACCAGGGGCCGAGAACGGATCGGCGACGAGGGCTTCACCGCACGTCAGAGGAGTGGTAACGTTACCAGCACATCAGCGGCATCCCGATGCGCGAGCAACTGCGGCCCGGTCGGCCAGTCGGCCGTCGGCACCCTCACCGCATCCGGTCGCACGGTGTTCGCCACTGCTCACCCCGGTCCGGGTCCACTGCCTGAGCAATCACGAGCAGTACGGAACCGCACCCGAGCACACACGCATCCAACCGAGTGAGGTCACGATGAAGGTCGGCGTCAACTATCCGTTCGGGAACGACAGCGACTGGGATCGGTACAAGGCCCAGAGCGACGGCCCCCAGAAGGTCACTGATCAGCAGGTCCTCGACGAGCAGCTCGCCCTCGTCGATCTCATCGAGCCGCTGGGCTTCGACTCCTACTGGGCGATCGATCACTACATCACCCCGTACGGAATGACCGGCGGTGTGCTGCAACATCTCACCTATGTGGCCGGACGCACCTCACGGATCGACCTCGGGACCATGGTGACGGTGCTGCCATGGTATGAGCCCGTGCAGCTCGCGCACCAGATCAGCGTGCTGGACAACGTCCTGAAGGGCCGGGGCCTGACACTCGGGGTCGGCCGCGGCGCGGCCGTGCGGGAGTTCGACGGGTTTCGGGTCGCCATGGACGATGCGCGAATCCGGTACAACGAAACCCTTGACATCCTCCGCCTGGCGCTGTCGCAGGAGTGGTTCGAGTACCAGGGCGAACACTTCACGATCCCGAGAACCTCGGTCCGTCCCAAGTTCCGCAACCCCGAACGCATCCTCGGCTCGATGAAGTCCGGCTGGGCCAGCCCGCAGAGCCTGCCGTTGGCGGCGAACGCAGGCCTGGGGATGCTGCTGACGAACCAGAAGAGCTGGGCCGGCTATCGCGAAGACGTGATCGAGTTCAACCGTCTCCGCGCCGAGCACGGCTGGGATCCGGTACAACCCACGGTGTGTGTCCGGGCCGCCTGCTTCGAGGACGAGGCCGAGGCCTGGGACGTGATGTCCCGGCACAACCTGGAGTCCCAGCACAGCAGTCTCAACCACTACCAGCTCGACGACGTCGCCCGTTTCGCCAAGACGAAGGGGTACGAGCAGTACGCCTCGTTCGGTAC
Organism: Pseudonocardia sp. D17; assembly: GCF_036984265.1. Taxonomy (NCBI): domain Bacteria; kingdom Bacillati; phylum Actinomycetota; class Actinomycetes; order Pseudonocardiales; family Pseudonocardiaceae; genus Pseudonocardia; species Pseudonocardia sp. D17. The sequence goes on along the minus strand of NZ_BPRG01000136.1, from coordinate 164,958 downwards.
GAGCACACTGACCGACGAGGAGCAGACCGAGACCACCGCGCGACCGCAGGCCTGGGGAACTCCCGAGCAGGTCTTCGAGCGACTCCGGCGCATCCAGAAGATGACGGGGGCCGGCGAGTTCGTACTGACCTTCAAGTTCGGCAACATGCCCGCGGAGACCGCGGAACGGTCCAAGCGGCTCTTCGCCGCGACTGTCCTGCCACGGCTGCACGACCTCGAGGCCACGCTCGACCTGACCGACAGCGACGATCTCGCCGTCAGCCCTGCCTGACATGGTCGTCCGAGCCAACCCACCTGGCCGGCCACCATGCACGGCCCACACCTGGAGGTCCGTGTGACGAGCATCGTCGGTGAAGCGACCACGGCGGACCGCCCCCGCTTCTTCGTAGGCGGCGCGTGGGTCGCTCCCCGTGGAACCGAGATGCACCGGGCCGTCGAAGCGGCGACCGGTGAGCCACTGGGAACCGCGGCCCTCGGCGACGAGGCGGATATCGACTCCGCGGTTCGTGCGGCCCGCGCGGCGATCGACGAGGGCCCCTGGGGGCGGACGACCCCGGGCGAGCGGGCGGCGATGATGCTCCGGTTCGCAGACGCCCTTGCAGCCCGCGCCGAGGACACCGCCCGGCTGGTCACCCGGGAGAACGGCATGCCCATCCGGCTGTCGAAGGGTTCCAACGGCGTCGTCCCGCCGGCGCTGCTGCGTACCTACGCCGACCTCGTCGAGCGCTTCCCGCTGGAGGAGACCCGCCCCGGCGCAGCCGGGGCGACGATCGTGCGCCGCGAGCCGGTCGGCGTCGTCGGCGCAATCGTGCCCTGGAACTACCCTCAGGCCCTGGCGATGTTCAAGATCGCCCCGGCGCTCGCCGCGGGCTGCACCGTCGTGCTCAAGCCGTCTCCGGAGACCCCGTTGGACGCCTACGTCCTCGGCGACGCCGCGATCGAGGCCGGGCTACCGGCGGGTGTGCTCAACATCGTGCTGGGCGGGCGAGAGGCCGGACGCGCGTTGGTGTCGCACCCGCTCGTGGACAAGATCGCGTTCACCGGCTCCACCGAGGCCGGGAGGGTCATCGGCGCCGAGTGCGGCCGGCTCATCCGGCGCTGCACCCTGGAGCTGGGCGGCAAGTCCGCGGCGATCGTGCTCGAAGACGCCGACCTCGACGTGCTCCGGGCAGGCCTGAGCACCGCGTCGTTCCAGAACAACAGCCAGACCTGCACCACCCAGTCGCGTGTCCTCGCCCCGCGTTCCCGCTACGACGAGGTCGTGGAGGTCCTCGCCCAGTACTGCCGCGACCGGGTCGTCGGTGATCCACTCGATCCGGCCACCTCACTGGGGCCGATGGCCAGCGAGGCACACCTCCACCGGGTCCTGGCGTACATCGACATCGCGCGGAACTCGGACGCGCGGTTGGTGACGGGCGGTGGACGCCCAGCGGGGCTGGACCGCGGCTGGTTCGTCGAGCCCACGGTCTTCGCCGACGTCGACAACGCCGACCGGCTCGCCCGCGAGGAGGTCTTCGGGCCCGTCATCGCCGTCATCCCTTACGACGGCGACGACGAGGCGGTCCGCATCGCCAACGACTCCGACTACGGCCTCGCCGGATCGGTGTGGACGCGAGACGAGGCACGTGGGCTCGACCTGGCCCGGCGTATCCGCACCGGGACGATCGGCGTCAACCGGTACAGCATCGATCTCGGCGCGCCCTTCGGAGGGATGAAGGACTCCGGGATCGGCCGCGAGCTCGGCCCCGAGGGCCTGGCGAACTACCTCGAGTACAAGTCGATGTACGTGAGCGCTGCGCACGTCGACTGAGTTCCACACTCCACGCTCGGTCTACATACGGAGGCGGACCGATGGAACCGACACCCCTTCTCGACGGGCTCCGCTTCGCCGAGTGCCCCCGTTGGCACGACGACAGGCTGTGGTTCTGCGACATGCACGCGCGGCGGATCATGACCGTCGACGAGCACGGCCATGCCGAGACCGTCGTCCAGTTCGCCCGCGGCGTCACACCCGCGGGCCTGGGCTTCCTCCCGGACGGATCGTTGCTCGTCGTCAATCTGGAGCGCCCGGTGATCCTGAGACGCACTGTCGACGGCGCCGTCACCGAGTACGCGGACCTGACCTCTCTCGCCGTCGGCCCGCTCAACGACCTCGCCGTCGACCGGCACGGCCGGGCGTACGTGGGGTCGAGCGGTACCGACGGCTCGACTTCGAGGTCCGCCCCCCGAAGGGCTCGGGCTCTGTCATCCTGGTCGAGGCGGACCGCTCCGCGCGAATCGTCGCCGGTGAGGTCGACGCGCCGAACGGCCCGGTCCTGACGTGTGACGACACCCGGTACATCGTCTCGCTGCTGTTCGCCGGGCAGCTTCTGGGTTTCGACAAACGGCCCGACGGGTCGCTACACAACCGGCGAACATGGGCGGACCTCAAACCCGGCGGGGCCGACGGCATCACCGTCGACCGCGAGAACGCGATCTGGACCTGTGAACCGATGACCGGGCAGATCCGACGGGTGCGCGAAGGCGGCGAGATCACCGACATGATCACTGTCGAGGGCCGCATGCCGATCGTGCCCTGCCTCGGCGGCCAGGACGGCCGCACGTTGTTCATCCTCAACCTTCACGGGGGACCGGACGCCTTGATGAACCGCACGTGCACGGCCACCATCGACACGATGCGGGTGGTGGTTCCGGCATGGTGAGCCCCGACATCGACGTCGTCGACGGACGCGCCGCGGTCGGTGCTCTGGAGCTCTGCTTCCAGACTCGCGGCTCCCGCGCCGATCCCGCTCTCCTGCTGATCATGGGCTTCGGCGCCCAGCTCACCGCGTGGGACGAATCCTTCGTGGACGCCTTCGTGCGCCGAGGCTTCTTCGTGATCCGCTACGACCACCGCGACGTCGGCTTGTCCTCGGGGGTCGTAGGCGTCCCGGACCTGGAGGCCTGTAATCGCGGGGATCACTCCAGTGTCCCCTACACACTGTTCGACATGGCCGCCGACGCTGCCGGGCTGTTGGACGCGCTCGACGTTCGTGCCGCGCATGTGCTGGGGGCGTCGATGGGCGGCATGATCGCGCAGGCGTTGGCCATCGACCATCCGGGGCGGACGCTGTCGCTTGCGTCGGTGATGTCGACCACCGGTGATCCCGGCTTGCCCGCGGCCTCCGCCGAAGCCGCCGCTGCGGCCGTCCGGGCGCGCGCGGCACGGACTCGCGCCGAGTCGATCGAGGCCACTGTGGATGCTGCGCGGGTTTATGCGGGTTCCAGGTTCCCCTTCGACGCCGAGAGCGTCCGCCGCCGGGCCGCTGAGGCGCTGGACCGGGCGGACCGCCCCGAGGGCAGGCTCCGGCATGTCGCCGCCGTCCGGACCGCGAGCAACCGGACCGCCGCCCTGGGCCGCGTCCGGGGCCCCACCGTCGTCGTGCACGGAACCGAGGATCCTCTGCTTCCGATCGAGTGCGGACGCGCCACGGCTGCGGCGATCCCGGGGGCGCGCTTCGTTCCTGTGCCGGGTCTTGGCCACGAGCTGCCCGACGGTGTTCAGCAGTGGATCGTGGAACTCGTGGTAGCGAACGCCACCGGCGGAGGACGCGACCCCGATTGCAAATGGGGTACCACCCCGTTTAGTGTGTGAATCGACCGAGACACCCGGTCGAAATTCGACGGGAGATCAGATCCATGCGCATCAGCCTGAACGCTGCGGTCGGCATGGGAGGCCCCCAGACCGTCCCCCACGCAGTTGAAGAAGTCGCCGGCGCCGCGGACAACGGCCTCGCCGCCGCATGGCTGCCGCAGATGCCGCCGTGGGCCGGGATCGCCGGCTGGGACGCCCTCACGGTGGCCGCGGTGGCAGGTGCCGCCGTGCCCGGGATCGGCCTCGGCACCTCTGTGGTCGTCGCCCAGACCCGCCATCCCCTCACTCTCGCGGGACAGGCGCTCACCGTGCAATCGGCCGTCGGCAACCGCCTGACACTCGGCATCGGCGTGAGCCAGGCACCGGTCATCGAGCCGACCTTCGGTTACCCCTTCGAGAGACCGGTCCGGTACCTCCGTGAGTATCTCGAGGTGCTCCTCCCGGCACTGGCGGGCGAACCCGTGGAGCACAAGGGCGAGGCCCTCATCGCGAACGGGCAGCTGACGTTCCCCGGGGTGACCGCTCCCCCGGTCGTCCTTGCGGCCCTCGGACCCCAGATGCTGCGACTGGCGGGTGAACTCACCGAGGGAACCGTGACTCTGTGGACCGGAGTGCGAACGATCTCCGAGCACATCACCCCTCGGATCACAGCGGCAGCCGAGACCGCCGGCCGTCCGCAGCCTCGCGTGATCGTCGGTTCCCTCGTCTGTGTCACCGACGACCCCGACTCTGCACGTGCACTGGCGGCCGAGCGGTTCGCCGGCGCGGGCCAGCTGCCCAGTTACGGAGCGATGCTCGAGATCGAAGGGGTCGCCAGTGCCGTCGACGTGATCCTGGTCGGGACCGAGGAGCAGATAGCGGCCGACCTCCGCCGCTACGAGGAGGCAGGCGCCAGTGAGCTGATTGCTGTGCTCTTCGGCACGGCCGAGGACCAGGCGCGCACAATGAGGTTCTTGAGCGCGATCAACAACTGACCGGCCTGTTCGTGCAGATGCGCAGTCGGCATCCAGTCCGCCGACCCGGTTCGTCAGACCACCGAAGTCCTCGACCGGATGTGCGTGGCGCCCGTCTCGATGGTCGACGTCCCCGGGCTCGCCGGGCTGGTCGGTGATGAACGGTGGTACTCGAAGGTCCGGAGCAACTCCGGTCGGGCGGGATCAGCCCGACCGGCCCGGCGTTCGCGGATGCCGGCGGGGTCGGGGGCGGTGCACGATCAGCCGCATCCGCAGCCCGTTGCCCCGCCACGGCGAGGATGGAGTGGGTCGGCGGTGGCCGAACACGACCCGGTCCAGCCCGATGACCGCGGCACCGGGTTCGAAGCGGGCAGCGGGGTCCAGCGGTGCTCGGGGACCACGCGGATCGCCGCACGCATCCGGCCGAGCAGGCGGGCGCCGATGGAGTACCCCACCCCACGGCGGCGACACTCCCGGTGGCGTCGTTGGGCCGCATGCGGACCCGCGGTGACCTGCGTGTCCAGCAGGTCGGGCAGGCCAGCCGCTGCCCCAGCGTTGGCGGCAGCACCCGCCCCGCCCCAGCGATCAGCGACGCGTCGCCCACGGTCACCGACAACCGCTCGAGTACATGCGATGCCGACACCGAGAGGGTGCCCCTTCAATCCGGACCGACTGCTGGTGTGAGAACCGCAATCGCCCAGCTCAGGAGCACCCTCCACCCACACGCCACGGCTGGACCAGCACCGGAACGGTGAGTTGAGGCTCAGCCGCCGCAGCGCTCGATGATCAGCTCGCGGACGCGCTTGGCGTCGGCCTGACCTCGGGTGGCCTTCATGACCGCGCCGACGATCGCGCCGGCCGCCGCCACCTTGCCGCCGCGGATCTTCTCGGCGACGTCGGGCTGTGCGGCCAGCGCCTCGTCGACGGCGGCGATGAGCGCGCCGTCGTCGGACACGACCGCGAGACCCCGCCCGGCGACGACCTCGTCGGGCTCGCCCTCGCCCGCGAGCACCCCGTCGACGACCTGCCGGGCGAGCTTGTTGTTCAGCTCCCCCGACGAGACCAGCTCGATAACCCGGGCCACCTGCGCCGGGGTGATCGGCAGCTCGTCGAGCGCGACCCCGCGGGTGTTGGCCTGCTGCGCCAGGTAGGACACCCACCAGGAGCGGGCCTCTCCCGACGGCGCCCCGGCCTCGACGGTCGCGGCGACCAGGTCGAGCGCACCGGCGTTGACCAGGTCGCGCAGCTCGGCGTCGGAGAGCTGCCACTCCTGCTGGATGCGGGCGCGCCGCTCCCAGGGCAGCTCGGGCAGGGTGCCGCGCAGCTCCTCGACCCACTCGGGCGACGGCGCGATGGGGACCAGGTCGGGCTCCGGGAAGTACCGGTAGTCCTCCGAGGTCTCCTTGATGCGGCCCGACCGGGTCGTGGCCGTGTCCTCCTGGAAGTGCCGCGTCTCCTGGACGACCTTCTCCCCCGCGTCGAGCACGCCGGCGTGGCGGGTCATCTCGTAGCGGACCGCCCGCTCGACCGAGCGCAGCGAGTTGACGTTCTTCGTCTCGCTGCGGGTGCCGAGGATGCCCGACCCCTTCGGGGACAGCGACAGGTTCACGTCGCAGCGCATCGAGCCCTGGTCCATGCGGACGTCGGAGACGCCCAGGGACCGGATCAGGTCGCGCAGCGCGGTGACGTAGGCGCGGGCGACCTCGGGCGCGCGGGCGCCGGTGTCGGGGATCATCTTCGTGACGATCTCGATCAGCGGGACGCCGGCGCGGTTGTAGTCGAGCAGCGAGTACTCGGCGCCGTGGATCCGGCCGGTGGCGCCGCCGACGTGCAGCGACTTGCCGGTGTCCTCCTCCATGTGCGCCCGCTCGATGCCGACGCGTACGACGGTGCCGTCCTCCAGCGTGACGTCGAGGTGCCCGTTCACGGCGATGGGCTCGTCGTACTGCGACGTCTGGAAGTTCTTGGGCATGTCCGGGTAGAAGTAGTTCTTCCGCGCGAACCGGCCCCACGGCGCGATGTCGCAGTTCAGCGCCAGGCCGATGCGGATCGCGGCCTCGACCGCGGCGCGGTTGACCACGGGCAGCGAGCCGGGCAGGCCCAGGCACGTCGGGCAGACCTGGGTGTTGGGCTCGGCACCGAACGTCGTCGGGCAGCCGCAGAACATCTTCGTGTTCGTCGACAGCTCGACGTGCACCTCGAGCCCGAGCACCGGGTCGTAGCGGTCGACGACGTCGTCGAAGTCGACCAGCGTCGGCGCGCTCATCGCTTCACCTCCGGGATGCGGGTGGCGAACGGACTGCCGTCGGCGGCGTCGCGGGCCGCCTCGTAGGCCGCGCCGACCCGGTACATGACGGCCTCGCCGAGGGCCGGGGCCATGATCTGCAGGCCCGTCGGCAGGCCGTCCTCGGCCGCGACGCCGCTCGGCACCGACATCGCGGTGGTGCCCGCGAGGTTGGTCGGGATCGTCGCGAGGTCGTTGAGGTACATGGCCAGCGGGTCGTCGACCTTGTCCCCGATGGGGAACGCCGTCGTCGGTGCGGTCGGGCTGACCAGGACGTCGGCCTGCTCGAAGGCGGCGGCGAAGTCGCGGCTGATCAGCGTCCGCACCTTCTGGGCCTGCCCGTAGTAGGCGTCGTAGTAGCCCGACGAGAGCGCGTACGTGCCCAGGATGATGCGGCGCTTGACCTCCGGGCCGAAGCCGGCCTCGCGGGTCGCGGCCATGACCTCCTCGGCGCTCGCGCCCTTGTCGACCCGCAGGCCGTAGCGCATCGCGTCGAACCGCGCGAGGTTCGACGACACCTCGCTGGGCAGGATCAGGTAGTACGCGGCCAGGCCGTACTGGAAGTGCGGGGCGCTGACCTCGACGACCTCGGCGCCCAGCTTCTCGAGCTCGCGCAGGGCGGCGTCGAAGTTCTCCTGGACACCGGCCTGGTAGCCCTCGCCGGTGAGCTCGCGGACGACACCGACGCGCAGGCCGTGCAGGTCGCCCTCGGCACCGCGGCGCGCGGCCTCGACGACGGCCGGGACCGGGGCGTCGATCGACGTGGAGTCCAGCGGGTCGTGCCCGGCGATGACCTCGTGCAGCAGCGCCGCGTCGAGCACCGTCCGCGCGCAGGGTCCGGCCTGGTCGAGCGACGACGCGCACGCCACCAGCCCGTAGCGCGAGACGCCGCCGTAGGTGGGCTTGACGCCGACGGTGCCGGTCATCGCGGCGGGCTGGCGGATCGAGCCGCCGGTGTCGGTCCCGATCGCGAGCGGGGCCTCGAACGCCGCGAGTGCCGCCGCCGACCCGCCGCCCGAACCGCCCGGGATGCGGTCGAGGTTCCACGGGTTGTGCGTCGGCCCATATGCCGAGTACTCCGTCGACGAACCCATGGCGAACTCGTCCATGTTGGTCTTGCCCAGGATCGTGACGCCCGCGGCGCGCAGCTTCGCGGTGACCGTCGCGTCGTACGGCGGCCGCCAGCCCTCGAGGATCCGGGAGCCCACGGTGGTCGGCATGTCGGTCGTCGTGAGGACGTCCTTGAGCGCCAGCGGGACGCCCGCCAGCGGCGACGCCGGCGGCGTGTCCGCGTCGAGCGACTCGTCGACCAGCGCGGCCGACGCCAGCGCGGCCTCGGCACCGACGTGCAGGAACGCGTGCACCCGCTCGTCGACGGCCGCGATCCGGTCGAGATGGGCCTGCGCCGCCTCGACGGCCGAGACCTCCCGCGAGTGGATCTTCTGCGCGAGCTCGGCGGCCGTGAGCCTCGTCAGCTCGCTCACTGCTCCTCCCCCAGGATCTGCGGCACGCGGAAGCGGCCGTCCTCGGCGGCGGGGGCACCCGAGAGCGCCTGCTCCTGGGTCAGCCCCGGGCGCAGCTCGTCGGGCCGGAAGACGTTCTCCAGCGGGACGGCGTGCGACGTCGGCGGGATGTCCTCGGCCGCGACCTCGCCCACCCGGGCGACCGCGCCGAGGATGACGTCGAGCTGGCCGGCGAAGACGTCGAGCTCGGCGTCGGTGACGGCGAGCCGCGAGAGCCGGGCGAGGTGCGCGACCTCGTCACGGGTGATGGCCCCGCCTGCCGACGAGGATTCGGGAGACATGTCCCTCCTGGGTGCAACAGTGGACGGTGCCCGCGCGCCGCGGCTGCGCTGCGTACGTTCGCGCACGGGCGGCGGCCGGACGGCCACCGGCGCGCCGCGTCACCACACGGGCCTGACCGAAGTCTAGGACCCCCGGTCAGGGCACCTGCCCGCACCCGGTGTGGCCGGTCGGTCCCGGTGGGTGTCCCGGTGGGTGCTGTGTGCCGTGGTCCGGCCTGGCAGTATCGCGGCGGTGCCGCGTCGGCCACCCGCGGGGCTCCACTCGCGGGCGCCCGCGCGACCGGGTCGTACTGGGTGACCGAGGAGGCGTGACCGGGTGACGTTCTTGCTCCGTGTGGTGCTGCCGGACCGTCCGGGCAGTCTCGGAGCGGTCGCCTCCGCGCTGGGTGAGGCGGGCGCCGACATCCTCGGTGTCGACGTCGTCGAACGGGCCGACGGGAGCGCCGTCGACGACCTGACCGTCGAGCTGCCCTCCGGCCGCCCCCCTGACGTGCTGATCACCGCCGCCGAGTCGGTCCGCGGGGTGCAGGTCGAGTCGGTCCGGCCCTACTCCGGGCGCCTGGACACCCACCGCGAGCTGGAGCTGCTCGACCGCATCGCCGGCGAGCCCGCGCACGGGCTGCAGCTGCTCGCCGAGGAGGTCCCGCGGCTGTTCCGGGCCGGCTGGGCGCTCGTCGCGGTGCGCGAGGGACAACGGTCGTGGCGGCTCGCCGAGTCGTCGGCCGCCCCCGAGACGCGCGCGGGCGACCTGCCGTGGCTGCCGCTGGCCAAGGCCATCGTCATCGACCCCGACGAGCACTGGGTGCCCGAGCCGTGGCGCGCGCTGGACACCGAGCTGGCCGCCGCGCCGCTGGGCCCGGCGTCGGTCATGCAGGTGCTCGTCGTGGGGCGCCCGGGCGGGCCGGCGTTCCGGCCCTCGGAGCTGGCCCGGCTCAGCCATCTCGCGGGGATCGTCACGACGGTCCTGGGAGCCTGAGTGGACCGCCCCTGGGCCCACGTGCCCGGGTGGGTGGGCCCGGCACTCGCCCCGGAGCTGCTGGGCGCGGCGGACGCGATCATCGCCGCGGTGCGCGCCCAGGTCCCGGAGTACGCCCGGCCGCTGGAGGGCAGGTTCGGGGAGCGCATCACGCGCGGGGTGACGGTCGCGCTCCAGCAGTTCGTCGGGCTGCTCGGCTCGGCCGCCGACCTGCCCGACACCCGCACCTACCACGACCTCGGCCAGGTCGAGCACCGCGAGGGCCGGACGCTCGCGGCGCTGCAGGCGGCCTACCAGGTCGGGACCCGCACGCTCTGGCAGCACATCGCCACCGGTGAGGCGGGGCGCCGCCTCGAGCCGGACGTCATCTTCGCGCTGGCCGAGGCCCTGTTCGGCTACCTCGAGCAGCTCTCGGCGGCGTCGGTCAGCGGCTGGGCGCACGCCGAGGCCACGCTGGCCGGGTCGCTGCGGGCGCGCCGTCAGGAGCTCGTCGAGCTGCTGGTCCGGTCACCGCAGGCGTCCGCGGCCGACGTCGAGCGCGCCGCCGCAGCGGCGAACTGGGCGCTGCCGACGCTGGTGGCCACGATCGTCGTCGAGGACGCGGTCGAGATCGCGAGCCGGTTGCCCGACGCCGTCGGCGCCCGCTTCGAACCCGCCGGGGTCGTCCTCGTCCCGGCCCGCGACGGCCTCGCGGGCGCGCTGCGCCACGCCGTCCGCGGCCGGCGTGCGGTGCTGGGCCCGAGCGTCGCGCCCGCCGACGTGGCCCGTTCGGTCGCCCGCGCCCGCACCGCATGGCCGCTGCACATCGCGGGCCAGCTCGGCGAGGGCGCCGTCGTGCGTGCCGACGACCATCTCGTGACGCTCCTGCTCGCCACCGACACCGGCCTGACCGCCGATCTGTGTGCCCGGGCACTCGCGCCGCTGCAGGGGCTGCCCGCCGGCGCCGGGATCCGCGCCGAGGAGACCCTGCGCGCCTGGCTCGACGCGCACGGCGACGTCAGCGCCACCGCTGCCGCCCTGCACGTGCACCCGCAGACGGTCCGCTACCGGCTCGCGGGCCTGCGCGACGCGTTCGGCGACGCCCTCGACGACCCGACGCGCCGCCTGGAGATCATCCTGGCGCTGCGTGCGCAGAGCATCGGCGGCACGCCCCGTGAGTGAGGGCATCCGGCGCCGCGTCGGAGTCGGCCTGGGCGCGCGGTGGTGCCGGGCGCGAGGCGCCGGGGTCGGCCCTCGGCGCGGACGTGCCGGGCGCGAGATGCCGGTGCGCGAGATGCCGGTGCGCGAGATGCCGGTGCCGCGGGGTCAGGCGGCCGCGGCGAGGCGGGCCGCCGCGCGCGGGCGCAGCCGGCGCACCGTGGCCGGAGAGCCGCCGTAGCGCTTGTGCCCACCCGGGAACGCGAGCCGCGCGAGCCGTCGCAACACCGTGCCGTACTGCCGCGGCAACGAGCCCGACGTGTAGGGCAGCCCGTAGCGCCGGCACACGTCGCGCACCTTCGGCGCGATCTCGGCGTAGCGGTTGCTGGGGACGTCGGGGAAGAGATGGTGCTCGATCTGGTGGCTGAGGTTGCCCGTCATCAGGTGGAACAGCGGGCCGCCCTCGAGGTTGGCCGAGCCCAGCAGCTGGCGCACGTACCACTGCCCGCGGGTCTCGCCCTCGAGCCGTGACTCGTCGAAGGTCTCGACGCCGTCGGGGAAGTGCCCGCAGAAGATCACGGCGTGCGACCACACGTTGCGCACCACGTTCGCGGTGGCGTTGGCCGTCAGCGTGCTCAGCGCGCCGGGGCCCGACAGCAGCGGGTACAGCAGGTAGTCCTTCGCGAGCTGCCGACGTGCCTTGCGCCAGATCGTCGCCATCTGCGCCTTGGCCTCCGGCCAGGGCTTCGTTCCCTCCTGGACGCGGTCGAGCTCGATGTCGTAGATCGCGATCGCCCACTCGAAGAACGCCGACAGCCCGAGGTTGTAGATCGGCTGCAGCAGGTACGCCGGGTGCCAGGGCTGCTCCGGGGTGACCCGCATGATCGCGTAGCCCAGGTCGCGGTCCTTGCCGCGGACGTTGGTGAACGTGTGGTGCTCGTAGTTGTGCGAGCGCTTCCACATCTCCGCGGGCGAGACGTGGTCCCACTCCCACGTCGTCGAGTGGATCTCGGGGTCGCGCATCCAGTCCCACTGCCCGTGCAGGATGTTGTGCCCGAGCTCCATGTTCTCCAGGATCTTGGCGACGGACAGCGCCGCCGTCCCGGCCACCCACGCCGCGGGGACGCGCGAGAACAGCAGCAACGCCCGGCCGCCCGCCTCGAGGCCACGCTGGGCGCGCACGACGGACCGGATGTAGCGGGCGTCGGCCTCGCCGAGGCTGTCGACGACCTCCGCTCGGATGGCGTCGAGCTCGGCGCCGAGGGCGTCGATCTGCTCGTCGGTCAGGTGGGCGTCGATCACGGGAGGCATGCGGCGTCCTAGAGGTCGATGGTGACGTCGCCGGTCGGGGCCGAGACGCAGGTGCGGACGGACTGTCCGGGGGTGTCGTGGAGCTCGCCGGTGCGCAGGTCGCGGACCGCGCCGGAACGCAGCGGGCCGACGCACGTGTGACAGATGCCCATGCGGCAGCCGTTGGGCAGCAGGACGCCCGCGGCCTCCCCGGCGGCGAGCACCGGGGTGCCGGGGGCGGCGTCGGCGACGACGCCGCTGCGCCCGAACGTGACGCGCCCGCCGGTGCCGGCGGCGGCGTCGTAGGTGGGCGGGCGGAAGCGTTCGACGTGCAGCGCCGCCGGGTCGCCCGCGCGGTCCCAGTGGTCGACGAGGTCGTCGAGCATGTCGGCGGGCCCGCACGCCCAGGTCTCGCGGGCGCCCCAGTCCGGGACGACGCAGGAGAGCCCGGCGGGGTCGAGCCGTCCCTCGGTCGCGGTGTGGCGCTCGACCAGGCGCATCCCGGTCCGCGCCGCGAGCGCGCGCAGCTCCGGGCCGAAGACGACGTCGGCGGCGGTCCGGTCGCTGTGCACGTGGACCGCGCCGTCGAGGACCGACGGGCGCGTCGCGGCGAGCGTGCGGACCATGCTCATGACCGGCGTGATGCCGCTGCCGGCCGTGACGAACAGCAGCTTCTCCGGCGTCGGCGCGGGCAGTACGAACTCCCCCGACGGCGGGGTGATCCGAACCAGGGCGCCCGGGCGCAGCCGCCGCGCCAGCAGGGTCGAGACCGCGCCGTCGGGCACGGCCGTCACCGTGACGGCGAGCAGGGACTCTCCCGGTCGCGACGTGACCGAGTAGCTGCGCCACGTCCAGACGCCGTCGACCGGTACGCCCAGCCCGACGAACTGGCCCGGCCGGTGCGCGGGCAGCGGGGTGCCGGGGCGCAGGAACAACGTCGTCGCGTCCGCGGTCTCCGGCCGCACCTCGACGACGCGGGCTCCCGGCGCGCGGCCGGACCGCAGCGGCCGCCAGACGGACAGGAAGTCCTCCGGCAGCAGCGGCGTCGTCAACGCGCGCGCCGCGGCGAGGACACGACGTCCGAGGGGAGCCATGTGATCAACGGTATGCAGCGGCCCCGCACCGCGGCCACGCCGTCGGCAACGGGGAGATAACGGGTTCTGTTGCAGGAGCCACAAGCCCCGTCACCGGCGGTCGACGAGCTCGCCCGGAACTCTGGCGTTATGCCGCTGACCTGCGCAAACGACTCAGGGACGGAAGGCGAGGGCGGACCGGACGAGGTCGTCGTTACCGGTCGCGAGCCAGCCGTCGGGACGCACGAGGACGTCCTCGAAGCCGATCCGGGTGTCCTTGCCCATGCGCATCGCGTACTCGAGGACCGGCCAGGCCCCGTCCTCCTCGCCGTGCAACATCACGGGGACGGGGAGCGAGCCCAGCGCGCGCAGGATGCGCACCGCCTCGGCGACGGCGGTCTCGGGATCGGACACCGTCGACTCCGCGAGCACCCGCACCGTCGACGGCGGGACCCCGTTCTGCCGGAGCGTGACCGCGTCCCCGCTGGTCCACACGCCCAGTTCGACGCCGATCCCGGCGTTCGCCGCCGCCTTGCAGACGTCGACCCAGCCCTTCTCGTGGACGTTGACCGAGCACACGTCGGGCTTGCCGGCGCCGAGCCGGGCCCACGCCGTGACTGCCTCCATCCGCTTGCGCGGATCGGGCTGGATCCAGCGCCCCGTCGTCACGCCGATCTCCATGTTGGGGACCTCGCTGCGGATCAGTGCGACCGCGTCCCCCACGTGCACGGGGTCCAGGGTCTCCTCGCCCTCCGGCCCGCGGGGGTGCACGTGCACCGACGTGAGGCCGAGCCGGGCGACGGCGCGCGCGTCGCGGGCGAGATGGCGGGCCTGGATGGGCAGCGCGGGGTGCGCGTCGGCCGGACGCGACCCGTTCAGAACCGCCTGCAACACCCCGTGGCCCTCCTTCGTCTGCGCGAGCCTAGCGACTGCGGCCCGGCCGCGACGTGGTCGAGCCGCGCCCGCACAGTCGATCACATCCGGGGCCGTTCGTCGTGTGGCCGCGCCGGGTCGGTCGGCGACGTCACCGAACCGGTTCAGTCATTGCGCCCGTTCGGGTCCGGGCGTCACCCGACGTCGGCTGTCCGTCCCCTTCGGACACCGGACGGGGTCGCGGTCGTGAACGGTCGGCCGCGCGGGCCGGGGTCATCCGCGACGGCCCGGGGGGCGTGAGTGGCGACCATCGGCACTCACCGGGGTGTCGGCGGCCGGGGGCGCGGTGCGCCGTCGAGAGCCGAGCAGAGCCGGTCAGGCGTCGCCGATCGTCGCGACCTTCCGCGCCGCCTCCGGGCCGTCCGCGAGCAGGACGCCGAAGCCGGCCTCGTCGAGGATGGGCACCCGCAGCTCGAGCGCCTTGTCGTACTTCGAACCCGGCGCGTCACCCGCGACGACGAACGAGGTCTTCTTCGACACCGAGCCCGCCGCGCGACCGCCCCGGGCGGCGATCGCCTCCTTGGCCTCGTCGCGCGAGTACCCCGCCATCGACCCCGTGACCACGATGGACATGCCCTCCAGCGTGCGCGGGACCGACGTGTCGACCTCGTCGACCATCCGCACCCCCGCGGCCCGCCACTTGGCCACGACGTCGCGGTGCCAGTCGACGGTGAACCAGTCGCGCACGGCGGTCGCGATCGTCGGGCCGACGCCCTCGACGCCCGCGATCGGGGCGATCGCCGCGGCGAGGGCCTTCGCCTTCGCCCGCGCCGCCTCCCGCGCGGCCCTGGCCGCGGCGACGGCGGCGTCCTCGGCGGCCGCGGCAGTCTCGGCGGCGGTGCCGTCCTCTGTAGCGGCGCCGTCCTCGGTAGCGGCGCCGTCCTCGGTAGCGGCGCCGTCGCCCCCCGCCGCCCCCGCCTCGACGGGACCGCCACCCCCGGAGCCCGGGATCTCGCCCTCCCCCGGGTCGTCGGCGTCGGCCGCGGACCCGTCGGAGGTGATCTCCACCCCTGCCTTCGCCGTCTCCTCGGCGGCCCGGGCCGCCGCGTTCTCGATCGCCTCCAGCGACCCGAACTCGCGGGCCAGCGCCTGGGCCGCCGTCGGCCCGACATGCCGGATCGACAGGCCGACGAGCACCCGCCACAGCGGCCGGTCCTTGGCCTTCTCCAGGTTGTCGAGCAGCTTGCGGCCGTTGGCGCTGAGCACGCCGGCCTTGGTGCGGAAGAGGTCGACCCGCAGCAGGTCCTCCTCCGTCAGCGCGAAGACGTCGCCCTCGTCGGCCACCACACCTGCGTTGAGCAGCGCGGTGGCGGCCTCGTAGCCCAGGCCCTCGATGTCGAAGGCGCCCCTGCCTGCGACGTGGAACAGCCGCTCC
Source organism: Pseudonocardia sp. D17 (assembly GCF_036984265.1). Lineage (NCBI taxonomy): Bacteria > Bacillati > Actinomycetota > Actinomycetes > Pseudonocardiales > Pseudonocardiaceae > Pseudonocardia > Pseudonocardia sp. D17. The sequence continues at coordinate 149,499 of NZ_BPRG01000136.1, read as the reverse complement.
CGCAGCTGCGCGGGACAGGACCGGGCGTTGGGGCACCGGATGTCGACGTCGCCCGCCTTCTGGTGCGCGAGCTCGGTACCGCACTCGGGGCAGTGCGTCGGCATCACGAACTCGCGCTCGGAACCGTCGCGCACGTCGATGATCGGCCCGAGCACCTCGGGAATGACGTCGCCCGCCTTGCGGATGACGACCCGGTCGCCGATCAGCACGCCCTTGCGGCGCACCTCGTCGGCGTTGTGCAGCGTGGCGAGCGAGACCGTCGAGCCCGCGACCGTGACCGGCTCCATGAACGCGAACGGGGTGACCCGCCCGGTACGACCGACGTTGACCCTGATGTCGAGGAGCCTCGTGGTGGCCTCCTCGGGCGGGTACTTGAACGCGATCGCCCAGCGCGGGGCCCGCGACGTCGCGCCGAGCCTGCGCTGCAGCGCCACCTCGTCGACCTTGACGACGATCCCGTCGATCTCGTGCTCGATGTCGTGGCGGTGCTCGCCCCAGTACTCGACGTGCGCGACGACCTGGTCGATCCCCTGCACGATCTTCGTGCGCCCCGACACGGGCAGACCCCAGGCGCGCAGGGCGTCGTAGGCCTGGGACAGCCGCTCCGGGTTGAAACCCTCGCGCTTGCCGAGGCCGTGGCAGATCAGCCGCAGGTTGCGCGACGCGGTGACCCGCGGGTCCTTCTGCCGCAACGAGCCCGCGGCGGTGTTGCGCGGGTTGGCGAACGGCGGCTTGCCGGCCTCGACCAGCGAGGCGTTGAGCGCCTGGAAGTCCTCGAGGCGGAAGTAGACCTCGCCGCGGACCTCGAGCAGCGCGGGCACGGGGAACTCGGCGGTGCCGGTGAGCTGCTCGGGCACCTCGGCGAGGGTGCGCATGTTGAGCGTGACGTCCTCGCCGGTGCGCCCGTCGCCCCGGGTGAGTGCCCGGACCAGCTTCCCGTTCTCGTACAACAGGTTCACCGCGAGTCCGTCGATCTTCAGCTCGCACAGGTAGTGCACGTCGGTGCCGATCTCGCGGCCGACGCGCTCGGCCCAGGTGCGCAGCTCGTCGGCGCTGAACGCGTTGTCGAGGCTGAGCATCCGTTCCAGATGGTCGTGCGCCGCGAACTCGGTGGCGAACCTGCTGCCGACCTTCTGCGTCGGCGAGTCCGGCGACACGAGATCGGGGTAGCGCTCCTCGAGCGCCACGAGCTCCCGCCACAGCTCGTCGAACTGGCCGTCGGACACCACCGGCGCGTCGAGCACGTAGTACCGGAACTGGTGGTCGGCGACCTCGGTGGCGAGCGCGGCGTGCCGCTCCCGGTCCGCGTCGGGCGCGGGCTCGGGCGCGGGACCGGTGGACGTCTCGGTGCTCACGCGGGAGAGGTTAGTGGCGGGCACCGACAGAGTGCCTCAGGAGAGCCCCAGGTCGGCGAGCCGGTCGAGCTGGTCGGGGTCCGGCGCCCAGTGGTAGCAGACCAGCTCGTCGACGCCCAGGTCCGCGAAGTCCCGCGCTGCGGCGACGACGGCGGCGGGCGCGGTCAGCAGGCCCGCCGCCATCCGGTCCGCGTCGCCGGTGAACGCGTAGTACGCCCGCATCGAGGCACGCGCGGCGTCGGCGACCGACGGCGGCCCGAGCGCGACGTCGACCTGTGCGACGTTGCGCGGCATGCCTTCCCGGCCCGCGGCGACCCACTCACGGGCGACCGTCGCCAGCAGTGCCTCCGCCCACGACGGCGCCGCGGCGCAGAGCAGCCCGTCGCCGTGGCGGGCGACACGGGCCGACGCGGCGGGCCGGAAGGCGCCCAGCAGGATCTCGGGTCCGCGGGGGCGCAGCGGGGCCGGTCCGACGCCGGTCGTCCCCGCCCACTGGGAACGCACGTCGCGCAGCTGGGCGTCCAGGCGTGCACCACGACCACGGGGGTCGACGTCGGCGGCGGCGAAGTCGTCGTCGCGACCTCCGATCCCCAGCCCCAGGGTGAAGCGGCCGCCGCAGAGCCGGTCGAGCGTCGCAACCTGGCTGCCCAGCAACGCGGTGGCGCGCAACGGCGCGAGCAGGACCTCGGTCTGCAGCCGGATCCGGGTCGTCGCCCCGGCAAGGACGGCGAGGGTGACGAGCGGCTCGGGGTTGTGCCAGACCAGGCGGTCGAGCAGGCCGAGCGTGGCGAGCGGGCCGGCGTCGGCGCGGGCGGCCCAGTCGTGCAGGACGGCCGGGTCGTCGACGGGCAGACCGATTCCGATCGTCATCGGGAGGAGCTCCTTCGGGCAGGCGGATCCAGGACCGCCCGCTCCTGGCGAGGATCACGCCGGCGTCCCTCTGCGGCATCGTTCTCGCGGAACCACCTGTCGGAGTCGTCGACGACGCCAGCGCGCCCCGCCGCGTCCCGTCACCGCTTTCCGGCTCACCCCCGTGGGCTCGCGGCAAGTCCTGTCGAGGCCCGACCCTGGAGCGGACTGCGTCAACCTGGGGTTGACATCTGTTTCGCGTCAACCCACAGTTGACGTATGGACGACACCTCCGCCGGCCGTCCCGCCGTCCGGCTCGACGACCTCATCGACACCGTGCACCACCGCAGCCCCACCCCCGACCCGCTCGACCGGCTGGGACAGGCCGTCCTCGTCGCCGACGACCTCGGGGAGGCCGCCGACCACCTCGTCGGCCACTTCGTCGACCAGGCCCGCCGGACGGGTGCGTCCTGGACCGAGATCGGGCGGGCGATGGGCGTCACCAAGCAGGCGGCGCAGAAGCGCTTCGTCCCACGGGCCGGGGAGGAGGACCTCGCCGGCGGCCTCTACGCGCGCTTCACCCCGCGCGCCCAGAACACGGTGCTCGCGGCCCAGCAGGCCGCGCTGCGACTGCAGGCGGCGGAGGTGACCAGCCGGCACCTGCTTCTCGGGCTGCTGACCGAGCCGCAGGCGATCGCGGGCGAGGCGCTGCGCCGGCTCGGTGGCGGCGACCTCGACCGCATCAGGGAGACCGCCGAGGCCGGTGCCGGGCCGGCCGTCGAGGATCCGCCGCCCAACCCGCCGTTCAGCAGCGGCGCCCGCAAGATACTCGACCTGACCCGGCGTGAGGCGCTGCGTCTGGGGCACAACTACATCGGCACCGAGCACCTGCTGCTCGGCATCCTGGCCGACCCGGGCGACGGCGCCGCGACGGTGCTCGCCGGTTTCGGGGTCGAGCACGCCGCCACCGAGGCGTTCGTCCACGAGGCCCTGGCGGCGGTGACGGCCGCCAGGAGGCCCACGTGAACGGAGGTCAGGCCAGCAGCTCCCGGACCGCACCGAGCAGGGTCACGACCGAGCGCTCGGTGGCGGCGTGGCCCATCAGACCGATCCGCCACGCGCGGCCGGCGAAGTCGCCGAGCCCGCCGCCGACCTCGATGCCGTACTCGGCCAGCAGGCGCTTGCGCAGCGAGCCCTCGTCGAGGCCGTTGGGCAGCGTCGTGGCCGTCAGCTGCGGAAGCCGGTGCGACTCGGGCGCGATGAGCCCGAAGCCCAGCTCCGGCAGCGCCGACTGCAGCAGCCGGCCGATCCGGTCGTGGCGCGCCCAGACCTGCTCGACGCCCTCCTCGAGCAGCCGGCCCAGGCCCGCGTGCAGCGAGTACGCCAGCGTCGAGGACGCCGTGTGGTGGTAGGTGGGCGGGCTCGCGAGGAAGTACTCGTGCAGCAGCCCGAGGTCGAGGTAGAACGACCGGACCGGCGTCTTCCTGGCCTTCATCCGGGCCACCGCGCGCGGGCCCAGCGTCACCGGCGCGAGGCCGGGCGGGGCGCCGAGGCACTTCTGCGACGCGGAGTACGACGCGTCGATCTGCCAGGCGTCGACCTCGAGCTGCGTGCCACCGAGGGCGGTCACCGCGTCGACCAGCAGCAGCGTGTCGGTCTGCGCGAGGGCGGGACCGATCGGGGCGACGTCGTTGCGCACACCCGTCGACGTCTCGGCCGCGACCACCGCCAGCACCGCGGCCTGCGGGTTGGCCTGCTGGGCGGCGACGAGGTCGGCCGGGTCGATCGGGGTGCCCCACGGCGCCTCGACGCGCACGACCTCCGCGCCACCGCGGCGCGCGACCTCGCACAGCCGCTCGCCGAAGTACCCGTTGACCCCGACGATGATGGTGTCGCCGACCTCGAGCAGCGACGCGAGGCAGGCCTCCATGCCGGACGAGCCGGTGCCGCTGACCGGCAGCGTCAGCTCGTTCCCGGTGCGGAACACCTGCTGCAGCTGCTCGCGGATCTCGCGGATCACCGCGAGGTACTCCGGGTCGAGGTGGCCGAGCACGGGGCGGGCGAGGGCCTCCATGGCCTCCGGGTACGGCTCGGAGGGGCCCGGGCCGAGCAGCAACCGATCTTCGTGCATACCGGCGACGGTACTCTCCACCCCCGCACGACCGAACGACCGGAGCGCGGGACGCCCGGGCCCGCAGCGAGGGGTGACGATGCTGGTGGCCTGCGACGACGGGATCGTCCTCACCGGCGAGCACCACGAGCGGCTGGTCGAGGCGCTCCCGTTGGGCGTCGAGGCAGAAGCTCTCGAGGGTGCGCCGGCCGACTGCCGCACCGTCACCCACCTCGGCACGACCGTCTCCGCGAGCCGCGAGATCGCGTTCGACCTGCGCACCGCGATCCGCCTCTACGAGCGCGTCCCACTGGGTGACCACGACGTGGAGCTCACCCTCGACGACCCGACCCTGCTGGCGTGGCTGCGCGGCCGCGGCGGGAACGTCGAGGTCCTGGCCCCGTGAGGAGGCCACCCGTTCTGCAGGAACGGCACTTTCCCGCAACTGGGCTGCGGGAAGGTGCCGTTCCTGCAAGTCGGGGAGCGGCTCTGCAGGACCTCAGCGCTCGTCGACGTCCTTGTCCCCCGTGGGGTCCAGGAACGCCTCGCCCAGCTGCCGGCACAGGCCCAGGGCGGTGCGGGCCCAGTCGGGGGTAGCACCGGCGAGGCCGCAGGTGGGCGTCGGGACGGCCAGTTCGGCGAGGCGGTGCCGGGCGAACCCGAGCCGGTCGGCGAGGTCGAAGGCGCGCTGGGCGAGCACCGCCACCTCCGGCGTGCGGGCGGGCGCCGTCGTGCGGACGAGCCCCAGCATGATCGGCGTCCCGGCGTCCCAGACCTCCCCGACCGCGTCGAGCGCGGCGGGCAGGGCGGTGTCTCCGGAGATCGCGCGACGGGTTCCGTCGATCCCGATGGCCGCGGCGCCGACCCCGGCGAGGAGCTTCATGGGCGGGTCGTCCGCGCAGCAGTGCAGGACGACCGGGGACCCGACGGCGGCGAAGGCGTCGACGGCGTCGCGCAGCAGGTCGGCGGCGTCGTTCTCCTCGACCGCGCGGACGGTCCCGTAGCCCGACGCCGTCGGCAGCGAGCCACGCAGGACGGCGGGCAGGGCCGGTTCGTCGAGCTGGACGACGACCCGGGCCCCGGTCCGCGCCGCGACCTCGGCGACATGTCCGCGGAGCCCCTCCAGCAGGCTGGCCGCGAAGTCGCGGACGGCGCCGCGGTCGGAGAGGACCCGGTGCCCGGCGTGCGTCTCGACGGTCGCGGCGAGCGTCCACGGGCCCGCGGCCTGCACCTTCACCCAGCCGGGCCGGATCGCGTCGCAGGCCTCGTCGAACGCGTCGAGGTCGCCGCGCATCAGGTCGACGGCGCGGCGATGGTCGCGCCCGGGGCGCTGGGTGACCCGGTAGCCGGTCGGCACGACCTCGACCGCGATGTCGACGAGCAGGCCCGCGGTGCGGCCGGTGAGGTCCGCGCCGACGCCGCGGCCGGGCAGCTCCGGGACGAACGGCATCGCGCCCACCTCGCCCGCCACGATCGCGGCCGCCTCGCGCACGTCGGTGCCGGGCATCGAGCCGACGCCCGTCGCGATGCCCGCGGGCCAGCGCGGCAGGTCCTCGGGCTCCTCGTCCGCCTCGGGCGTCGTGACGACGATGCCGCCCCCGACCTGAGGCGGAGCGGGGGCGCCCGGCACGGCGTCGGCCAGGCCGGCGGCGGCCAGGGCCGCGGAGAGCGGGTCGGCGGGGGCGGGCGGCGCGACGCCGCCGAGCCCGGCCTTCGCCAGCGCCTCGGCGAGCGCGTCGGCGGCGGGGTCGCTCTCGGAAGTCATGGCCGACGGTCTATCAGATGGGCCCGCCTCAGGCCTCACTCACAGGAGGTTGACCAGCGACGCCGCGACGTGCTCGGCCAGCTCCTCCGGGGAGAGGGCGCCTGCCGGGTCGTACCAACGCCGCAGGTAGGCGAGCGAGCCGAGCGCGAGGTACGTCCCGATCAGGGCGTCCCCCCTGTCACCGGCCACCTCCGCCGCCACCTCGCGGAAGACCGCGGCGTGCTCACGGGACAGCTCGCGGACGCGGGCGTCGAGCACCGGGTCGGGCAGGTGCATGAGGAACAGCGGCGCGAACGACGGGTAGTCCCGCAGCTCGACGAGCGCCTGCGACACGAAGAGCCGCCGCAGCCGGTCGACCGCCGGCCCGCCCGAGGACGCGACCTCGCGGAGCCGGGCGACGACCTCGGCGGTCGCGTTCTGCACCGCGGCGAGGAACAGGTCCTCCTTGGACGGGTAGTAGTGGTAGAGGCTGGCGCCGCGCATGTCGAGGCGCGCGGCGATCTCCTCCAGGCTCGCCCGCTCGTAGCCGCGCTCGGCGAACACCTCGGCGGCGACGCGCTCCATGAGCCGCTGCCGCTCGGCCCGTTTCCGGGCCACCCGTGACACGGGCGCGCCGACCGATCCCACGGAGGTCACACCGGCAACCCCAGGCCGCGCGCGATCAGCATCCGCTGCACCTCTGACGTCCCCTCGCCCACGGTGAGGATTCTCGCGTCCTGATGGTGCCGCGTCGACGCGGTCTCCTCCATGAAGCCGTACCCGCCCGCGAGCTGGGTCGCGGTGTAGCCCGCGGAGTTGGCGAGCTCGGAGGCGACGAGCTTCGCGATCGCGGCCTCGCGCTCGATCCGCAGCCCGCGGTCGTACTTCCAGGCGCCGTCGTAGGTGAGCACGGTGGCCGTGGCGACGGCGGCGGCAATGTCGGCGACCTGGAACGCGACGCCCTGGTGCCCGCCCAGCGGCCTGCCCATCGAGGCGCGCTCCCCCACGAACCGCACGCTGTCGACGAGACAGCCCCGCGCGACGCCGATGCTCATCGCGGCGATCGGCAGCCGCGCCCACGTCAGGAAGCGCAGCGCCTCGCGGTAGCCGCGGCCCTGTTCGCCGAGCAGGGCGTCGGCGGGCAGGCGGACGTCGTCGAAGTACAGCGGATGGGTGTCCGACGAGCGCCAGCCCTGCTTGGCGTACGCGGGCCCGACGGTGACGCCGGGCGCGTCGAGCGGGACGAGGAACGCCGAGACGGGTGGGCGCCCGGTGCCGGGGTCGTCGTCGGTGGCGGCGAAGAGGATCACGTAGCGCGAGAACGGCGTGCCGGAGTTGGTGATGAACTGCTTGGCGCCGTTGATCACCCAGTCGTCGCCGACGCGGCGGGCGCGGGTCCCGATGTTGCCGGCGTCGGACCCGCCGGAGGGTTCGGTGAGCCCGAAGGAGACGAAGGTGCTGCCGGCGGCGGCGCCGGGGACGATCTCCTTGAGCAGGTCGGTGCGGTCGGCCGCGAGGTGCACGAGCAGCGCGACGCTGATCGCCTGGACGTGGACGGTGACGGCGAGGGAGGAGTCGACGGTGGCGATCTCCTCGGCGGCGAGGCAGGCGGAGCGCAGGTCGGCACCGGCGCCGCCGTACTCCTCGGGCGCGAGCAGCCCGAACGCGCCGAGCTCCCCCGCGGCCTCCACCAGTTCGGGCGAGAAGCGGGCTTCCACGTGGCGCTGGGAGGCGCCGGGGGAAACGACGTCGGCACAGAACCGCCGGACCGTCTTCTGCCACTCGCGGTGCTCGTCGTCGAACGCCCAGGGCACGTCGTAGATCGCGCCGGTCCGAAGCTCGTCCGTCATGAAGTTCCCCCCAGTACATGGACGACGGCACACGCCACGTCCGTCCCGACGATCCCGCCGAGGTTCTGCGCCATCGCGATCCGGGCGCCGTCGACCTGCCGGGCGCCGCCGCGGCCGGTGAGCTGGGTGTGCAGCTCGACCAGCTGGGCGACGCCCGTCGCGCCGATCGGGTGCCCGCGTGCCAGCAGCCCGCCGCTGGTGTTGACGGGTCGGGCCCCGCCGAGCCGGGTGGTCCCGCCCTTGACCAGGGCCTCTTCCGAGCCGGACGCACACAGCTGCAGCTGCGCGTACAGCTCCAGCTCGCCGACGGCGGTGGCGTCGTGCAGCTCGACGAGATCGAGGTCGTCGGGTCCGAGCCCGGCGCGCTCGTACGCAAGGGATGCCGCACGCGAGACGGCCGTCGGCATCGACGCGTCGTCCCCGCGGCCGCTGGTCATGGCCGACGCCAGGACGCGGACCGGCCCGGGCGAAGCGGAGAGGACGACCGCGGCCGCCCCGTCCCCCATCGGCGCGCACATCCGCAGCCGCAGCGGCCCGACGATCGCGCGCGACGCCAGCACCTCGGCCGCGTCGAGCGGGGTCCGGTACTGCGCCAGCGGGTTCAGCGAGCCGTGGGTGTGGTTCTTGGCCGCGATCTCGGCGAGCAGGGACTCGTCGAGGTCGTCGCGGCCGGCGTAGTGGTCCATGAAGATCGTGCGGTCGGTGGGGGGTTCGGGATGCAGCGCGCGCATCTCCTCGAGGTCCATCGACGCGTCGAAGGCGCGGAAGGCCTTCTCCCGGTCGGGGTGCACGAGCTTCTCGTAGCCGACGACGAGCACCCGCCGGTGCAGCCCCGCGACGACCGACTGCCACCCGAGGTATGCGGCCACCGCCCCGGAGGCACACGCGTTCTCGATGTTGACGACGGGCACACCCCGGATCCCGGTGCCGCGCAGCACGACCTGCCCGCGCACCGACTCCTGGCCGGTCATCAGCCCGTCGACCGCGTTGCCGACGACGACCGCGTCGACGTCGGCGGGTCCGAGCCCGGCGTCGGCGAGCGCGGCGGCGACGGCCTCCTCGACGAGGTCGCGCGGGCTGCGGTCGAGGTGGCGCCCGAACCGGGTCATGCCCGATCCCTGGACGAACACGTCGGTCATGCGCCGTGCACCCGCCGGTCGTGGCCCGCCCAGTGCGGTTCACGAAGCACCTTGCGCTGCACCTTGCCGACGACGCTCTTGGGCAGCGGTTCGGTCGTGATCTCGACGCGGCCGGGCTTCTTGTAGGAACCGAGCCGGTCGCGCACGAGTGACACGACCTCCTCGGCCTGCAGCGTCGACCCGGGGGCGACGACGCAGACCGCCATCGGCGTCTCGCCCCACTTCTCGTGCGGCACACCGAACACGGCGACCTCGACGACCTCGGGATGGTCGTTGATCGCGCTCTCCAGCTCGGCGGGCCAGATGTTGAACCCACCGGAGACGATCATGTCGTCGGCCCGGTCGAGCACGTACAGGTAACCGTTGACGTCGAGGCGGCCGATGTCACCGGTGCGGACCCAGCCGTCGATCAGCCGGGTCCGGGTGTGGACGTGGCCGGGGTCGTCCCAGAACTCGCGCATCTGGCCCTCGCACTGCGCGTAGATCTCGCCCTCCTCGCCGAGGGGCAGGACGGTCTCCCCGTCGGCGTCGCGGATCTCGATGCGCACGAACGGCAGCACCCGGCCGGCGGCGCGCATCGGCGTCGAGCCGGGCACGTCGGAGAACCACTCCGCGGGCGTCATCTCGGTGAGCGGCACGGCCTCGGTCTGCCCGAACACCTGGTGCATGACCTCGCCGAACACGCGTCGGCCCGCCTGAGCCGTGGCGTCGGTGATCGGGGCCCCGCCGACGAGCACGCACTGCAGCGCCGACCAGTCCCGGCCCGCCGCGGAGGGTTCCGCACTGAGCATCTGCACCATCGACGGCGGCGCGAACATGTGCGTGACGGCGTGGCGCTCCATCATGTCGAGCACCTTCACCGCGTCGAACCCGCCGAAGAGCAGGTTCGCGCTGCCGTGCAGCCACGCGGGCAGGAACAGGTAGCCCGAGGCGTGCGAGATCGGTCCCGCGTGCCCGACGACGCTGTCGAGCTGCAGCAGCGGGAGCCGGCAGTACCAGTTGCGGCAGTTCACGAGCCAGTCGTGCTGGGTGTAGCCGACGCCCTTGGGCCTGCCCGTCGTTCCCGCGGAGTGCCGGATGACATACCAGTCGTCGTCGCCCACGACGACGTGCGGGTCCTCGGCCGGCTGCGACGCGAGCCAGTCCTCGTACCCGGCGTCGCGCACGACGATGTGGCGCAGGCAGTCCACGGTCGCGTCGAGCCCCTTGACGCCGTCGGCGTACGCGGCGTCGGTGAGCAGCACGACGGCACCGGTCTGGCCGATCATGTGCGCGTGCGCCTCGGCCGAGTTGCGCGCGTAGAGCGGCACCCGCACGGCCCCGGCGATCGCGGCGCCGATGAAGAGATCGGCCGCGCCGAGGTTGTTGTCCTCCAGGCCCGCGACCCGGTCGCCCGGCCGGACGCCGAGCGCGATCAGGGCGTTGGCGAGCCGGACGCCACGGTCCCAGGCCTCGCCGTAGGTGAGCGAGCGGTGCTCGTCGATCAGCGCGGTGCGGTCGCGGTGGAACGCGACGGACTGCCGCATCATGTCGGCCACGTACACGGCGGACCTCCTCGCCGACGCCGGTGTCGGACCCTGCGAGCATGGCCCCGCTCGCCCAGAAGTTCAAGGCATCAGCAGAATTTCTGCTCATTCATAGGGGTTGTCCGGGGATCGCCGTCGCCAGGCCTGGTGATCCGGGTGGTTCGCGGGAAGGCGGAGCCGGGTCGGCATCCGGGCGTGTTCGGGTTCGGCACCGACGCAGGAACGGGCCGCCCGGGCGCGGGACCGCGGCGAGTGGTCCGCCGGAGGCCCCCTATCGGCCCGCATACGATGCCCTGACGAACACCTGACGAAAGGCGGCGAGCGTGGCGAAGGGGTACTGGGTCGTGACCTACCGGTGGGTGACCGACACCGACGCACTCGCGAGGTACGGCGCACAGGCGGCGCCGGTCGTGCTCGAGGCCGGGGGTCGCTTCGTGACCCGGGGCGGGAAGGTCACCGCACGGGAGCACGGGCTCGCGGAGCGCACCGTCGTCGTCGAGTTCGCCGACTACGACGTGGCCGTCGCGACCTACGAGAGCCAGGCCTACCAGGACGCCGTCCGCATCCTCGACGGCGTCGCCGAACGGGACTTCCGGATCGTCGAGGGCGCCGCGTAGCGCTCACCGCTTGCGGCAGCGGGCGTCGAACAGGCAGTAGAGCCCGAACACGGCCAGCCCGGCGGCCAGCGCGAGCAGCAGTGCCGGGCCGTAGGGCTGGGCGCCGAGCGTCTGCACGCCGGCGTCGAGCCCGACGGGCTGCGCGGGGTCGTAGCGCACCGCCGTACGCACCGTGAGGACGCCGGCGGTCAGGTAGGCCAGCCCCAGCGCCACCCAGCCGACGTGCCCGGCGAGCACCCCGAGCCGGCCCAGGCGCGGTCCGCAGCGCGACAGGTCCAGGTCGCGACGGAACCCGCCCCGCAGCCCGCGCCACACCGCGAACCCGGCGAGCACCGCCACCCCGACACCTGCCGCCCCGACCAGCCACTGGCCGCCGGGCCAGCGCAGCACCGTGCTCAGCACCGAGCCCTGCGACGACCCGCCCGCGGCGATCTTCGCGGCCGAGACGGCGAGCGTCGCGAAGATGCCGGCCTCCGCCAGGTCGATCGCGCCGCGCAGCACCCGGCGCCCGACGGACGGCCCGCGGTGGCCGAACACCACCTCGGCGAGCGTCCAGAGGGTCAGCGCGGCCAGCCCCGCGACCGCCAGCCACAGGGCGACCCGGCCCACCCCGGTCTCGGCGACGGTCGCGAGCGCGCCGGTCTTGTCGGCGCGCTCCCGGTCGCCGAACGCGACCTGGACGGCCAGCGACGCGATGACGAGGTTCACCGCCCCGTAGGCGACGAGCCCGATGCGGCCGAGGACACGGACCGGCTTCGACGTCGCGACGTCCTCGGCGGTGTCGGCCGCACCGGTGTCGGGGCCAGCGGTGTCGGGGCCAGCGGCGTCAGCCGGGTGCGTGTCCGTCGCGACGGTGTCCGGGTCGTCGGACGGGCGGTACAGGACGTCGTCGGGCACACGCCACCTCCGGTCGGCCGGAGCGCAGCATGACCCTTTCGAGCGGTTCGCGCCACTCGTCCGGGTGGCGGTCAGCGGGCGGCGCTGATGACGGCACTGCCGAGGACGACGTCACCGCCGGGATCGGGCCGGTAGAACGCCGCCGACTGCCCGGGCGCGACCCCGCGCAGCGGCTCGCCCAGCTCGACGTGGAGACCGTCGCGGGCGGTCGGCCATGCCGTGGCCGGGGCCAGACCGCCGTGCGCGCGGACCTGCACGACGCAGCTCACCGGTCCGTCGGGCGCGGTGCCGCAGCCCCACACCGGGGTCTCGGTGTCGATCTCGCGGACGTCGAGCGCCTCGGCCGGGCCGACCGTCACCGTCGCGCTCACCGGCTCGATGCCCAGCACGTAGCGGGGACGGCCGTCGGCGGCGGGCCGGTCGACCCCGATCCCCTTGCGCTGCCCGACGGTGAAGCCGTGCACGCCTGCGTGGTCGCCGATGACCTCGCCGCTCACCGCGTCGACGATCGGGCCCGGCCGCGCACCGAGCCGCTCGGCCAGGAACGCCCGGGTGTCGCCGGAGGGGATGAAGCAGATGTCGTGGCTGTCGGGCTTGTCGGCGACCCGCAGGCCCCGCTCGGCGGCCTCGGCCCTGACCTGCGCCTTCGGGGTGTCGCCGATGGGGAACAGCGCGTGCGCGAGCTGGAACGGTGTGAGTACCGCGAGCACGTAGGACTGGTCCTTGCCGTCGTCGACCGCACGCCGCAGGACACCGTCGGAAAGACGGGCGTAGTGCCCGGTGCAGACGGCGTCGAAGCCGAGCGCGAGCGCCTTGTCGAGCAGCGCCGCGAACTTGATCCGCTCGTTGCAGCGCACGCAGGGGTTCGGCGTGCGGCCCGCGGCGTAGGCGGCGACGAAGTCGTCGACCACCCCGGCGGAAAACGGCGCGGCGAAGTCCCACACGTAGAACGGGATGTCGAGCACGTCGGCGGCACGGCGCGCGTCGTCGGCGTCCTCGCGCGAGCAGCAGCCCCGCGATCCCGACCGCAACGCATCGGGTGTCTCCGACAGCGCGAGGTGGACGCCGACCACGTCGTGGCCCGCATCGACCGCGCGGGCCGCGGCAACGGCGGAGTCGACCCCGCCGCTCATCGCGGCGAGGACCCTCATCGCGCGACCGCCCGTGACGTTGCCTCCCTGCCCGGCTGCTGCGCCGCCGCGGGGCGACGGTGCGCCGCCGCGTTCTGCCCGGCCCGGCGGGCCCGCTCGACGACCGGCCCGATCGCCGCGGCGAGGGCGTCGACGTCGCGCGCGGTGGACGTGTGGCCCAGCGACAGGCGCAGCGAACCGCGCGCCGTGGCCTCGTCGGCGCCCATCGCCAGCAGCACGTGGCTCGGCTGCGGGACCCCCGCGGTGCACGCCGAGCCGGTGGCACACTCGATGCCCTGGGCGTCGAGCAGCATGATCAGGCTGTCGCCCTCGCAGCCGGGGAACGACAGGTGCGCGTTGCCCGGCAGCCGCGACGGGCCGCCGTCGATCGTGTCGGTGCCGGGGTCGCCGTTGAGGACGGCGTCGGGCACCGCCGCCCGCACCCGCTCGACGAGCTCGTCGCGCAGCGCGCCGATCGTCGCCGCCCGCCGCGGCGCGTCGGCCACCGCGAGCTCGACGGCGGTGGCGAGCCCGATCACCGACGGGGTGTCGAGGGTGCCGGAACGGACGTCGCGCTCCTGGCCGCCGCCGTGCAGCAGCGGCGTCAGCGACACGCTGCGGCCCAGCAGGAGCACACCCGCGCCGTAGGGCCCGCCGAGCTTGTGGCCGGTGAGGGTGAGCGCGTCGGCACCGCAGGCGGCGAAGTCGACCGGCAGGATGCCCACGGCCTGCACCGCGTCGGTGTGGAACGGCACGCCGAACTCGTGGGCGACGGCGGCGAGCTCGCGGATCGGGTTGACGGTGCCGACCTCGTTGTTGGCCCACATGACCGACACCATCGCCGCGCTGTCGGGGTCGCGTTCCAGCGCCGCGCGCAGCACCTCGGGGCGCACCCGGCCCTCGGCGTCGACCGGCAGCAGCTCGACGTCGGCGCCCTCGTGCTCGGCGAGCCAGTCGGCCGAGTCGATGACGGCGTGGTGCTCGACGGCCGAGACCAGGACCCGGGTGCGCCGGGCGTCCGCGTCGTGCCGGGCCCAGTAGAGGCCCTTGACCGCGAGGTTGTCGCTCTCGGTGCCACCCGTGGTGAAGACGACCTCGGACGGCCGGGCACCGACCGCGCCCGCGATCGTCTCGCGCGCCTCCTCGACCCGCCGGCGTGCGCGCCTGCCGGAGGAGTGCAGCGCGGAGGCGTTGCCGGTCGTCCCCATCGCCTCAGCGACGGCGGCGACGGCCTCCGGGATCATCGGCGTCGTCGCCGCGTGATCCAGGTACGCCACGGCGCCGTGGGAGCCGGTCGACCCGGTCCCGGTCGCGTCGGTCACTGAGCTCACGAGGTCCTGCCCGTCCCTGTCCGTCGTCAGGACGTCCAGGGTAATCGCCGTCTCCCTCGGGCCGTCCGCGGGCGGGTCACGCGGCGACTGCGGTGTCCCCCGCCGGGCCCGGCGCCGCACCGGCACGCTCCCCGTCGGCACCCTCACGGTCGGCGCGTCCCTCGCCGGCGCGCTCCTCACCGGCGCTCTCCTCACCGGCGCTCTCCTCGACGCGCTCCCCGGCTGCGGGGACGGCCCGCAGCGCGCGGACGCGCGCGCCGGTCACCGCCTGCCGGGCCTGCGCCGCCAGCGTGCGCCGGTCCGCACCCGGGCCCGGGCGCAGCACCGGGTGCAGCGTGAGCTCGCAGACCAGGCCGTCGAGGGCGAGGACGCGGCGCAACGAGGCGGCGAGCGTCTCGTCGCCGACGAACGCCGCGGCGGTCGTCGGACGGCCGTCGGCCGCCCGCAGGTCGAGCGTGACGGGCCGGACCGGTGCCCCGGAGTCCACCGCGGCCTGGAACACCGCGCGCCGGAACGGACCCGCGGCCGAGCCGCACCAGGTCGTCCCCTCGGGGAAGACGCCGACGACGGCACCCGCGCGCAGGGCCGCGGCCGTCTCGGCGACGACCCCGGGCAACGCCCGCAGCCCCGTCCGGTCGACGAACAGCGCGCCGCTGCGCGCCGCGACCCGTCCGACGACGGGCCAGTCGCCGACCTCGCGCTTCGCGACCATCCGGACCGGCTGCACCGCACCGAGGGCGAGCACGTCGATCCACGACAGGTGGTTGGCCACGACGAGCACACCGCCCTCGTCCGCGAACGAGGAGCCGCCCGTGACCCGCAGCCGGATCCCGGCCGCACCCAGCACGGCGCGGAAGACGTGGCGCATCGCGACGCCGGTGGCGCGGCGACCGAACGGCGCGACCAGCGGGAGCGTGAGCACCGCCGCGCCGACGACGGTGAGCAGCGCGGCGGCGCGGCGGGCGGAGCGCAGCCGTGCGGGCCGGGCCTGCGGTGGCAGACAGTCCGGCCCGCACGGCGAGTACGGAGGCCAGGGGCCGGCGTCGCGCTCGGTGGCGCGCGGCACCCCGGGGTGGGTCGGGTGCTGGACGACGTGCGGGACGTGCGCACCAGGGACATGGGCGACAGCGGCGACGCCCATGTCCCGCGGACGACGATCACCACCGCGGGCCGGGGCGGCAGGAGCCCCTGTCGGCGACACGGCCGGCGTGCTCACGCGATGGCGCCGAGGAAGTAGCGCAGGTAGCGCTGGTCGAGGTGCTGCACGTCGAGCAGCACGAAGAAGTCGGCGCAGCGGAAGTCGGGGTCGTGGGCGGGCGGGCCGCCGATCCAGGTGCCCAACCGAAGGTAGCCGCGCAGCAGCGGCGGCATCGCGAGCCTGCCCGACCGCACGACGGGTCCCGGCCGCCACGGGTTGTGCGGCGCGACGCGGTAGAGGTCCGGCGCGAGGTGCGTGGCCTTGACCCGCTCCCAGACGCCCGCGGCGAGCGCGCCGTCGGCACCGTCCTCGCCGTCGAGGGGCACGCTGGCGCAGCCGGCGAGCCAGCGGTTGCCCGACAGCAGCATGTAGCGGGCCAGGCCGGCCCACACCAGGCTGACCACGGCACCGTTGCGGTGGTCGGGGTGCACACAGGAGCGGCCCGTCTCGACCAGCTCGGGGCGCAGCCCGTCGAGGGAGGTGAGGTCGAACTCGCCGTCGGCGTAGAGCGCACCGGCCTCGCGGGCGCGAGCGGGCGGCAGCATCCGGTAGGTGCCGACGACGCGGCCCGTCGCGTCCTCGCGGACGACGAGGTGGTCGCAGAACTCGTCGAACCGGTCGACGTCCAGGCCCGGCACGCGGCTGTGCAGGGTGGCACCCAGCTCGTCGCCGAACACGTCGTGGCGCAGCCGCTGGGCCGCGCGCACCTCGTCGGCGTCGGTGGTCAGCAGCAGCGAGTAGCGGCCGGCCGGGGTCTCGGGGGTGGTGTCCAGCACCCGAGAGGAGATCGAGGAGGTCACGCCCCATTTGGTACGGGTCGCAGACGAACGGACGATCCGTGCCGCGGCGGCCGTCGGGTGGCGACCGGGTGAACTCCCCCGGACGGACCCCGCGCTGCGCGCCCCAGCCCGCCCCGGCCCGGCCCGATTGCAGGAACGGCACTTTCCCGCCGCCCAGTTGCGGGAAAGTGCCGTTCCTGCACGAAAGAGCCGCCAGCGGCCCGAGCAGCACGACGCCCCCGGTCCGCAAGGGCCGGGGGCGTCGTCGGAGACGTCAGGACTTGCGCTTGACGATCTCCTCCTGCAGCTGCGGCGCAACCTTGAACAGGTCGCCCACGACCCCGAAGTCGGCGATCTCGAAGATGGGCGCCTCGGCGTCCTTGTTGACCGCGATGATCGTCTTCGACGTCTGCATGCCGGCGCGGTGCTGGATCGCGCCGGAGATGCCGAGCGCGATGTAGAGCTGCGGCGAGACCGTCTTGCCCGTCTGCCCGACCTGGAACTGGTGCGGGTAGTAGCCGGAGTCGACGGCCGCGCGCGAGGCGCCGACCGCGGCGCCGAGGGAGTCGGCGAGCTTCTCGACGATCTCGAAGTTCTCCGCCGACCCGACACCACGCCCACCGGAGACGACGACGCTCGCCTCGGTGAGCTCCGGACGGTCGCCACCGGCCAGCGGCTCGCGCGCGGTCACCGTCGCGGACCGGCCCGCTGCGGCCGGGACCTCGACGCTCTCCTCGGCACCGGCGCCGTCGGCCTGCTCGACCTCGACCGAACCGGGCCGCAGCGTGATCACCGGGTGCGCGGTGTTGGCCTTCGCCTCGGCGATGTAGGCACCGCCGAACACCGAGTGCGTGACGCCCTCGGGCGAGACCGCGACGGCGTCGCCCAGCAGCGCGGAGTCGGTGCGGACGGCGAGCCGCCCTGCGATCTCCTTGCCGTCCGCGCTCACCGAGATCAGCACGGCGGCCGGGTTCGCGGACTCGACGAGCGAGGCCAGCACGGACACCTGCGGGGTCAGGAAGTCGGTGGAGTCGGTCTCCGCGACGTAGATCTTCGCGGCGCCGTGCGCCTTGAGCCCGTCGGCCAGCTTGCCCGCGGTGCCCGCCGGGCCGACGACGACCGCCGACGGCTCGCCGAGCGCGCGGGCCGCCGTCAGCAGCTCGTAGGTGCTCTTCTTGTTCTCACCCTCGACGTGGTCGACGAGGACCAGGACCTCGGCCATGGTGGATTCTCCTTCTCGTCGGTGGGGTCAGACCAGCTTCTGCGCGACCAGGTAGGCGGCGATCTTCGCGCCGCCGTCGCCCTCGTCCTCGATCTTCTCGCCCGCGCTCTTCGGCGGCTTGGGCTGCGAGCTCGTGACCGTGGACAGCGCGTTGGCCAGCCCGACCTCCGACGCGTCGATCCCGGCGTCGGCCAGCGACAGCGTCGCGACGGGCTTCTTCTTGGCGGCCATGATCCCCTTGAAGGAGGGGTACCGCGGCTCGTTGATCTTCTCGTTGACCGAGACCAGTGCGGGCAGCTCGGCGGTCAGCTTGGTGACGCCGTCGTCGGTCTCGCGGGTGACGCTGACGCTGCCGCCCTCGACCGTGACCTCGCGCGCGTGGGTGAGCGCCGGGACGCCCAGGATGTCGGCGACCATGGCGGGCACGGCGCCGGCGCGGCCGTCGGAGGCCTCGTTGCCGGCCAGCACCAGGTCGAAGCCGCCGTCGACGGTCCCGATCAGCTTGGCCAGCGCCTTGGAGGTCTGGACCGCGCAGGAGCCGTGCAGCGCGGCGTCGGACAGGTGCACGGCCTTGTCGGCGCCCATGGACAGCGCCTTGCGGATCGCGTCGGTCGCCCCGTCCGGGCCCATCGTCACGACGGTCACCTCGGTGCCGTCGTTGGCCTCCTTGAGCTGCAGGGCGGCCTCGACGGCGCGCTCGTTGATCTCGTCCAGCACGGAGTCGGTGGCCTCGCGGTCCAGCGTGCCGTCCGAGCCGTCGAGCTTGCGTTCGGAGTAGGTGTCGGGCACCTGCTTGATCAGCACGACGATGTTCATCGGACCTCTTCGACCTCCTGCCGGTGCGGGAGCCGCGCCCGTCCGGTGCGCGACCCATGTCTCGGAAATGCTGCTCGGACGGTCCGCCCGCCCGGTCGCCACCCTGCCCGCCGTGGTCGGAGAGCGTGTCGGCGGTGCCCGCGGACCCTCGTCGCGAACGTCCGCGGTGTGTCCCGGATGGTTCCGCCGCGAACCGTCGATCCCTGCGGCCATTGTCGTCGCGGGTCCGGGGCGCGGCAAACGATCGCCGGGGTGAGAACCCTCACCAATCAGTTCAACATTTCAGCTTTCACAGCGGTTAGACGGTTCTCACGTTCGGTGCTGCGCGCGGGCGCGCCGCACCGCTCGGCGGTAGAACGGACACCGCCGCCGGGCCGTTCCGGCGACGGGCAGGGGGTGCCGAGGTGCTGGTCACCGGATACGACGACCGCACGGGTTGCGGGTACGTCCTGCGCACGGGATCGGACACGGCCGAGGGCGCCGACTGCACGCCCGTGACCAGCGGCGGGCTCACCGTCCTGGCGACGCCGGAGCTCGCGGCCATGCTGCGCGACGCGCTCGCGAACCGGCCCGTGGCGCTGCTGAGCTGGACGGGCCCCGAGGTGCCGCTCGACCTCACCGACGGGGTGCTGCTCGGCTGGCTGACCCACACCGTCGGCGGGATCGTGACCGTCGCGGGCGCGCCCACCGGCTGACCGCTCCCGGCGGCCTGGAGGATCCTCCGAACCGGGGTCCTCCGGGACCCGTCGGCTTCGTCGTTTCGACGGGTGGTCGCTGCCGTCGGGCGGCCGTCATCGTGGGTCGCGTCACAGCCGACGACCCCTGCGAGGTGCCAGGTGCGCGCCCGTCCCCCCACTCCGACACCACGCCGACGCCATCCCGTCGACGAGGTGCTCCCCCCGGCGAAGCTCGCCGTCTACGGCTTCCAGCACGTGCTCGCCTTCTACGCCGGCGCGGTCATCGTGCCGATCCTGCTGGCCGGGGCCATCGGGCTGAACGAGCGCGAACTCATCCACCTCATCAACGCCGACCTGTTCACCTGCGGCATCGCCTCGATCATCCAGTCCGTCGGGTTCTGGAAGGTCGGTGTGCGGCTACCGCTGCTGCAGGGCGTGACGTTCACGGCCGTGTCGCCGATGATCGCCATCGGGATGGCCGCGGGCGGGGGCACCGACGGCCTGCTCGTCATCTACGGCTCGGTGATCGTCGCGGGGCTGTTCACCTTCCTGATCGCGCCCGTGTTCGGCAAGCTCATCCGCTTCTTCCCGCCGGTGGTCACCGGGTCGGTCATCACGATCATCGGGCTGGCGCTGCTGCCCGTGGCCGCGGCCGACGCCGTCGGCGGTGCCGACAACCCGCACCCCGAGGACTGGCACAACCTCGCGTTCGCGCTGGGCACGCTCGCGCTGATCGTCGTCATCCAGCGGGTCTTCCGCGGGTTCATGGCCACCGTCGCCGTCCTGATCGGGCTGGTCGCCGGCACGCTCGTCGCGTGGGCCACCGGCTTCGCGACGTTCTCCGCCGTCGGCGAGTCGGCCTGGTTCGGCGTCACCACGCCGTTCTTCTTCGGAATCCCGAAGTTCGGCCTCGCCGCCATCGTCTCGATGATCGTCGTCATGCTCATCACCGCCGTCGAGACCACCGGCGACGTGTTCGCGACCGGCGAGATCGTCGACAAGCGCGTCGGGAAGTCCGACATCGCCCGTGCGCTGCGTGCCGACGGGCTCGCCACCACCATCGGCGGCATCTTCAACTCGTTCCCCTACACCTGCTTCGCCGAGAACGTCGGCCTCGTCCGGCTGACCAGGGTGAAGAGCCGCTACGTGGTCGCCACCGCCGGAGCGATCATGATCGTCATCGGGCTGCTGCCGAAGGCGGGCGCGATCGTCGCAGGGATCCCGCACCCGGTGCTCGGCGGCGCCGCGCTCGCGATGTTCGCCACCGTCGCCGTCGTCGGCTTCCAGACGCTCTCGCGCGTCGACTTCCACGACCACCGCAACGTCGTCATCGTCGCCTCCAGCGTCGGCCTGGCGATGTTCGTGACGGCCCAGCCCGACGTCGCCAAGGCGCTGCCCGAGTGGGCACAGGTCGTGTTCGGCTCCGGCATCACGCTCGGCAGCATCACCGCGATCGTGCTGAACATCGTGTTCCACCACATCGGACGCGGCCGCGGCCCGGCCGTAGCGGGCTCGCCCGGCGAGGGCACGGTCCGGTTGGAACAGGTCAACGGGATGAGCCGGGAGGAGTTCGTCGCGACGTTCGGGCGACTGTTCCAGGGCGAGACCGCCATCGTCGGGCACGCCTACGACCGCAGGCCCTTCGCCGACACGGACGCGCTGCGCACCGCCTTCCAGGAGGCGCTGTTCGCCGCGCCGCGCGACGAGCAGCGGGCGCTGATGGCGGAGTACCCGGACCTGGGCGGGCTCGACATCGGCGAGGACTCCGAGCGCGACCAGTCCGCCGCGGGTCTCACCCGGCTCGCCGACGAGGACCAGCAGGAGTTCGAGGCGCTCGCCGCGACCTACCGGGAGCGGTTCGGCATCCCGCTCATCGTCTGCGTCCGCGACGCGCACAACCGCGATCACATCCTTCGCGACGGCGCGCTGCGGCTCACCAACTCCCCCGCGCAGGAGCACGCGGCGGCGCTCATCGAGATCGCGAAGGTGGCCAACCACCGCTTCGCCGACCTCGTCGCCGACGCCAACCCGATCCACACCGCGCGGACGTCGTGGACGAAGAGCGCTCGATGACACTGCAGCAGTTCAACGCCCTTCCCGCCGCGGAGGCCGAGCGCGCGCTGCTGGCGTGCTGCTCGGCCCCCCGGTGGGCCCGGGTCGTCGCCGCCCGACGGCCCTTCCCCTCGGTCGAGGCCCTGCAGGCCGCCGCGGCGGAGGCGTTGCGCGACAGCGACCTCGACGACGCGCTCGAGGGACACCCGCGCATCGGGGACCGGGTCGCCGAGGGCGCCTCGGCGCGCGAGCAGGCGGGGGTGGCCGGTGCGCCGCTGGACGTCCTCGACGCCCTCGCCAGGGGCAACCGCGCCTACGAGGCCCGCTTCGGGTACGTCTACCTCGTCTGCGCCAGCGGGCGCAGCGCCGAGGACCTGCTGGCGACGCTGCAGGCCCGGCTGGCCAACGACCCGGCGACCGAGCGCAAGGTCGCCCTCGAGGAGCTCACCGGGATCAACCGGCTGCGCATCGCCCGGCTGGTGGGGTCGTCGTGAGCCTCTCGACGCACGTGCTCGACGCCGCGACCGGCTCGCCTGCCGCCGGGATGCGGGTGTCGCTGGAGGGCGTGGGCTCCGCCGTCACCGACGACGACGGCCGGGCCCGATTCGCCGACCCGCCGGCCCCCGGCACCTGGCGGCTGGTCTTCGACACCGGTGCCTGGTTCGGCGACCGGCCCCACTTCCACCCCGAGGTGGTCGTGACGTTCACGGTGACCGATCCCGCGGCACACCTGCACGTGCCGCTCCTGTTGTCCCCCTTCGCCTATTCCACCTACCGCGGGAGCTGAACCCGATGACCACCACGTCGACGATCACGCTGGGCGCCAACCAGTACGGCAAGGCCGAGAACCGCGTCGTGCGCATCTACCGCGACAGCCCCCGGCACGAGATCCGTGACGTCACGGTGTCGACGGCGCTGCGCGGCGACTTCACCGCCGCCCACCTCGAGGGCGACCAGGCGCAGGTGCTGCCGACCGACACCCAGAAGAACACCTGCTACGCCTACGCCAAGGAGAAGGGCCTGCGCGAGATCGAGACCTACGGCCTCGACCTGGCCCGGCACTTCGTCGCCGACGTCGAGCCGGTGACCGGGGCCAGGGTGGCGGTGGACGAGCTGTTCTGGGACCGCGTGGAGGTCGGCGGCCAGGGCCACGACCACACCTGGGTCCGGCGCGGCCCCGAGGTGCGCACGACGGTCGTGACCGTCGACGGGAGCGGCGAGCAGGTCGTCTCCGGGCTCCGGGACCTGGTGCTGCTCAAGTCGACCGGCTCGGAGTTCGCCGGCTTCCTCACCGACGGGTACACCACGCTGGCCGAGACCCACGACCGGATCATGTCCACCTCGCTCGTCGCGACGTGGCGCTACGCGACGACCGAGCTCGACTGGGACAAGACGTGGTCGGACGTGCGGCGCATCCTTCTCGAGCAGTTCGCCGTCGTGCACTCCAAGGCGCTGCAGCAGACGTTGTGGGAGATGGGCCGCGCCGCGCTGGAGGCCCACCCCGAGGTCGCCGAGATCTCGCTGTCGGCACCGAACAAGCACCACTTCGTCGTGGACCTGTCGCCGTTCGGCCTGGACAACCCCAACGAGGTCTTCTACGCGGCCGACCGGCCGTACGGCTTGATCGAGGCCACGGTCACGCGTTCCTGACGCCCTGCCCGAACCCAGCCGGCCGGACGCCGCCGTGCTCACCTGTCCGGCGGAGCCCGACGCCACGGACGGAGCAGGACCGTTCGGCCACGAGCGGTGAGTTCGCGACACGCCGCCGTCCGCCGTAACGTGCGCATATCGCGCGCCGACCCCCACATCAGCCCTCCGGCGCGACGACGCGCCGTGGGCGGAAAGGGGATCGGTCGTGGGGGGACGTCCGCCTGCCACCGGCAGACCCGGCCGGGTCGTGTCCGCGGCGTTCGCGGCGGCGGCGGTCGCCGGGCTCGTCGTGGGGCGGTCGGTCGGCGCCGCCCGCACCCGCCGGCGCGTTCCGCAGCTGGGCGCGCTGCTCGACCACTCCCGCCGCATCGACCTGACGACGGGCCTGGTCTGCGACGCCGCCGGGCACCCGCGGGCGCTCGTCGAGCTCGACGGCACCGTCCGGGACCGGGCCGGGCACCAGGTGGGCGTCTACGACGACGCCTCGGCGACCTTCCGCGACCATGCCGACCGGGTCGTCGCGACCGTCGACGAGGCGGGCCGCATCCGCCCGGCCCGCCGCCGCGGCGTCTGACCGCGGCCCGGGGTCCGTCCCGCCGGCAGCACACCGCGCGGGCGCCGCGCCCCTCGGGTCAGCGCGCGCGCAGCGCGAGCCAGACGTCGACGCGGTCGGCCAGGGTCGAGAGGTCGCGCGCCGTCAGCTCCTCGACCCGCCCGATGCGGTAGCGCACGGTGTTGACGTGCAGGTGCAGCCGCTCGGCGGTGCGGCTCCACGATCCCGAGCACTCCAGGAACGCCTCGAGCGTCCCGACGAGCCCGGCACCGGTGCGCTCGTCGTAGGCCAGGACCGGGTCGAGGACGCTCGCGGCGAAGGCCCGGCGCACCTCGTCCGGGACGGCCGCGAGCAGCGCGACGTGCGAGGTCACCTCGGCCGCGGCGACGACGTGCAGCGTCCCCGGCCTGCCGTGCGCGAGCTCGCGGGCGTGCTGGGCCTCGCGCAGGGCGCCGGCCAGCGTGCCGGGGTCGGCGGGACGGCTCGTCCCGACGAGCAGCGTGCCGGGCAGCCCGGGACCGAGCCGCTGCAGCGCGGCGTCGACGGCGTCGACCGGACCGGGGAGCAGCGCGACGGCGGTCCCGTCGCTCACCCCGACCACGGGCGCGTCGCCGGCCTCGGCGGTCCCGACGTCGAGCAGGATCGTCCGCGCGGTCTCGGCCAGGTCCGGCCGGCCGGCGAACCCGGCGACGACGACGCTCAGCGCGCCCGTGGCCCGCAGCCCGGCCTGCCGCAGCCGGACCGCCGTCTCGGGCCGGTCGTGCGCGCCTCCCGCCAGCAGCGCGACGGCGTCGTCGGCGATCGCCGACGCGACGCGCTGTCCCTCCCCGCGCCGCGCCCGGTCGAGCGCCGCGATCGCCACCAGCTCACCGACGGCGTCGGCGACCTCGGACTCCCACTCGTCGAACCGCCCGTCTGCGACCACGAACCACGAGGTCACCCGCGCCCCGGCCCCCGGCCCTACCAGCAGGACCGAGCACCCCGCCCCGACCCGGGCGGGCAGCCGCTGCGCGGTCAGGAAGGTGGCGACCAGGCGGTCGCGCAGGTCGTCGGACAAGGGCGGTCCGGCGATCCGCCGTCCGCTCGCCGCGAGCACCCGGCAGCCGACGCCCGTCGCCGCCGAGACCTGCGCGACCAGCTCGTCGAGCCCCGCCCCGCTCGCGACGGCGCTCAGCAGCTCGCGCTGGCGGCCCAGGGTGTGCGCGAGCCGGTCGCCCCTGGCCGCGGTGACGGCGCCGACGACGACCTCGGTCACCGTCCCGAACGACGTCTCCTCCGGCACCGCGATCAGCGGCACGCCGTGGCGCCGGCAGGCCTGCACGAGGTCGTCGGGGACGGTGTGGAAGACCGCCTCGCCGGCGGCGAGCGCGGCCGCCCCGGACGCGGCGACGGCGGCGACGAACCGCTCGCTGTCGGCGGGGTCGTTGCGCCACACGAGCCCGCTGATGACGAGCTCGCCCCCGGACAGGTAGCGGCCGGGATCGATGAGGTCGGTCGTGTAGACCCACCGGACGCCGCGGTCGAGGTCCACGTCCGACCCGTGGAGCAGCCGCAGGTGCAGCCCGGGGTGCGCGAGCAGGTCACGCAGGAGCATTGGAGGAACGTACAAGACCTCGGCGTGACGCGGGCCACCGATTCGTGGCGGCGGCGACTTATCCGCACGGCCGCGTGCCGGTGTACTCGTCGGCATGGACTTCCTGGCACCGAGCACGTGGGCAGAGGCGCTCGCGGCGAAGGCGGAGCGGCCCGACGCGCTGCCGGTCGCCGGTGGCACCGACGTCATGGTGGAGCTGAACTTCGACCATCGTCGTCCGGACGCGCTGCTGGACCTGACCCGGGTACCGGAGCTGCGCGAGTGGGCGTGGGACGACGGCCGCATCCGGCTCGGCGCGGGCGTCACCTACGCGCGGGTCATCGCCGAGCTGGGCGACCGGCTGCCGGGGCTGGCGATGGCCGCCCGCACCGTCGGCTCGCCGCAGATCCGCAACCGGGGCACCGTCGGCGGCAACCTCGGCGCCGCGTCCCCCGCCGGTGACTCGCACCCGGCGCTGCTGGCCGCCGACGCCGTCGTCGAGATCGCCTCGGCGGCGCGCGGCACCCGGGAGGTGCCGGTCGCGGAGTTCTTCACCGGCGTCAAGCGCAACGCACTCGCGCCCGACGAGCTGATCGCCGCCGTGCTCGTCGCCCCGCCCGCGGGACCGCAGCAGTTCTGCAAGATCGGGACCCGCAACGCGATGGTGATCGCGGTGTCCGCGTTCGGGTTCGCGCTGCACCCGGACCGCAAGGAGGTCGGCACCGGGGTGGGCTCGGCCGCCCCGACCCCGCGCCGGGCCGACGCCGCCGCCGCGTTCCTCGCCGGCGAGCTGGAGGCCGCCGGGCTGTGGGAGTCGCGCGCCGCGCTGCCCGACGGTCTGGCGGCCGAGTTCGGCCGCAGGGTGCGCGACGCGGCCGCCCCGATCGACGACGTGCGCGGCACCGCCGCGTACCGCCTGCACACGCTCTCGGTGATGGCGCGCCGCGCCGCCACCTGGGCCTGGGACGAGCACCGGAGGGCCGCCTGATGCGGATCGAACTGACGGTCAACGGCGAGCGCCGCGAGGCCGACGACGTGTGGGAGGGCGAGAGCCTGCTGTACGCGCTGCGCGAGCGGCTGGGCCTGCCCGGGTCCAAGAACGCCTGCGAGCAGGGCGAATGCGGGTCGTGCACCGTCTACATGGACGGGGCACCGGTGTGCTCGTGCCTCGTCGCGGCGGGGCAGGCGCAGGGCCGCGAGGTCACGACGGTCGAGGGGCTCGCCGGCGACGACGGGCTCGACCCGGTGCAGCAGGCGTTCGTCGAGTGCGGCGCCGTGCAGTGCGGGTTCTGCACGCCGGGCTTCCTCGTCTCCACCCACGACCTGCTGGCGCGCAACCCCTCCCCGAGCGACCCCGAAATCCGGGAGGCGCTCGCGGGGAACCTCTGCCGCTGCACCGGCTACGAGAAGATCCTGGACGCGGTGCGAGCGGCGGCTTCCGCGGGAGCGCAGTCATGATCATTGAGGGTGCTCATGTCGTCACCGTGACCGGTGCCGAGTTCGCCGACGGCCACGTCGTGATCGACGGCAACCGGATCACCGCCGTCGGCCCCGGCCCGGCGCCGGTTCCCGGAGAACGGATCGACGCCCGCGGCTGCCTGCTCACCCCCGGGTTCGTCAACACCCACAACCACCTCTACCAGTGGGTCACCCGCGGCCTGGCCGTCGACGCGACGCTGTTCGAGTGGCTCACCACGCTCTACCCGGTGTGGGCCGGCATCGACGAGCACGCCGTGCACACCGGCGCCACCGGCGCGCTGTCGCAGCTCGCGCTGACCGGCTGCACGACCGCTGCCGACCACCACTACGTCTTCCCCCGCGAGGGCGGCGACGTGCTCGGCGCCGAGATCCGCGCCGCGGCCGACGTCGGGCTGCGCTTCCACGCCACCCGTGGCTCGATGGACCTGGGCCGCAAGGACGGCGGCCTGCCACCCGACCACGTCGTCGAGGACCGCGACGCGATCCTCGCCGCCTCGGAGGAGGCGGTGCGCCGTTGGCACGACCCGTCGCCCGACGCCATGCTGCGGATCGCGCTCGCGCCGTGCTCGCCGTTCTCGGTGACCGGTTCGCTGATGCGCGAATCAGCGGAACTGGCGCGGCGGCTCGGGGTGCTGCTGCACACCCACCTGGCCGAGACCGTCGACGAGGAGGAGTTCTGCCGCGAGCGGTTCGGCTGCTCGCCGCTGGAGTACGTGGAGAGCCTCGGCTGGACCGGCGAGGACGTCTGGTTCGCCCACGGCATCCACTTCGACGACGCCGAGGTCAAGAAGGTCGGCGCCACCGGGAGCGGGGTGGCGCACTGCCCCTCGTCCAACGCCCGGCTCGGCGCCGGCATCTGCCGCACCCGCGACCTGCGCGACGCCGGGGCCCGCGTCGGCCTCGGGGTCGACGGCGCCGCCTCGAACGAGGCCGGCAGCCTGCTGGAAGAGGTCCGGCACGCGCTGCTGTTCGCCCGCGCGGTGGGCGGTCCGACCGCACTGACGGTCCGCGACGCGCTGGAGCTGGCGACGATCGGCGGCGCCTCCGTGCTCGGCCGACAGCGGGAGATCGGCTCCGTCGAGCCCGGCAAGCTCGCCGACCTCGCACTCTGGCGCATCGACGGCCTCGGCCACGCCGACGTCGCCGACCCCGTCGCGGCGCTGGTCCTCGGTGCGCCGCCGCCGCTGGAGCTGCTGCTCGTCGACGGGCGGCCGGTCGTCGAGCGCGACCGCGTCGTCACCGTCGACACCTCCGCCGTCGCGCGCGAGTGCGCCGCCGTACACGAGACCCTGTTGGAGAAGGCGTCATGACCTCGACCGAGACCCGCGACGTCGGGAAGATCGGCGACTCCCCGCTGCGTCCCGACGGCACGCTCAAGGTCACCGGCGAGTTCGCGTACTCGTCCGACCTGTGGCACGACGACATGTGCTGGGGCGTCACGCTGCGCAGCCCGCACCCGCACGCCCGCATCCACTCCATCGACGTCAGCGCCGCCCTGGCGACCCCCGGCGTCTACGCGGTGCTCACCCATGCGGACGTCCCGGGTCTGAACCGCGTCGGGCTCGAGCACCTCGACCAGCCCGCGCTCGCCGAGGACGTCGTCCGCTACCAGGGCGAACCCGTCGCCCTCGTCGCCGCCGACCATCCCGAGACGGCCCGGCGCGCCGCCAAGCGGATCGTCGTCGACTACGAGGAGCTGCCCGCGCTGACCGACCCGCGCCGGGCGCTGGACGACGACGCCCCGCTCGTCCAGCCCGGCGGGAACCTGGTGCGCGAGCTGGCGATCCGCCGCGGCGACCCCGCCCCGACGGCACCGGTCGTCGTCGCACTGGACTTCGAGGTCGGCATGCAGGACCAGGCCTTCCTGGGTCCGGAGTCCGGGCTCGCGGTGCCCGACGGCGAGGGCGGCCTCGACCTCTACGTCGCGACGCAGTGGCTGCACGTCGACCAGCAGCAGGTGTGCCGGGTGCTCGACCTGCCGCCCGACCGGGCGCGGCTGCACCTGGCCGGCGTCGGCGGCGCGTTCGGCGGTCGCGAGGACCTGTCGATGCACGTCCACGCCTGCCTGCTCGCGATGCACACCGGCAAGCCCGTGAAGATGAGCTACTCGCGCGAGGAGTCGTTCTTCGGTCACGTGCACCGCCACCCCGCGTGGCTGCGCTACGAGTTCGGCGCCACGGAGGAGGGCCGGCTGATCTACGCCAAGGCCGACATCCTGTTCGACGGCGGCGCCTATGCCTCGTCGACGACGGCGGTCGTCGGCAACGGCGGAACGCTGGGCCTGGGCCCGTACGACATCCCGTCGGTGCACGTCGACGCGCGCGGCGTCTACACGAACAACCCGCCCTGCGGGGCCATGCGCGGCTTCGGGTGCGTGCAGGCCGCCTTCGCCCATGAGGCGCTGATGGACGAGCTCGCCGACCGGGTCGGCGTCGACCCCGTGGAGATCCGGGCGCTCAACGGCATGCGCGAGGGCGACCGCAACATCACCGGCCAGCTCATCGACTCGGCCGCCCCCGTCGCGGAGCTGATCCGCACCGTGCGCGACCTGCCGCTGCCCCCGCCTCCGGACGACCGGCCCGACATCCGCGACCTGCCCGGCGGCGCGTCCAACACCACGCACGGTGAGGGCGTCGTCCGCGGGATCGGGTACGCCGTCACGTACAAGAACGTCGGGTTCTCCGAGGGCTTCGACGACTACTCGACCGCCCGGGTCCGGCTGGAGATCGTCGGCGGCGAGCCCGTCGCGACGGTGCACACCGCCGCCGCCGAGGTCGGGCAGGGCCTGATCACCGTCGAGCAGCAGATCTGCCGCACCGAGCTGGGCGTCGACCGGGTCGTGGTGCACCCCAAGAACACGATGGTCGGCTCCGGGGGCTCCACGTCCGCGTCCCGCCAGACCTACGTGACCGGCGGCGCGGTCAAGGCGGCCTGCGAGGCGGTCCGGGAGTCGGTGCTCGCCCTGTCCGCACGGCGGCTCGGCGTGAGCGGCCTCCGTCTCGACGGCGACAAGATCGTCTCCGCGTCGGGCGAGGTGCTCGCCGTGCTGGCCGAGGTACTGGCCGACGAGGCCGTCGAGGAGACCGTCCAATGGCACCACCGGCCGACGTATCCGATCGACCCGGAGACCGGCCAGGGCGACGCCCACGTGCAGTACGCGTTCTCGGCGCACCGGGCGGTCGTGGACGTCGACGTCGAGCTCGGCCTGGTCAAGGTCGTCGCGCTGGACACCGCGCAGGACGTCGGCAGGGCGATCAACCCCGACGCCGTCGTCGGCCAGATCCAGGGCGGCAGCGCCCAGGGCATGGGGCTGGCGCTGATGGAGGAGATCGTCGTGACCGACGGCAAGGTGCGCAACCCGTCGTTCACCGACTACCTGATCCCGACCATCCTCGACATGCCGCCGATGCAGGTGAAGGTCCTGGAGTACGCCGACCCGCACGCGCCCTACGGCGTCCGCGGCGTCGGCGAGCCGCCGACGATCTCGTCGGGCCCGGCGGTGGCGGCGGCGATCCGCGCCGCGACGGGCAAGGCCCTGCGCCGCGTCCCCGTCCGCCCGGAGCACATCACCCTGTGAGTGGCGATGGTCGCTCTCGCGACCATCGCCACTCACGACCCCCCTACTCGTTGGAGGCTCGTGTGCCCCGCATGTTCCTGAACGGCACGGCGATGGCCGGCGGCGCCGATCACCACCTGGTCGGCGGCGCCCCGCTCGTGACCGCGACGACGACGGCGAAGCGCTACCGGTTCCACGCCGTCGACGGTGCGTACCCGGCGCTGGAGGACGTCGGCCCGGACCAGGGCGCCGCCGTACAGGGCGAGGTCTACGAGCTCTCCTACGAGCAGCTGCGCCAGGTGCTCCTGCCCGGCGAGCCGGCCGGCCTGGAGCTCGGTGTCATCGAGCTGGCCGACGGCAGCGGGTCGCTCGCGATGATCCTGCGGCGTCCGTGGGACGGCGGGCCCGCGCTGACCGACATCTCCGACCTCGCGAGCTGGCGGGCGTACCGGGAGCAGCAGCCGTGATCGTGCTGCGGGCCCGCCGGGCGCTCGTCGAGGGATCGCTGCGTCCGGCCGCCGTCGTGGTCGACGGTTCGCGGATCGCGGCGGTCCTCCCGTTCTCCGACGCCGTGGCCGCGCAGGAGATCACGCTTGCCGACGACGAGGTGCTGCTGCCCGGGCTCGTCGACACCCACGTGCACGTCAACGAGCCCGGCCGCACCGAGTGGGAGGGCTTCGCGTCGGCGACCCGGGCGGCCGCGGCGGGCGGGGTGACGACGATCGTCGACATGCCGCTGAACTCGTTGCCGCCCACGGTGTCCGTTCCCTTCCTGGCGACGAAGCGAGCCGCGGCGGCCGGGCAGTGTCTCGTCGACGTCGCCTTCTGGGGCGGGGCGATCCCCGGCAACGGGTCCGAGCTGCGCCCGCTCCACGACGCCGGCGTCGTCGGGTTCAAGGCGTTCCTCGTCGACTCCGGGGTACCCGAGTTCCCGCCCCTGCCCGACCCACGACCCGCCCTCCGGGAACTCGCCGAGTTCGACGGCCTGCTCATCGCCCACGCCGAGGACGGCGCGCTCATCACACCCGCCGGGGGGCGGCGCTACGCCGACTTCGTCGCCTCGCGGCCCCGCGCCTCGGAGGACTCCGCGATCGCCGGGCTGCTGGCCGCCGCCCGCGAGACCGGTGCCCGGGTGCACGTCGTGCACCTCTCGTCCGCCGACGCGCTCCCGCTGCTCGCCGCGGCGCGCGCGGACGGGGTGCGCGTCACCGTCGAGACCTGTCCGCACTACCTCGCGCTCACCGCCGAGGAGGTGCCCGACGGCGACACCCGCTTCAAGTGCTGCCCGCCGGTGCGCGAGGCCGACAACCGTGACGCGCTGTGGCAGGGGCTCGTCGACGGCACGATCGACATGGTCGTGTCCGACCACTCCCCCTGCACCCCGGACCTGAAGCGCCTCGACTCTGTCGACTCCTTGTGCGGCGATTTCGGCGCTGCCTGGGGCGGTATCGCCTCCCTGCAGATCGGGCTGCCCATCGTGTGGACCGAGGCGCGGGCGCGCGGGATCGACCTCGCCGACGTCGTGACCTGGATGTCCCGGCGCCCCGCGGATCTCGTCGGACTGACGAGCAAGGGCCGGATCGAGCCCGGCGCGGACGCCGACCTCACGGTCTTCGCCCCCGACGCCACCTTCGCCGTCGGGGCACTGCACCACCGCAACCCCGTCACCCCCTACGCGGGCCGCACGCTGCACGGCGTCGTCCGCGCGACCTGGCTGCGCGGCACCGTGATCACCGACGGTGAGGCTCCGCGCGGCCGGCTGCTGAGCAGAGAGGACGCCCGTGTCTGACTTCCGGCTCCTGCCCGACCTGGCCCGCCGCGACGTCGGCGGCGCCGTCGTCTCCGCCAACGACGAGGCCTTCGCGACCCGCGAGAACCTGATCACCCCCGGCCCCGCCGTCTTCGACCCGTCGACGTTCGGACCCAAGGGCAAGGTCTACGACGGCTGGGAGACCCGCCGCCGTCGCGAGCCCGGCCACGACGAGGCCGTCGTCCGCCTCGGGGCGCCCGGCGTCGTGCGCGGGATCGTCGTCGACACCGCGTGGTTCACCGGCAACTACCCGCCCGAGGCCGCCGTCGACGGGCTCGCCGGCGACACCTGGGTCCCGCTCGTCGCCCGCTCGCCGATCAAGGGCGACACCGAGAACGCCTTCGACGTGCAGTGCGACGACCGCATCACCCACGTCCGCCTGCGGATCTTCCCCGACGGCGGCGTGGCGCGGCTGCGCGTCCACGGCGTGGCGAAGCCCGACCCTGCGCTACTGGCGGCGCTCGGGTCGGTGGACCTCGCCGCGATCGAGAACGGCGGCCGCGTGACGGCCTGCTCGAACCTCTTCTACAGCTCGCCGCAGAACCTGCTGCTCCCCGGACCCGCACGCAGCATGGGCGAGGGCTGGGAGACCGCGCGGCGGCGCGACGACGGCAACGACTGGGTCGAGCTGGCCCTCGCCGGGCCGGCCGTCGTGCGGGTCGCCGAGCTGGACACGAGCTGGTTCCTGCACAACGCCCCCGGGTCGGCGTCCCTGCAGGGTCGCCTGTCGGACGCCTCACCCTGGGAGCCGCTGCTGCCGCGCACGCCCCTGGAGCCCGACACCCGGCACCGCTTCGTCCTCCCCGGCGCAGGCCCGGTGACCCAGGTCCG
This sequence comes from Pseudonocardia sp. D17, assembly GCF_036984265.1. NCBI lineage: Bacteria > Bacillati > Actinomycetota > Actinomycetes > Pseudonocardiales > Pseudonocardiaceae > Pseudonocardia > Pseudonocardia sp. D17. The sequence continues at coordinate 116,755 of NZ_BPRG01000136.1, read as the reverse complement.
GATGGACGTCTTCCCCGACGGCGGCATGGCCCGCCTGCGGCTGCACGGCTCCTTCGTCCCGCAGGCATAGCCGCGGGTCAGCGTTCACAAGCTTGTGGGTTCACGGGAAACAGGTGCCCGGGGTGGTGCCGAAGGTCGCGCGGAAGGCCGCGACGTAGGCGCTGGGGGTCTCGTAGCCTGCGATCTCCGACGCCGCTGCGACCGTCGCCCCCTCGGCGATGCGTTCCAGACCGCGCAGCAACATCCGTTGTCGGCGCCAGCGGCCGGGGGTCATGCCGGTCTCGTCGTGGAAACGGCGTTCGAGGGTGCGGACGCCGATCTCCAAGCGGCGCGCGATCGCCGCGAGGGTCGCGCCGGCGTCGAGCATCGCCGCTACCTTCACCATCAGCGGGCTCTCGGGTTCCGGGAGGGTGAACGCCGACGGGCCGTCTCCGTGACGCGCGGCCTGCGCCGAGGTGCGGGCGTCGGCAGGTTCGGCACCCGGGACGTCGACGCCGCGCGTGTCCACCGGCAGCTCCGCGAGGATCACCGCGGCCATCGCGGCCTCGACGGGGACACGTTCGTCGAGCATCCCCATGTCGGCGGCCCGGACGATCAGCTCGCGCAGCAGCGGCGAGACCGCGAGGGCGCGGCACTCGCCATAGCCGCCGATGCCGGGTCGCAGGTAGAGGGTGCGCAGAGCGCTGCGGCCGGCGAACCGGATCGAGTGCCGGGCCCGTGCCGGCACCCACACCGCCCACGTCGGCGGGGCGAACCATGCTCCCGCCGGGGTGCGGACGGTCATCAACCCGGAGCGGACGTACACGAGCTGGTGCCAGTCGTGGCGGTGCTCGGCGATCTCCTGGCCGTCGAGGTGGTCGCCGACGGCCGACCGGACGACGAGATGCGGCTCAGCTGCGACGGATCGACGTTTCTGCGACATCGGGGGCCGACGGTATCGGCGTTGCGTCGTTCCGTCGGCCGGTTCGGGTCGGCCGGTGCCGAGTGCGAAGCTCGCTCGGGACGGCGGGGATCGCGTCGGAGCCGCGCGGTCGGGTGCGGCTCTCCGGGCGGTCGACGGGTACTGGTCACGGATGACGTGTTCGCCGCGACACGGCGGCACATGTCGCGGAAACGTCGAGCCCGCCGAGTTGGTCGTGCTCGCCGAGCCTGCTGTGCGGCCAACCGTTGCGGCAGCGGCGTGGATCGGCCGATCGCGCGCAACCCCACGGTCGTCCGGCGGCTCCCGGGTTCAGCAGCAGCAGTGAGGTTGCGCGCGGTGCCACACCACGGGTCGGACCGCGCCCCAGCCGCCGAGATGCGCGCGGGATACGGTCGATCGATGACCGCGCCCGGCCTGCCACTGACCGGCGAGCGCACCGTGCCGGATGTCGCCGCCGAGAATTACTGGTTCCGCCGTCATGAGGCCGTCTACCTCGCTCTGCTGCCGCGCTGCACGGGCATGGTCCTGGAGGCAGGCTGCGGGGAAGGGTACGGCGCCGATCTGGTCGCCGGACACGCCGATCGGGTCCTCGCCCTCGACCACGACGTCCCGACCGTGCAGCACGTCGCCCGCCGCTACCCGCGGGTCGCACCGGCGCGGGGCAACCTCGTCGCGCTGCCCGTGGCGACGGGCGTGATCGACGTGGTCGTGTCGTTGCAGGTGATCGAGCACCTGTGGGAGCAGGAGCGGTTCGTCCGCGAGTGCGCCCGGGTGCTGCGGCCCGGCGGTGAGCTGCTCGTCTCGACGCCCAACCGGCTCACGTTCTCCCCCGGCCGCGACACGCCGCTCAACCCGTTCCACAGCCGGGAGTTCGCCCCCGCCGAACTCGAGGACCTGCTGCGCGCCGACGGGTTCGACGACGTCGAGATGCTGGGCCTGCACCACGGCGCACGGCTGCGCGAGCTCGACGCCCGGCACGGCGGCTCGATCGTCGAGGCCCAGGTCGCGGCGGCGCTCGCGGGCACGGAGCTGTCGCCGGCGCTCGCCGCGGACGTCGCGTCGGTGACGGCCGCGGACTTCGTACTGCACGACATCGCGCTCGACGACAGCCTCGACCTCGTCGCGATCGCCGGATGACCGAACCGGTCGGCACGTTCTGCCTCGTCCTGCACTCGCACCTGCCGTGGCTCGCCCACCACGGGCGCTGGCCCGTCGGCGAGGAGTGGCTCTACCAGTCGTGGGCGCACGCGTACCTGCCTGTCGTCGACGTGCTCGAGCGGCTCGCCGCGGAGGGTCGCCGCGACCTGCTGACGCTCGGCGTCACGCCGGTGCTCGCCGCCCAGCTCGACGACCCGCACTGCCTGCGCGGCATGCACGACTGGCTCGGCGGCTGGCTGCTGCGCGCCCACGAGGCGGCCACGCGGCTGCCCGACCTGGCCCGCCGCGAGCACCGGGCGGCGACGGCGGCACTGCGCGGCTTCGAGGCCCGCTGGCGCCACGGCGGCGCCCCGGTGCTGCGCGGGCTCGCCGACGCGGGCGCGCTCGAACTGCTCGGCGGCCCGGCGACGCATCCCTTCGCGCCCCTGCTCGACGACCGGGTCCGCGCCTTCGCCCTCGACGCCGGGCTCGTCGACCACACCCGCCGCTTCGGGGTGCGACCGGCCGCGATCTGGGCCCCGGAGTGCGGCTACGCACCGGGGATGGAGACCGGGTACGCGGCGGCGGGCGTCGACAGGTTCGTCGTCGACGGTCCGGCGTTGCACGGCGACACGGCGCTGCTGCGTCCGGTCGGCGACTCGGGCGTGCTCGTCGCCGGCCGCGACCTCGACGTCACCTACCGGGTCTGGTCGCCGCGCGCGGGCTACCCGGGGCACCCCGACTACCGCGACTTCCACACGTTCGACCACCGCTCCGGACTCAAACCGTCGCGCGTGACCGGGAAACACGTTGCCCCACAGGACAAGCGCCCCTACGACCCCGACCGCGCCGCGGCGGCCCTGGCACGGGACGCGGCGGACTTCGTCGGTGTCGTCCGGGAGCGGCTGACGGGGATCCGGGCGCGGCTGGGCCGGCCCGGACTGGCGGTCGCCGCCTTCGACACCGAGCTGTTCGGGCACTGGTGGCACGAGGGCCCGGCCTGGCTGGAGGCGGTGCTGCGGGCGCTCCCGGAGGCGGGCGTACGGGCCACGACGCTGGCCGGGGCCGTGGACGCGGGACTCGTCGGCACACCCGTGGAGCTGCCGAGGTCGTCGTGGGGGCTGGGCAAGGACTGGCACGTCTGGGACGGCGACCCGGTCGCCGATCTGGTGCGGCGCGGCCAGGCCGTCCAGCGCGACCTGCTGGCCACCGCGCACCCCGCCCCCGCGCACCCCGCCCCCGCGCACGCCACCGCCGCCCGCGACCCGCTGCGCGACGCCCTCGCCGAGCAGGCCCTGCTGGCCCTGTCGAGCGACTGGGCGTTCATGGTCAGCCACGACTCCGCCGCCGACTACGCCCGGTCCCGCGCCCACGGGCACGCCGACCGGGTGGCGACGCTCGCACGGCTGCTCGCGGCCGGCGACCGGCGGGCCGCGCAGGCGGCGGTGGCGAGCTGGGAGCCGGGGCCGTTCGGCCACGTCGACGCCCGCAGGCTCGGCGCCGTCCGGCCCGGGGCCCGTCAGGCCGCCGTCAGCGTCGCGAGCAGCGCCACGGTGTCGGCGTCGAGGTAGCTGGCGTAGGAGACGTCGTCGCTCTCGCCGCCCTGCTGGTAGCCGCCGGTGACGCCGATGATCCGGGTGCCGTCGCGCAGCCACGGCCCGCCGCTGGTGCCGCCGGGCAGATCCGCGTCGGCGAGCTGCAGCTGGGTGGGGCTGAACCGGGTCGCGACGCCGGTCGGGGCGACGGGCCCGGCCGCGTCCTCGGGATATCCGACGACCTGCACCGGACCACCGTCGCCGGGGTCGATCGCGAGCCGGTAGCCGCCGGTCACGTCCTGGATCGGTCCGGCGCCGTCGCGGCCCACCGCGAGGAACGCCACGTCGAGGTCGGGATCGGCGGCGGCGACCCAGCGCGGGTCGACGGCCGTGTCGCGGACGGTCCAGATCCCGAACGGCGCGACACCGTCGTGGTACCCGGGGACGAACACGAGATCGGTCCGTGCGGGCGTGCCGTCACCGTCGGCGACGCAGTGCGCGGCAGTCATCACCGTGTCCCCCGCCGGGGTGTCGACGACGGCGCCGCTGCAGAAGTGCTCACCCCAGCCCTCACCGTCGGACCCGACGTCGGCGGCGTCGAAGATCGCCCCGACGGCGGGCCAGGCCACGCCTGCGACGGCGGCGGGGCCGGTCCGGTGTGCGGGGGTGGCGGCCGGGAGCTGGGGCGCCGGCGCGGCCGGTGACCCCGACGCCGTCCCGGACGCCGCGACGACCACGAGGCACACGACGACCGCGAGGCACACGACGACTCCCGCCGTCACCGCCCATGCCGGCCGTCCCCGCACGCCGCCCCCCTCGGTCCGCACCCAGGATCCCGGCACCGGGTGCGTCGCGCACGGGCGGGGCGCCCATTCACAGCGCAGCCACAGGGAGCCGATGCCCGGGCGGGGCCGCCGCAGGGGTGGCGAGGAACGCTAGGCCGCGAAGTCCTCGAGGACGTCGAACAGCTCGATCGCGGACGGCGCCTGCATCCCCGGGGCCTGCGTGTCGGAGTGCGCGGCCTTGAACGAGTCGGACCTCATCCAGGCGCGGAAGTCGTCGGCCGAGTCGAACTCCATCGTGGACACGTAGGCGCCACCGGCCTTCGCCGGGCGCAGCAGCAGGCTGCGGCGCAGGCCGGGCACGCCGTTCAGCGTGGCGCGCATGCTCGCCGTGAAGGTCTCCTCGAACGCCGCGGCCTGCTCCGCGGTGACCTCGATGCGGTTGTGAACGACGTACATCCCGTGCCTCCAGGGGAATAGTGAGCGACGCACCCCATCTTACCGACACAGTGTCGGCAAGGCAGGGGCGACGTACGCCGCCGGCGGTCCCGCGGAGCTGTCCGATCGGGCGCCCCCTCGCCGGCGACCCGACCGTGCTCGTGCGTGGCGATGGTCGCCATGGCGACCATCGCCGCACGGGTCAGGCGGGCGCCACCGGCAACGGCGTCAGCTCCGGCACGTTCACGACGATGCCCTCCTGCGTGCTCCGCGAGATGACCACGACGGCCGGCTCGTCGGGGTCCGGGTTCTCCTCACGGTGCGGGACGTAGGGCGGGACGAAGACGTAGTCGCCCGGCCCGGTCTGGATTCGCACCTCGCCCGCACCGTCGTGGAACACGAACGCGGGTCGTCCGCTGACGATGTAGATCGACGTCTCGGCCTCGCCGTGGTGGTGGTTGCCGGAGTTGGTCGACGGGGCGACGTGCGTCTCGCCCGTCCAGATCCGCTCGGAGCCGACGGTCTTGCCGCTCACCGCCTCCAGCCGGGTCATGCCGCTGGTCTGCGCGGTGTCGCCGACCAGCTCCCCCGCGCGGACGTGGTGGATGCGGGCACGCGAGGGTGCCACGGTCGCCGTCAGGTCGGGATGGAACGTCATCGGGCGGCCCCCGGGGTCTCGACGCGGACGATCGCGGGCAGGTCCGGGCCCAGCCGCAGGCGCTCGAGGAACAGCACCACCGATGCCGCGGCGGCGCGGTGGGTGGCGTCGTTGAGCGCGTCGTGCCGCCCGCCGACGACGGTGACGAGCTCGACGGTCGCGACGCCCGCGTACCAGCCGCGGGCTCCGTCGAGCGGGCTGACGGTGTCGGCCGCGCCGTGCACGCCGAGCACCGGGACACCGACGGCCGCGGGGTCCGCCGCGGCGAACCAGGACGGCGGGATCGCGTCGGCGAGCGCACCGCGGCGCACGGCGGGGTCGTCGCCGAGCCTGGCCAGGTGCGTCGGGCAGGCGGTCCGGGCGGCGAGCTCGTCGTCCCACGACCCGGGGGCGGCACCGGCGGACGCGGGCAGCCCGGCGAGGACGAGCCCGGCGACGTGCGGCAACCCGGACGCGACGAGACCGGCGGCGAAGAGCGCACCGCTGTCGGACCCGACGAGCACGACCGGCCCGGGTTCGGCGGGCAGCAGCGCCCGGACCTGGCCCTCGGTCCGGTCGGCGTCGACCGTGGGGTCGGCGACGGCCCAGACGCGGTAGCCGTCCGCGCTGATCCGACGACCGAACCGCTCGTAGACCCCGGCGTGCTCGCCCCGTCCGGGGACGACGACGACCGTCCCGCGCGGGCTGACGCCGGCCGGCTCGCGCCAGGAAGCGACGACCGGGACGGCGTCGGGCGTCCTGGGGACTGTGCCGGGGCCGGCACTCGTGACGGTCACGGAACCACCTTTCCGAGCGGGACGGACCCGCCCGTGGACGAGCTCGCGGACAACAGGGCGCGCAGCTCGGCGCGCTCCGTGCGGCTCATGCCCCCGCCGTCGACGGTGGGGGCCGAGCCGATGAGCAGGCGGGTGTAGGGATGGCGCGGGGCGGCGACGACCTGCTCGGTCGTGCCCGCCTCGACGACGTCGCCGTGGTGCAGCACGGCGAGCCGGTCGGTGACGCCCGCGACCGACCCGAGGTCGTGGGAGATGTAGAGCAGGCCGATGCCGTTCTCGGAACAGAGCGCGACGAGCAGGTCGAGGACCTGCACGCGGGTCGCGGCGTCGAGCGCGCTGACGGGTTCGTCGCAGATCAGCAGGCGCGGCCCGGCGATCATCGCGCGGGCTATCGCGGCGCGCTGCCGCTGCCCGCCGGAGACCTCCCCCGGCAGCCGGGACGCGAGCGCCGGGTCGAGGCCGACGAGACGGAGCGCGTCGGCCACCCGGGAGCCCGCGTCCGGGATCCCGAACCCGACGGACTCCCCCACCGGCAGGTCGGGGTCGAGGCTGCGCAGCGGGTCCTGGAACACGTACTGCACGACGCCGCTGCGGCGGAACGCCCGCAACCGTCGCCCGCGCAACGACGTCACCTCCGTCCCCGCGACCCGGATGCGTCCCCGCGCCGCGCGGTGCAGGCCGACGACCGTGCGCGCGAGGGTGCTCTTGCCCGATCCGGTCTCCCCGATCAGCCCGACGCTCTCGCCCGCCCCGACGGTGAGGTCGACACCGTGCAGGATCTCGCGTCGTCCCCGGCCGCGGCCGAGCGCGACCGCCAACCCGGCGACCTCGAGCAGCGGCTCAGCCACGCTGCGCCTCCTCGAGCCGGAACTTCTCGATGCCGTAGCGGGTGTGCGCGTCGATCAGCGAACGGGTGTAGGGGTGCGACGGTGCGGCGAGCACGTCGCCCGCGCGCCCGCGTTCGACGACCGCGCCGTCGCGCATGACGATCACCTCGTCGCAGACCTGCGCGACGACGGCGAGGTCGTGCGAGACGAGCAGCAGCGCGAGCCCGGTGCGGTCGCGCAGGTCGGCGAGCAGGTCGAGGACCTCGGCCTGCACGGTGACGTCGAGGGCGGTGGTCGCCTCGTCGGCGATGAGCAGGTCGGGCTCGGCACTGATCGCGACGGCGATCAGCACCCGCTGCAGCATGCCGCCGGAGAGCTCGAACGGGTACTGCCGGTACACCCGCGCCGGGTCGCGCAGCCCCATGTCCGCCAGCAGCTCCACGGCACGGTCGCGGGCGGCGCGCCTGCCGAGGCCGACGCGGACCCGCAGCACCTCCGCGAGCTGGGCACCGACACCGATCGACGGGTTGAGGTAGGAGGCCGGGTCCTGGAACACCGCGCCGATGCGGGTGCCGCGGTACTCGCGCCAGCCGCGCTCGTCGAGCCCGCGCAGGTCGGTCCCGTCGAACTCGACGACGGTCCCGTCGCCGTTGCGCAGGCCCGGCGGCAGGATGCCGAGGATCGAGCGGCAGGTCAGCGACTTGCCGCTGCCCGACTCCCCGACGACGCCCAGCGTCGCACCGCGGTCGAGCCGCAGGTCCACACCGGAGACGAGCGTCGTGTCCCCGGTGTGGACGGACAGGTCACGTACTCGCAGCAACATCGGCCACCACCTTCCGCCGGGCGGGACGGCGGGACGGGCCGTCCCGCAGCGCGTCGGCGAGCCCGTTGCACGCCCCGACCGTCGCGACGATCAGCGCCGCGGGCACGAACGGGCCGAACGGGCGTTGGTAGAGGTACTGCAGGTCGGTGGCGAGCATCCCGCCCCACGTCGGCGTCGGCGGGGTGATGCCGATGCCGAGGAACGTCAGCGACGACACGATCACCAGGCTCGCCCCCAGCAGGCTCGCGGTGCTCACCGCGACGGCGGGGACGACCTTGGGCCACACGTGCCGGCGCAGGACGGTCCACGGCGAGGCGCCGGCGAGCACGGCGGCCTCGACGTACTGGGCGGTCGCGACGGGCAGCGCCGCGGCGCGGGTGACCCGGTAGAAGCCGGGGGCGATCAGGATCCCGACGGCGAGCATCGCCTGCTGCAACCCGTTGCCCAGCAACGCGGTCATCGCGACGGCGAACACCAGGAACGGAAGGGTCACGAACGTCTCCATGACGCGCAGCGACACCCACTCGACGACCCGTCCGAGATGGACCGACAGCAGCGCCGGAACGACGCCGAGCACCAGCCCCACGGCCACGGCCTCGACGCCCGCGACCAGCGAGAGCGTCGACCCGGCGAGCAGCCGGCTGAGCACGTCGCGGCCGAGGTTGTCGGTGCCCAGCCAGTGCTGTGCCGACGGCCCGGCGAGGATCGCGCGCGGGTCCTGCAACAGCGGGTCGTGCGGGGCGAGCAGCGGCCCGAACGCGGCGAGCAGCGCGATCACCGCCAGCACCGCGACCGAGACCACGCCCACCCGGCCGGCGAGGACGCGGCGCATCAGGACCTCCGCCGGGCGGCGGGGCGCAGCCGCAGCAGCAGCGCGTCGACGATCGTGTTCGCCACGAGCACCAGCACGATCGCGACGACGAGCGTGCCCTGCACGACCGGGACGTCGCCGCGCAACGCGCCGTCGGCGGCGAAGCGGCCGAAGCCCGACATGCCGAAGATCGACTCGGTGACGACGGCACCGCCGACGAGCATCGGGATGCGCAGCCCGAGCACGCTCAGTGCGGGGCCGGCACCGTTGCGCAGCACGTGGTTGAACAGGATGCGGCGCGGACCGAGCCCGCGGACGACGGCGCCCAGCACGTAGTTCTCCCGATAGGCCCCGGCGAGACCGGTGCGCAGCTGGCGGGCGATGTCGGCGACGGCGTCGAGGCTCAGCGCGACGGCCGGCAGCGTGATCAGGGTCAGCCACATGCCGGGGTCCTGGTCGAACGGCACGTACCCGGCCGACGGGACCAGCGGCAGCAGCACGCTGAACACCACGATCAGCGCGACGGCCACGACGAACGGCGGCAGCGCGGCCACGACCGAGCAGAAGACCGTCACCGCGCGGTCGAACCACGTCCCGCGCCACACCGCGGCGCCCACGCCGAGCGCCGTGCCCGCGACCACCGCGATGAGCAGCGCGAACCCGGCCACCGAGAGGCTGACCGAGAGGCGGTCGCCGATCTGCGACGACACGCTGACCCCGTTGAGCCACGAGCTGCCGAAGTCTCCGCGCACGACGTGGGAGAGCCAGTCGACGTACTGCACGAGCACGGGCCGGTCGAGCCCGAGCTCGGCGCGGACGCGGGCCACGTCGGCCGGGGTGGCCGCGTCACCGAGCAGGAGACCGGCCGGGCTCAGCCCGCTGACCGCGCCCAGCAGGAACGTCAGGAACGTCGCGAACAGGAAGACGGGGACGGTGAGCGCGAGGGTGCGCAGGAGCCAGCGGGCCGCGCCCGCGACGGCCGGGACCGCGCCGCCGCGCGCGGGTCGCGCGACGGCGGCCGGGTTCGCCCAGGTGCTCTCGACGACCGTCGCGGTCACGACGGGCTCCCCACCGTGACGCCCTCCCACCGGTACTGCGACAGGAAGTGCGGCAGCGGCGAGACCTTCTTGCTGCGCACCGCGACGCGCGGCTGGGTGCCGAGGGAGAAGCTCGGCGACATCTGCACGCCCGCGCGCACCGCGGCCTGCAGCACCTGCGGGTAGTTCGGGGCGTCGAGCGGGGTGCGGCGCACCGCGTCGAGCGCGGCGAGGAACTCCGGCGTCGCGACCTTGCTCGTGTTCATCAGGCCCTGCGACCCGTAGACCACCATGAGGTTCTGCACCGGCGACTCGCGGCCGACGGTGCCGTCGAGCGCGAACTGCGCCTTGCGGCCCAGGTAGACCTCCTGCTGCCAGGTCGACGAGCCCGGCGGCACCACCTTGATCGTCGCGTTGACGCCGACCGCCTGCAGCTGCTGCTGGACGAGCTCGGCGGTCGCCTGCGAGAGCGCGTTGACGGTCACCGTGAGCGAGAGCTGCCCCGGCGCGTAGCCGGCGTCGGCGAGCATCTGCCTGGCCTTGGCCGGGTCGTAGGCGAAGGCGGTGTCCAGGCTCGGGTCGTAGGCGACGTAGCCCTTCGGGAACGGCTGGGAGACGGCGTCGCCGACGCCGCCGTTGATCACGTCGATGATCTGCTCGCGGTCGATCGCGTACTTGAGGGCGTCGACGACGCGGCGGTCGGTCAACGGTTCGAGGGTGCTGTTGACGTCGACCTGGTTGACCTGCATCGAGTCGATGACGTCGACCTCGAGCCCCGCGGCCTTGGCCTGCGGGATCTGGTTGCCGGGGATGAACGAGACGTCGAGGGCCCCGGACTGCACGGCGGCGATGACCGTCGCCGGGTCGGTCGTGGGGGTGAGCTCCAAGCGGTCGATCTTGATCGCGTCGGCGTTCCAGTAGCCCGGGTTCTTGACCAGCACGGCCTTCGACTCCGGCACGAACGACTCGAACTTGAAGGGGCCGGCCCCGACCGGCGCGGTCGGGATCGCGGCCGCGTCCTTGGTGAACGCCGCGGGGCTGACGATCTCGCCGGTCTTGCCCGCCAGCAGGTTGGGCACCTGGTAGTCCGGCGCCGCCAGGTGCAGGGTGACGTCGAGGTCACCGGAGGTGGTGATGTCGGAGATCGTCGCCAGCTGGTCCTTGAGCAGCGAGTTCTGCTGGGTCTTGCCGCGCAGCAGGCTCTGCTTCACCGCGTCGGCGTCGAGCGGGGTGCCGTCGGTGAAGGTCAGGCCGGGCCGCAGGTGGAACGTGACGGCGGTGCCGTCGGCGTTGTAGTCCCACGACCGGGCCAGGCCCGGGATGGCGGTGGCCTTCTCGTCGAGCTGGGTGAGCGAGGCGTAGACGAGGCTGATCGTGTTGATGTCGTTGCCGGTGCTGGACGTGACCGGGTCCCACGACGTGGGCAGGGAGAAGCCCCACTTCAGGGTCGATCCGGTCGCCGAGCCGGCGCCGGCGCCGCAACCGGCGAGGGCGACGGCGGCGGCCGCGGCGAGCGCGGCCAGTCTGAGCAGGGTGCGGGGGCGGGCCATGAGGGTTGGTCCTCCGGGGACTCGGGTCGGTCAGGCGTGTGCGGGTGCCGGGACGCGGGCGTCGCGCGCCTCGCGGGCCTCCCGCTCCACGGTGTGGACGTTGCGCGGGATCGGCAGCCCGAGGTTGCCGCGCAGGGTCGTGGCCTCGTAGTCGGCGCGCACGACGCCGCGCTCGCGCAGGATCGGGAGCACCTCGTCGGTGAACCGGGCGAACTCGCTGGGCACGGTGACGTGCACGTTGAGCCCGTCGAGACCGCGGCCGGTGAACCAGCGCTCGATCTCGGCGGCGACGGTCGGGGCCGAGCCGACGAACGGCGCGGGTGTCGACGACATGAAGTGCTCCACGGTCTGACGCAGCGTGAAGCCGTTCTCCCTGGCCACCTTCTTGATCTGCTCGGCCTGGGTGCGGAAGGAGTCGGCGCCGAGGTCGCCCAGCTCCGGGAAGGGCGCGTCGAGGTCGTAGCCCGAGAAGTCGTGCCAGCCGAAGGGCCTGCCGAACTGGGCGAGGTTCTTGTCGAAGTCCTTCCCGAGCCGGGTCGCGCGCTCGATCTCGCGGGCCTCGTCGTCGGTGTCGGCGATGACCGGCGTGACGCCGGGCATGATCACGACGTGGTCGGGGTTGCGCCCCTTGGCCGCGGCCCGGGACTTGATGTCGCGGTAGAACGCCTGCGCCTTCTCCAGCGTCGGCGAGTGCGTGAAGATCCCCTCGCCGACGGCCGCGCCGAGGTCGCGGCCCTCGTCGGAGTCGCCGGCCTGGAAGATCACCGGCCGGCCCTGCGGCGACCGCGAGATGTTGAGCGGCCCGCGCACCGAGAAGTGCTCGCCGACGTGGTCGAGGCGGTGCTGGCGGCTCGGGTCGAGGAACACGCCGGTCGCGACGTCGCGCGGGAACGCGTCGTCCTCGTAGGAGTCCCACAGCCCCTGGCAGACCCGCACCGACTCCAGCGCCCGGCCGTAGCGCGAGGGGTAGTCGAAGTGCTCGTCGCGGCTGTAGTTCGCCGCGGTGCCGCCGTCGCCGGTCGCGACGACGTTCCAGCCCGCCCGGCCGCCCGAGATCAGGTCCAGCGACGCGAGCCGCCTCGCCAGGTTGAACGGCGTGTTGTACGACGTCGTGAGCGTGCCGACGAGTCCGATGTGGCTGGTCGAGACCGCGAGGGCCGACAGCAGCGTCAGCGGCTCGAGCCGGTTGAGGTAGTGCGGCGGCGAGTCGGGGGTGATGAACTGGCTGTCCACGATGAACACCAGGTCGAACAGTGCGGCCTCGGCCTGCCGCGCCCGCTCGATGTACCAGCGGATGTCGATGCTGGCGTCGCCGGGGATCTCGGGGTGGGTCCAGGTGTCGTGCTGGCCGGGGCCGCCGACCCCCATCAGGACGGCGCCGAGCTTCAACTGCCGGACCATGTGTCCGCCTTTCTGCGCAGGAGGAGGCCGCTCCGGACGCGGCGGCGCGCGGGAGCGGTGCGAGGACTGTCGGAGGCACGGGATGGGACGACCGGCCGGCACGGGGCACACGGGTGCCCCGGCGGCGCTCAGCGGGCGCGGCCGGTCAGGCGGTGTGGCGACGACACGTCGCGGTGGACGTCCGGCCGAGATCGACGGCACGGCGTCGGGTGAGCATGACGGCGCCGGCGGCCACGCACCGTGCGGTGCGGGCGGAAGCCGGGCGGTCTGCCATGACCCGATGGTGTCACGAGGGGATCGGCCCGGTCCAACTCGCGGTTCCGATCACATCCGATAGAGAACGTTGATCGGTCTGTGCTTCGCTCCCCCTATGGCCAGGACCCTCGAGCTCACGCAGCTGCGCAGCTTCGTCGCCGTCGCCGACTGCGGCGGGTTCCATCGTGCCGCCAATGCACTGCACGTCAGCCAGCCGACGGTGAGCCACCACATCCGCAGGCTGGAGGCGACGATCGGGCAGCCCCTGATGGTCCGGGAGGGCCGGACCTCCCGCCTGACGGCGGCGGGCGAGATGCTGCTGGCCGACGCCCGGCGGATGCTGGAGATCCACGACGAGGCCATGCGCCGCATCGGCAACGCACCCGAGACCGACGAGGTCGTCGTCGGCTCGACCGAGCACGCCGCCGACCAGCTGCTGCCCGAGCTGGCCTCGGCGCTGCAGGCCTCGCTGGGCGTCGCCCGCATCCGGTTCCGGCTCGACCGCGGCGCGGTGCTGCAGACGGCCCTGGACAGGGGCGACGTCGATCTCGCGCTGCTGTTCGGCGCCCCCGACGACGACCGCTCCACCGGCTCGGGCCGGCTGACCCTGCGCTGGTACTCCGCACCCGGCTGGGCTCCCCCGACCGACGGGACCGCCATCCCGCTCGTCGCCTTCGACGAGCCGTGCGCCATCCGCAACCGGGCCCTGGAAACCCTTGCCGCGCACCACACGCCCGCCGCCGTCGTGTGTGACGCGGCCTACCTCGGCGGGGTGCTGGCCGCCGCCAGGGCGGGGTTGGGCGTGGCCTTGCTGGCCACCGTCGGGCGCACGCCGGAGGGACTCGTCGAGCGCGACGACCTGCCCGTCGCCGAACCCATCGCGCTGGCCGTCCGCTCCCGGCGCGGGCTGCGCAGGGAGCTCGCCGTCGAGGCCGCGCGCTCGATCAGGCAGGTCCTCGACGTCGCGGGCTGACCGGCCTGCCACCATGGCGCGGATGCGTGTACTGGTGCTGAGCTGGGAGTACCCGCCGGTCGTCGTCGGCGGCCTCGGGCGGCACGTGCACGCCCTCGTGCGCGAGCTCGCCGCAGCGGGCCACGAGGTCGTCGTCGTGTCGCGCCGACAGACCGGCACCGACGCCGCGACCCACCCGACCACCGACGGCCCCGATCCCGACGATCCCCGGATCCGGGTCCTGCACGTCGCCGAGGACCCTGCCCACCTGCGCTTCTCCGACGACCTCGTCGCCTGGGCGCTCGCGATGGGGCACGCGATGCTGCGTGCCGCGCTGACCCGGCTGGCCGGCTGGCGCCCCGACGTCGTGCACGCCCACGACTGGCTCGTCGCGCACCCCGCGATCGCGCTGGCCGACGTCCTCGGCGTCCCGCTCGTCGCGACGATCCACGCGACCGAGGCGGGCCGGCACGCCGGCTGGCTGACGACGCCGCTGAGCCGGCAGGTGCACTCCGTCGAGTGGTGGCTCGCGCGCCGCGCCGACGCCGTGGTCACCTGCTCACGGGCGATGCGCGCCGAGGTCGCCACCCTGTTCGACCTCGATCCCTCTGAGATCTCCGTGGTGCACAACGGGATCGCGCCCCGACGGTGGAGCGTGCCGCCGACCGCGCGGGAGGCGGCCCGCCGCCGCTGGGCGCCGGGCGGGGTGCCGCTGCTGGCGAGCTTCGGACGCCTCGAGTACGAGAAGGGCCTCCAGGACCTGATCGCGGCGCTGCCGCGGGTGCGACGGGCCTACCCCGGGACGCGGCTGGTCGTCGCGGGCACCGGGACCCAGCGCGAGATGCTGGTCGAGCAGGCGCGCCGGTTCCGGGTCCGCCGTTCGGTCACCTTCGCCGGACACCTCCCCGACGACGAGCTCGCCGCGCTGCTCACGGCGGCGTCGGCCGTCGTCCTGCCCAGCCGCTACGAGCCCTTCGGCATCGTCGCGCTGGAGGCCGCCGCGGCCGGGGCGCCGCTCGTCGCGTCGACGGCGGGCGGGCTGGGTGAGGTCGTCGTCGACGGCGAGACCGGACTGTCGTTCGCGCCCGGCGACGTCGCGGGGATCGCGGCCGCCGTCGATGCGGTGCTCGCCGACCCCGCCGCCGCGGCCGAACGGGCCCACCGGGCGCGGGCCCGGCTCGGCCCCGACTTCGGCTGGCCGGTCATCGCGGTCCGGACCGCCGAGATCTACGCTGCCGCGCCGGCGGGCGGCCCGATCGACGTGGGCCGGCCGAAGATCCCCACGGGGAACGTGCTCGGTCCGGCGTGACACGCGCAGGCCCCCGCTCGTCCCGGGTTCGGGTGGGGCGTCGACGGCGGCTACGGCTCGGTCGGCGTCGACAGCTCGGGGGTCTGCGCGAGCTGCTCGCGGACCGCGGCCTCGGTCTTGCGCGCGATGTCGGCCAGTGCGGCACGCTGCGCGGCGGCGGCCTCGTAGTCGGCGACGCGGTCGCGCACGACCCGCGCCGGGGTCCCGACGGCGACCGAGAACGCCGGGATCTCCCCGCGCGCCACGGCGTGCGCCCCGAGCACGCTGCCGCGGCCGATCCTGGTGCCGCGCAACACCGTCGACTTCACCCCGAGCCAGCAGTCCGGCCCGATCCGCACCGGCGACTTGACGATCCCCTGGTCCTTGATCGGGACGTGGACGTCGTCGGTGCGATGGTCGAAGTCGGTGACGTAGACCCAGTCGGCGACGATCGTCGCCGCCCCGATCTCGACGTCGAGGTAGCAGTTGACGGTGTTGTCCTTGCCGAGGACGACCTTGTCGCCGATGCGCAGCGAACCCTCGTGACAGCGGATGGAGTTGCCGTCGCCGATGTGCACCCAGCGGCCGATCTCGAGGCGTCCGTACCCGGGTCGCGCGTGCAGCTCGACCCGGCGCCCCAGGAACACCATGCCCCGCAGCACGACGTGCGGGTTGGCCAGCCGGAAGCGCAGCAGCCGCGCGTAGCGGACGAGGTACCACGGCGTCCATGCCCGGTGCCGGACGACCCAGCGCAGCGAGGCCAGGGTGAGGAAGCGCGCCTGTTCGTCGTCGCCGCCGCGCCGGGCCCAGCGCCGCCACACCGGCGCCCCCCACATGCTGGTCATGCCCGGGACCCTATTGCGCGAGCACACCGGAGCCCGAGCGCAACCTGATGGTCGCCCGCGGCCCCGGCGCGAGCAGTGCGGTTGCGCGCGTCCGACGGACGGAGTGTGCCGCGGCACCGGCGGGGGTAGGCCGGCGACATGGTGGACAACGGATCCCGCACCGGCGACGCCCCGGGCGACGAGGGCCCGCACGGCTCGGTCGTCGACCCCGGCGCCCATTCCGACGGCGACGACTCGGTCACCACGGTCGTCGGCGGCGGGGACGGCGACGAGGGCACGAGCGGGGCGGCGAGCCGGGAGGTCGCCGACGAGGCCGCGAGCGAGCCGAAACGGTCGGAGTGAGCCGGGTCGCACACGCCGCCGGGACCGGCACCGCCGGCCCGGCGGTCAGGCGAGCCCGTTCTCGATCGCGAAGCGCACCATCGCCGCCCGGCCGCTGACGCCGAGCTTGCGCTGGATGCGCTGCACGTGGTTCTCGACCGTCCGCGGGGACAGCACCAGCCGCACCCCGATCTGCCTGGCCGTCAGGCCGTCCACGACGAGCCGCACGACGTCGGCCTCGCGCTCGGTGAGCACCACGGGCCCGCCGGACGCGCCCGCGCCGTGGGCGTCGAGGACGAGGTCGGCGATACCGGGGCCGAAGACGACGTCACCGGCGGCGACCCGGCGGACCGCGTCGGCCAGGGCGAACCCGTCGGTGTCGCGGCGCAGGAACCCCGACGCCCCCGCGCGCAGCGCCGCGAGCACCTGCCCGGGCACGACGTCGGCGGCGACGGCGAGCACCGCCGCCCCGGGCGCGGCCTCCAGCACCGTGTCGACGACGGGTGGTGCGCCGACGGGCGCGGCGTCGTCGAGACCGACGTCGACGACCACGACCACGTCGCCGCGGGGCGGCACGGTCGCCGGATCGGGTCCACAGCCCTCGACGGGCAGGCCGGCCCCTCCGAGTGCCGCGGCCAGCCGGGCCGCGACGTCGACGGGCGCGACGACCACCACACGCGCCGACATCCCGCCCCCTACCAGCTCGCACCAGCCTGCCGACGCCGCGGTGCTCCGCCGGATCTTCGCATCCGCTGCACGGGCACCCGGACCGTTCGGCGCCCGATCACCCGACGGCGCGCACGATCACCCGGGCGGCGGCCACCGGCCACCGAGCGTCACGCCTCGTCGAGACCCTGCTCGATGGCGTACCGGACGAGCTGGGCGCGGTTGTGCAGCTGGAGCTTGCGCAGCGTGTTCTGCACGTGGCTCTCGACGGTGCGGTGCGAGAGGCCGAGCCGCTCGCCGATCGCGCGGGCCGTGAGCCCCTTCGCGACCAGCCGCAGGACGCCGGTCTCCCGCTCGGTCAGCGCGGGCACGGCCGGATCGCCCGCCGGGCGCCGGGCCGGCTCGTCGGCCAGCCTGCGGTACTCCCCCAGCACGAGGCCCGCGAGTCCCGGCGTGAAGACCGGATAGCCGTCGGCGGTGCGGCGCACGGCGTCGAGCAGCTCGTCGGCGCCCGCGGACTTCACCAGGTACCCGGTCGCGCCCGCCTTGACCGCCTCCAGCACGTCGGTGTGCTCACCGCTGGCCGACAGGACCAGGATCCGGGTGTCGGGCAGGGCGTCGACGATCCCGCGGATGGCGTCGACGCCCGAGGTCCCGCCGAGGTTGAGATCCATGAGCACCACCTGCGGGCGGACCGCGCGGGCGATGCGCACGGCGGCATCGGCGTCGGCGGCGGTGGCGACGACGTCGAGACCGCGTTCGTCCAGATCACGGGCCACCCCTTCACGCCAGATGGGGTGGTCGTCGACCACCATCACGGACACCGTCATGCGGTCGCCACCTCCCTGGGCACCCTGATGATCCACTCCGTGCCCCGGTCGACGGCCGTGTCGCAGGCGATCGTGCCGCCCAGGTCGCGCACCCGCCCCCGCATCGACGCGGCGACCCCCAGCCGGCCCTGCGCCTCGGCCTCGGCGAGCCTGCCGTCGGGGATGCCGGGGCCCTCGTCACGGACGCTGATCTCCACCTCGTCGCCCAGGTCCTCGACGAACACCCAGGCGGGCGCGTCGACCCCGACGTGGACGGCAGTGTTCGCGAGTGCCGCCCCGACCACGCCGAGGAGGTCGTCGACGACGCGGGCCGGCAGGTCGAGGGGGTGCGCGGGCGCGGAGACGCTCACCCGCGTCGACGCCAGCGTCCGCAGCGCGGCGGCCAGGTCGCGACGGCCACCGCCGTCGACGGCCGCGGTCCCGCTGGTGAGCAGCGTCCGCAGCGCGACCTCCTGCTCCCCCGCCAGCGTCCCGAGCTCACCGGCGCCCCCGCCGAGCTCGGCACCCCGCCTGCGGACGTGCGCGAGGACCTGCAGGACACCGTCGTGGATGCTGCGCGCCAGGCGTTCCCGCTCGGTCGCCGCCGCCTGCTCGGCGACCGCGGCCCGGACCCGCTCCGCCGAGCGGCGCAGCACACCCGAGCAGAACCCGACGGTCAGCCCGGCGAGGACCAGCAGCTGGACGTCGGCGAGGTCGACCAGCGTCATCGGGCCCGACGTCAGCGTGACCGCCACCAGGGCCGCCGCGACGACGAGCGCCCCGACCAGCCCGCCCCGCAGCCCGAACGCGATGGCCAGCGCCAGCGCGGCACCGGGCGTCCAGATCGAGCCCATCAGCGGGGTGTCGCCCGCGAGCTGGGCCGGGCTCTGCACGACCGGCGTCGTCAGCATCACCCCGGCGGTGACGACCAGGTCGACCGCCGCGACGGTGCCGCGCCGGTCGGGACCGTCACGGCGCGGGAAGTACGCGAACCCGGTGACGACCGTCCACACCACCATGACCGCGACGACGAGACCCGCGCCGAGGGGATGTGCGTACTCGCGCAACGACACCAGGACGAACACCGACGTGCTGACGAGCGTCAGCACGCGGTAGACCAGCAGGCCCCGCCACAGCGGCTCGAGCGGGCGATCCATGCCGCCATCCTGCCCGGTGCGACCGGGCGCCCGGATCCGTACGTCTACGCAGGCCGGGTCCCCGTCACCAGCGCGTTGTAGAACCAGGCGCGCGGCACGACCCGGGAGAGGACGTTCTCGTCGAGCCAGGACAGCCGCTGCCAGCCACGGTAGGCGAACATCGCCCACCCCCAGCCCAGTCTCTCGGTGGGCACCGCGGCCTCGAACGTGCGCACCGGCCAGCCGAGCATGGCGGCGGTGAACTCCTCGGTCACGACGCGCACGTCGGCGGCGCCGGCCGCGTTCGCGACGCGCTCCAGCTCGGACGGGTCGAAGACGTGCTGGTCGACGACGGCCTCCAGCGCCGCGGCGCGCGACGACTCGTCGAGCTCGGCCTGCGGCCGCCGCCACCCCTGCAGCCCCGGCAGCCGGGTCAGCGTCGTCGTCGCCTTCCACGTGAGCATCCCGAGGCGGCGGGCGTAGAAGTCGCCGATCTTCGTCGGTTCCCCCGCGAACACGAACCGCCCACCCGGCCTCAGGACCCGCAGCACCTCGCGCAGCGCCGTCCCGACGTCCGGGATGTGGTGCAGTACGGCGTGCCCGACGACGACGTCGAACGTCGCGTCGTCGTAGGGGATGCGTTCGGCGTCGGCGACGCGGCCGTCGACGGGCAGGCCCAGGCCCTCGGCGTTGCGCAGCGCGGCCTCGACCATGCCCGGCGAGAGGTCGGTGACCGAGCCGTGGGTGGCGAGCCCGGCCTGCATCAGGTTGAGCAGGAAGAAGCCGGTGCCGCAGCCGAGCTCGAGCGCGCGCTCGTACGGCCAGTCCGCGTCTCCCGCGGCGTGCCGGAACCGCCCCGCGGCGTAGTCGATGCAGCGCTCGTCGTAGGAGATCGACCACTTCTCGTCGTAGGAGCCGGCCTCCCAGTCGTGGTAGAGCACGTTGGCGAGCTTGGGATCGCGACGCGCGGCCTCGACCTCCGCGGCCGTCGGGTGCGGGCGGGGCTCGGGATCCGGGCTCATGGGAACCGAGCGTAGAGAAACCTCGTGAGTGGGGTCAGCGGCCCGTGAACGTCGCCTTGCCGGGGCCGTTCTCGATGAACGACTGCATGCCCGCCGTCCGGTCCTCGCTGGCGAACAGGCTCGCGAACAGCTCGGACTCGATGTCGAGGCCGGTGCGTAGGTCGGTGTCGAGGCCGCCGTCGATGGCCTTCTTCGCCGCCGCGTAGGCCAGCGCCGGGCCGTTCGCGAACTGCGCGGCGTACTCGACGGCACGGGTGTAGACGTCGTCGGCGGGGACGACCTCGTCGACCAGCCCGATCGACAACGCCTCCTGGGCGTCGACGAACCGGCCCGTGTAGATCAGGTCCTTGGCACGCGCCGGACCGATCAGCCGCGCGAGCCGCTGGGTGCCGCCGCCGCCGGGGAAGATGCCGAGCAGGATCTCGGGGAAGCCGAGCTTGGCGTTGTCGCCCGCGATGCGCCGGTCGGCACCGAGGACGACCTCCAGCCCGCCGCCCAGCGCGTAGCCGGTGACGGCCGCGACCGTCGGCTTGGGGATCGTCGAGATCGAGCCGAGGCCCGCGGAGAGCCGCCGCGCCACCGGGGCCATGTCCGAGTAGGACATCGCCGCCATCTCCTTGACGTCGGCACCCGCCGCGAAGGTCTTCTCACCGCCGTAGACGACGACGGCGCGCACGTCGTCGCGCGTCGCGGCCTCCGTGGAGACCTGCAGCAGCTCTTCCTGGACCTGCCTGCTCAGGGCGTTCATCGGCGGCCGCGCCAGCCGGATCGTGCCCACACCGTTGTCGACCTCGAGGCTCACGAACTCCGTCACGCCCGGGACCCTAACCCGGGTCACGGTCATCCGGCTGGAGACGCACGCCACGGGCCAGGGCCGGGGGTCACCGCAGCCAGGCCGTGTACCGCCCGCGACGACGCTGGACCGCGAGCGGCAGGCCGAAGGTCTCGGTGAGGTTCTCGTCGGTGAGCACGTCGTCGAGCAGCCCGGCGGCCACGACCCGGCCCTCCCGCAGCAGCAGGCCGTGGCTGTAGCCGCGGGGGATCTCCTCGACGTGGTGGGTGACCAGGATCGACGTCGGCGCGTCGGGGTCGGCGGCCAGCGTCGCGAGCCGGCCGACGAGGTCCTCCCGGCCGCCGAGGTCGAGACCCGCGGCGGGCTCGTCGAGCAGCAGCAGCTCGGGGTCGGTCATGAGCGCGCGGGCGATCAGCGTGCGCTTGCGCTCGCCCTCGGACAGCGTCCGCCACTCGCGGTCGGCGAGCTTCCCGACGCCCAGCGCGTCGAGCAGCGCGTCCGCCCGCTCGGTGTCCATGCCGTCGTAGGTCTCGCGCCAGCGGCCGAACACGCCGTACCCGGCGCTGACGACGACGTCGCGCAGCACCTCGTCGCCCGGCACCTGCAGGCCCAGTGTCGCCGACGAGACCCCGATCCGCGGCCGCAGCTCGAACACGTTGACACGCCCGAGCCGTTCGCCGAGGACGTGCACCACTCCCTCGGTGGGGTGCAGCTCCGCCGAGGCCATGCGCAGCAAGGTCGTCTTCCCGGCGCCGTTGGGACCCAGCACGACCCAGCGCTCGTCGAGCTCGACCGTCCAGTCGATCGCCGAGACGAGCGTCGTCCCGTTGCGGCGCACCGTGACCCCGTCCATCGCGACGACCACGTCGGTGAGGTCGCGTTCGGGCGTGCGCGCCTCCCCGGGGTCGGTGACGGACGACTCAGGCAACGTTCCGGACCGGTCCACGGGCCCTATCCTCGCCGATCGTGCCGGTCTTCCCGTTGGGTGCCCATGTCGACGGCGACGCCGTCCGCTTCGCGGTCGCGTCGACCAGCGCGGAGGTCGTCGAGGTGTGCCTCGTCGACGGGCCCGACGACGCGCTGACCGAGCGGCGCGTCGAGCTCACCGAACGGACCTTCGGGGTCTGGCACGGCACGATCCCGGGCGTGCGGCCCGGCCAGCGCTACGGCTACCGGGTGCACGGCCCGTACCGGCCCTGGGAGGGCGCCCGGTCGAACCCGGCGAAGATCCTCGTCGACCCCTACTCGCGGCAGATCACCGGCCGGGTGACCGACGTGCGGGCGGCGCGGGGCTGGGCGGGCGACCCGATGACGGGCCCGCCCGACACCGTCGACTCGCTGGGCCACGTCCCGCTGTCGGTCGTCACCGCGCCGCCGGAGGGACCGTCCCGGCCGCGGCCCGACCTGCCGTGGTCGGACACGGTGATCACCGAGCTGCACGTCCGCGGGTTCACCCGGCTGCACCCCGAGGTGCCGCCGGAGCAGCGCGGCACCTACCTCGGGCTGGCTCACCCGGCCGTGATCGCGCACCTCAAGCGGATCGGGACCACGGCCGTCGAGCTGCTGCCCGTCGCCTCGATCGCCGACGAGCCGCCGCTGCTGGAGCGCGGCGCGCCCAACTACTGGGGCTACTCGACGCTCGGTTTCATGGCCCCGCACGCGGGCTACGCGAGCGTCCCGGGCGCGGAGGTCACCGAGTTCGTCACGATGGTCGACGCGCTGCACGCGGCGGGCATCGAGGTCATCCTCGACATGGTCCCCAACCACACCTGCGAGGGCGGGGTCGGCGGCAGCACGCTGTCCTACCGCGGTCTCGACGCCCGGGCCTACTACTCCCTCGGCGGCAACGGGCACGACGCCGACATCACCGGCACCGGCAACACCCTGGACTCCGGGTCGCCGACCGTCATCCGGCTCGTGTGCGACGCGTTGCGGCACTGGGTGACCGCCTACGGCGTCGACGGCTTCCGCATCGACCTCGCCTCGGTGCTCGGCCGGCCGCGCTCGGGCGGCTTCGACCCCAACGCCTCGCTGCTCACCGCCATCGCCGTCGATCCCGTGCTGTCCACGACGAAGCTGATCGCCGAGCCGTGGGACGCGACCGGCGAGGGGTACCGCGTCGGCGGGTTCGGCGTGGCCTGGTCGGAGTGGAACGGCCGCTACCGCGACGCCGTGCGCGACTTCTGGCGCGGCCACGGCCTGATCGGCGAGGTGGCGTCGCGGCTGACGGGCAGCTCGGACATCTACGCGCTGTCGGGGCGGCGGCCGTGGGCGTCGGTCAACTTCGTCACCGCCCACGACGGGTTCACCCTGCGCGACCTGGTCTCCTACGAACGCAAGCACAACGAGGCCAACGGCGAGGCCAACCGCGACGGCACCGACGACAACCGCTCGCAGAACTTCGGCGTCGAGGGCCCGACGACCTCCCCGGTGATCGCGGAACGCCGGCTGTCGACGGCGCGGGCGATGCTCGCGACGACGCTGCTGTCCATCGGGACCCCGATGCTCGTCGCCGGCGACGAGCGCTGGCGCACCCAGCGCGGCAACAACAACGCCTACTGCCTCGACGACGAGACGTCGTGGGTCGACTGGACGCCGGACCCCGACGCCGAGAACCTCACCGAGTTCACCTCGCGCGTGACCGCGCTGCGCCGGGCGCACGCGGACCTGCGCCGTGACCGCTGGCTGGCCGACGAGGAGGCCGCGTGGTGGCACCCGTCGGGACGGCTGATGACCGAGCAGGACTGGCACGACTTCGGTGCCTGCACGATCGGTGTGCACGTCGGCGACAGCCTGCTGCTCCTGCACGCCGGTGGCGCCGCGGTGGCGTGCACGCTGCCGAAGGTGGGCCCGTTCCGGCCGGTGCTCGACTCGACCCGGGCGACGGGCCGTCCGGTGTCGGGCAGGCTGCTGCCGGGGGGCACGACGATCACGCTGCCGCCGCGGTCGGTGCTGCTGCTGCGGGGGCCCGCACAGGTGGGCGACTGACGGGTTCGCTCCGCGTGGGCGAACCCCGCCGGACGGCGGGTCCATCGCTTAGGATCCGCCCGTGCCCCGTTACGAGTACCGCTGCCGGCAGTGCGACACGACCTTCGAGGTCAACCGGCCGATGAGCGAGTCCGGCGAGCCCGCGTCCTGCCCCGGCGGGCACGCCGACACCGTCAAGCTGCTGAGCACCGTCGCGCTCGCCGGGGTCGGCGGACGCGGCGGCGCCGCGCCCCGGCCCGCCCCCGCCGCGGGCGGCGGGTGCTGCGGCGGCGGCTGCTGCGGCTGAGAGTCCCGGCCCTCGTGAGTGGCGATGGTCGCCGTGTCGACCATCGCCACTCACGGTCAGCCTGCGAGGACGACCTTGCCCAGCTCCGCCGGCGTCGCGAGCAGCGGGTGCGCCGGCAGGACCCGGACCGTGTAGCCGGTCAGGCCCGCGTGCGGCAGCGGGACGACGGCCTCGAAGCGGTCCAGCCCGTCGACCGCGCCGACGTGCTTCATCACCGACATCATCGGCGCGTCGAGCTCGTCGCTGTCCGAGACCCGCCCGACGACGGCCTGGACGGACACGTCCTGCGGGTCGAGGCCGGCGAGCGAGACCGCGGCGCGCACCGTCATCGGGGCACCGACGACGGGGGTGTCCGGCAGCCCGGAGGCGTCGACGCCCGAGATCTGCACCCGCGGCCACGCGTCGTTCAGCCGCGACCGGTACCCGGCGAGCGCGCGGGCGCCCGCGAAGTCGTCCCGGGCGATCTCGCGCGCCGCGAGGGCGGCCGGGGCGTACCAGTCCTCGACGTACTCGCGCACCATCCTGCTGGCCTGCACCTGGGGACGCAGCGTCTCCAGCGTGTGCCGGACGAGCTCGACCCACCGGGTGGGCACGCCGTCGGTGCGCTCGTAGAACGCCGGGGCGACCTGCGTCGCGAGCAGCTCGTAGAGGGCGTTGGCCTCGAGGTCGTCGCGCTTGACCGGGTCCTCGATGCCGTCGGCGGTGGGGATGGCCCAGCCGTTCGCGCCGTCGTAGAGCTCGTCCCACCACCCGTCGCGGATGGACAGGTTGAGCCCGCCGTTGAGCGCGGACTTCATGCCCGACGTGCCGCAGGCCTCCAAGGGGCGCAGCGGGTTGTTGAGCCAGACGTCGCAGCCCCAGTACAGGTAGCGGGCCATCGACATGTCGTAGTCGGGCAGGAAGACGATGCGGTGGCGCACCGCGGGGTCATCGGCGAAGCGGACGATCTGCTGGATGAGCGCCTTGCCGCCGTCGTCGGCCGGGTGCGACTTGCCCGCGACGATCAGCTGCACCGGCCGGTGCGGGTCGAGCAGCAGGTCGCGCAGCCGGTCGGGGTCGCGCAGCATCAGCGTGAGCCGCTTGTAGGTGGGGACGCGGCGCGCGAAGCCGACGGTCAGCACCTCGGGGTCGAAGACGTGGTCGGTCCAGCCCAGCTCGGGGGCCGACGCGCCGCGCTCCAGCCACGCCGCGCGGACCCGCCGGCGCACCTCCTCGACCAGCCGCGCCCGCAGCGAGGCGCGCAGCCCCCACAGCGCCGCGTCCGGGATGTCGCCGACGGCGTCGTCCCCACCACCGACGCCCGGCTCACCCAGCAGGTCGGTGACCTCGCGGGCCTCCCACGTGTGCCCGTGCACGCCGTTGGTGACCGAGCCGATCGGCACCTCGTCGGCGTCGAACCCGCGCCAGATCGTGGAGAACATGCCGCGCGAGACGATGCCGTGCAGGCGGGAGACGCCGTTGGCGCGCTGGGCCAGCCGCAGCCCCATGTGCGCCATGTTGAACATCTCCGGGTCCTCCTCGGCGCCGAGCGCGAGGACGCGGTCGAGCGGGACGCCGGGCAGCACCTCGTCGGAGAAGTGCCTGCGCACCAGGTCGAGCGGGAACCGGTCGATGCCCGCGGGCACCGGGGTGTGCGTGGTGAAGACCGTGCCCGCGCGCACCGCGGCGACGGCCTCGTCGAAGTCCAGGCCGGCGGCGTCGTGCCCCTCGCCCGCGAGCAGCTCGCGGATGCGCTCGAGGCCCAGGTAGCCCGCGTGGCCCTCGTTGGTGTGGAAGATCTCCGGCGCGACATGGCCCGTCGCGGCGCAGAAGGCGCGCACCGCGCGGACCCCGCCGACGCCGATGAGCAGCTCCTGCTTGATGCGGTGGTCCTGGTCGCCGCCGTAGAGCCGGTCGGTGACGCCGCGCAGGTCGGCGTCGTTGGCCTCGATGTCGGAGTCGAGCAGCAGCAGCGGCACCCGGCCGACCGCCGCCTGCCAGACCCGCACCGTGAGCGTGCGGCCCTCCGGCATGCCGACCTCGACGAGCGCCGGCTCGCCCGCCCCGTCGACGAGCAACTGCAACGGCAGGCCCTGCGGGTCGAGCTGCGGGTAGTGCTCGAGCTGCCAGCCGTCGAGCGAGAGCGACTGGCGGAAGTAGCCGGAGCGGTAGAGCAGCCCGACGCCGATCAGCGGGACGCCCAGGTCGGACGCGGCCTTGAGATGGTCGCCCGCGAGGACCCCGAGCCCGCCGGAGTAGTTGGGCAGCACCTCGCTGACGCCGAACTCCATCGAGAAGTAGCCGATGGCCGCGGGCAGGTCCTGGCCGTCCTCGGCCGCGAGCTGGTACCAGCGCGGCTCGTTCAGGTAGGCGTCGAGCTCGTCGGACAGCTCGCGGACGGTCACGACGGTCTCGGCGTCGGCGGCCAGCTCGGCGAACCGGGCGGTGCTGATCTCGCCCAGCAGGCGCACGGGGTCGTGGCCGGCACGTTCCCAGGCGTCGTGGTCGAGGCGTGCGAACAGCTCCTGGGTCGGCGGGTGCCAGCTCCAGCGCAGGTTCGTCGCCAGTTTCTGCAACGGGGCGAGCTGCTCGGGCAGCTGGGCACGGACGGTGAAGCGACGCAGGGCTCTCACGCGGACGCAGCGTACTGATGCCGTCGGCGCGCCGCGTCCGGCGTCGCGGACGTCCGGATGGTCCGCGCCCGATCGGGTGGGGTTGCACAGCCCGCCTGCGCGCCGTCACCACCCGGAACCGGATCGATCCCGACCGCTGGGCCCCGGGCCAGGACCGGTCGGCGCGGGGTGCGTCGGTGAACGGACCGACAACGTCGATGAACTGCGTGTAACACCTTGCATCGCGGTCAACCCCGTTACCGCCACAGCTGGACGGGGTAGGTACCGTTGTGACACACGCGACGGGTGGTGATCGGGTGGGTGCGAACCCGGTCCGCGGTCCCCGGCGGGGCACTGACCATCGAGCGCAGGACCCACCGGCTCCCCGGCCCCTGCGACGTACGGATCTCGGCCAGACCTGGGGGTGGCACCGATGACCGGTCGTCTCGGTATCGACGACGTGAGCCCGGCGGTCGGCGACGGACGCCATCCGTCCAAGGCCGTCGTCGGCGAGGTGATCCCGGTCCGCGCCTCGGTGTGGCGCGAGGGTCACGACGCGGTGGCGGCCAACGTCGTGTGGAAGAAGCTCGGGTCGACCGACGACGCGGTGCACGTGCGGATGGTGCCCGACGGCGTCGGCAACGACCGGTTCGTCGGCACCGTGGTCCCCGACGAGCCCGGGCTGTGGACGTTCCGCGTCGACGCGTGGTCGGACCCGTGGGCCACGTGGCGGCACGGCGTGCAGGCCAAGATGGCCGCCGGGCAGACCGCCGACGAGATGGCCAACGACCTCGAGATCGGCGCCCGGCTGCTGCAGCGGGTCGGCCGCCGCCCGTCCGAGCGCGCCAACCGCGACCTGCTCTTCGGGGCGGCGAACGCGCTGCGCGACCACGCCCTGCCGCTGCACGCCCGCGTCGCGCCCGCCATGTTCCCCGCGGTGCACACGATCATGACCGAACGCCCGGTCCGGGAGCTCATCACCCGCGGCCGCGCGCAGCAGGTCTACGTCGACCGGCCCCGCGCGCTCTACGGGTCGTGGTACGAGTTCTTCCCGCGCTCCACCGGTGGTCGCGACGAGACCGGCCGCGCCGTGCACGGCTCGTTCGTCACGGCCGCGAAGGAGCTCGACCGCATCGCCGGCATGGGGTTCGACATCGTCTACCTGCCGCCGATCCACCCCGTCGGCACGGTGCACCGCAAGGGCCGCAACAACTCCGTCAACGCCGAGCCCGGCGACGTCGGGTCGCCGTGGGCCATCGGGTCGGCCGCGGGCGGGCACGACGCCATCGACCCCGAGCTCGGCACGTTCGAGGACTTCGACGCCTTCGTCGCCCGCTGCGAGGACCTGGGCATGGAGGTCGCGCTCGACCTCGCGCTGCAGTGCGCGCCCGACCACCCGTGGGTCACCGAGCACCCCGAGTGGTTCACCGCCCGCCCCGACGGGACGATCGCCTACGCGGAGAACCCGCCGAAGAAGTACCAGGACATCTACCCGCTGAACTTCGACAACGACCCGGCGGGGCTGTACGCGGAGTGCCTGCGCGTCGTGCTGCTCTGGATCTCCCACGGGGTGACGATCTTCCGGGTCGACAACCCGCACACCAAGCCGCCGAACTTCTGGCACTGGCTGATCTGGCAGGTCAAGGCCCGCCACCCCGAGGTGCTCTTCCTCGCCGAGGCCTTCACCCGCCCCGCGCGCCTGTTCGGCCTGGCCCGGCTCGGGTTCACGCAGTCCTACACCTACTTCACCTGGCGCACGACCAAGGAGGAGCTGACCGAGTTCGCGCTCATGCACGCCGAGCGCGCCGACGAGGCCCGGCCCAACCTGTTCGTCAACACCCCGGACATCCTCCACGAGTCCCTGCAGACCGGGGGCCCGGCGATGTTCGCCATCCGCGCCACCCTGGCCGCGACGATGTCGCCGACCTGGGGCGTCTACTCCGGGTTCGAGCTCTACGAGGGCGAACCCGTCAAGCCGGGCAGCGAGGAGTACAAGGACTCCGAGAAGTACGAGCTGCGGCCGCGCGACTTCCAGGCCGCGCTCAACCGGGGCGAGTCGCTCGAGCCCTACATCACCCGGCTCAACGAGATCCGCAAGGCGCACCCCGCGCTGCAGCAGCTGCGCGACATCCACTTCCACGACGTCGACAACGACGCGATCATCGCCTACTCGCGCACCGACCCCGCGACGGGCGACACCGTCCTCGTCGTCTGCACGCTCGACTCGCACGAGGCGCGCGTCGGCACGACCGCACTGGACATGCCGGCACTCGGGCTGAACTGGGGCGACCGGTTCTTCGTCGTCGACGAGGTCACCGGCGACACCTACGAGTGGGGCCAGTTCAACTACGTGCGGCTCGAGCCGTGGGCCCACGTCGCCCACATCTTCCGGATCGTCCGCTGACGCCCGGCTGAGGGCCGCGGGCGCCCGTCCCGGCCGGCCCGTGTGACATCCGGCCGCGGCGGGTACGAGCCGGGCACGCGGCGTGCGGGCATTCCGTGGTGGCGCCCCGGCGGTGCCGGGTGAGACCGTCGGGTACCGGTACGCGCGCGCAGCGGCGGCGGCGCGTCGCCGGCCGTCCGGCCTGCGCGAGCCCGCCCCTCGCGGTACCAATTGGGGCGATGCTTCCGCCGACCCCGCCGCCGACCGGGAGGACGCCCATGACCGCCACGAATCCCCGGCCCACGGGCGCCGACACCGAGCTCGACGAGGCCTCGTCCGACGAGTTCGACCATGCCCGGACGCTGGCGGTCGACCACGACTGGTTCAAGCGCGCCGTCTTCTACGAGGTGCTCGTCCGCGCGTTCGCCGACTCCAACCGCGACGGCACGGGCGACCTGCGCGGGCTCACCGACAAGCTGGACTACATCCAGTGGCTCGGCGTCGACTGCCTGTGGCTGCCGCCGTTCTACGACTCCCCGCTGCGCGACGGCGGTTACGACATCCGCGACTTCCGCGCGGTGCTGCCGGAGTTCGGCACCGTGGAGGACCTCGTCGTGCTGCTCGACGAGGCCCACAAGCGCGGGATCCGGGTCATCACCGACCTCGTCATGAACCACTGCTCCGACCAGCACCCCTGGTTCGAGGAGTCCCGGCGCAACCCCGACGGGCCCTACGGGGACTTCTTCGTCTGGTCCGACGACGACACCCGCTACGCCGACGCGCGGATCATCTTCGTCGACACCGAGTCGTCGAACTGGACCTACGACCCGGTGCGCGGGCAGTTCTACTGGCACCGCTTCTTCGCCCACCAGCCCGACCTGAACTACGACAACCCGGCCGTGCAGGAGGCGATGCTCGACGTCCTGCGGTTCTGGCTGGACCTGGGCATCGACGGCTTCCGCCTCGACGCGGTCCCCTACCTGTACGAGCGCGAGGGCACCAACTGCGAGAACCTCGCCGAGACCCACGCGTTCCTCAGGCGCTGCCGCAAGGTCCTCGACGACGAGTACCCCGGCCGCGTCATGCTCGCCGAGGCCAACCAGTGGCCGAGCGACGTCGTCGAGTACTTCGGCGACCCGGCCGTCGGCGGCGACGAGTGCCACATGGCCTTCCACTTCCCGCTGATGCCGCGCATCTTCATGGCCGTCCGCCGGGAGAACCGCTTCCCGATCTCGGAGATCCTCGCGCAGACACCGGCGATCCCGTCGGGCGCGCAGTGGGGGATCTTCCTGCGCAACCACGACGAGCTGACGCTCGAGATGGTCACCGACGAAGAGCGCGACTACATGTACTCCGAGTACGCCAAGGACCCGCGGATGAAGGCCAACATCGGCATCCGCAGGCGACTGGCGCCGCTGCTGGAGAACGACCGCAACCAGCTGGAGCTGTTCACCGCGCTGCTGCTGTCGCTGCCGGGGTCGCCCGTCCTGTACTACGGCGACGAGATCGGCATGGGCGACAACATCTGGCTGGGCGACCGCGACGCCGTCCGCAGCCCGATGCAGTGGACTCCCGACCGCAACGCCGGCTTCTCGACGGCCGATCCCGGCAGGCTGTACC
Source organism: Pseudonocardia sp. D17 (assembly GCF_036984265.1). Lineage (NCBI taxonomy): Bacteria > Bacillati > Actinomycetota > Actinomycetes > Pseudonocardiales > Pseudonocardiaceae > Pseudonocardia > Pseudonocardia sp. D17. The sequence goes on along the minus strand of NZ_BPRG01000136.1, from coordinate 86,103 downwards.
TGCCGCCGATCATGGACCCGCTCTACGGGTACCAGGCCGTGAACGTCGAGGCGCAGCTGAACTCGACGACGTCGCTGCTGCACTGGAACCGGCACATGATCGAGATCCGCAAGCGGCACAGCGCCTTCGGCCTCGGCGACTACCACGAGCTCGGCGGCTCGAACCCCTCGGTGCTGGCCTACGTGCGGACCCACCGGGGCGGCTCCCAGGACGGCACCGACGACGTGGTGCTCTGCGTCAACAACATGTCGCGGTTCCCCCAGCCGGTCGAGCTGGACCTGTCGGCATGGCAGGGTTGTCGGCCGCACGAGCTGACCGGCGGGGTCCCGTTCCCGCGGATCGGCGAGCTGCCGTACCTGCTGACACTGCCCGGGCACGGCTTCTACTGGTTCTCGATCACCCCCGAGGAGGAACCCTCGTGACCGAGCTCGCGAGCTCACCGTCCGCCGACCTGGCGGCCTTGCTGGCGGACTGGATTCCGCAGCAGCGCTGGTCCGGCGCGAAGGGCCGTGAGGTCGGCTCCGTGTCCGTCGTCGCGTCGACGCCGTTGCCGATCGAGGGACTCGACGTCGACCACGTGGTCGCCGAGGTCGAGTTCACCGACGGCGGGCCCGCCGCGCACTTCCAGGTACTGGCCGCCTACCGCACCGACGTCGGCGGCGAGCTGGAGCACGCCACCATCGGGGCGCTCGGCGGCCGCATCGTCTACGACGGGCTGTGGGACCCGGCGGTCACGAAGTGGCTGTACGAGGCGGTCCGGAACGGATGCACGGTCGGCGACCTGCGCTTCGTGCCGGAGCCCGGCGTCGAGCTGGCGCCGGGGCCGCCGGGGCGGGTCCTCGGGGTCGAGCAGTCCAACACCTCCGTCGTCTACGGCGAGCGGTCGATCCTCAAGCTGTTCCGGCGCGTCGCCGCCGGCGGCAACCCCGACCTCGAGCTGCACCGCGCGCTGCGGGCCGCGGGCGGGACCGAGGTCGCGACGCTGCAGGGGGCGGTCGAGGGCGTGCTGCACGGCGAGGTGGCCGTGCTCGGGATGCTGCAGGACTACGCGTCGAACTCCGCGGAGGGGTGGGCGATGGCGCTGGCGAGCGTCCGCGACCTGCTCGCGGAGGCGGACCTGCGCGCCGACGAGGTCGGTGGGGACTTCGCCGCGGAGGCCAACCGGCTCGGTCAGACGATCGCCGTGCTGCACGGCGATCTCGCCCGTGCGCTCGGGACGGCCGAGCGCGACACCGCCGAGGTCGCCGCCGCGATGAGGGCACGGCTGACCGTCGCCGCCACCGACGTCCCGGCGCTGGCGCCGCACACCGCCGCCATCCGGGCCGTCTACGACGAGTTCGCGACACTGCCCGGTCTCCTGCCCGCCCAGCGGGTCCACGGCGACCTGCATCTCGGGCAGGTGCTGCGCACCCCGCTCGGCTGGCTCGTCATCGACTTCGAGGGCGAGCCCGCGACACCGCTGGAGCTGCGGGTGCGGCCGGACTCGCCCCTGCGCGACGTCGCCGGGATGCTCCGGTCCTTCGACTACGCCGCGAACCACCAGCTGCTCGACGCCGACGCGACCGAGCCCGACCCGCAGCGCCAGTGGCGCGCGGCGGAGTGGGCCGAGCGCAACCGGTCCGCCTTTCTCGACGGCTACGCGGCCCGCTCCGAGACCGACCCACGGGCGCAGGCGCTGGTGCTGCGCGCGTACGAGCTGGACAAGGCGGTCTACGAGGTGGTGTACGAGACGCGCAACCGCCCGACGTGGGCGCCCATCCCGCTGAACGCGATCGTGCGCATCCTTGCGCCGTCGACGCCGCGGATTGATTCCGTTCCGTAGCGGATCTCGGCTGTTCGTCACTCTTACGGCAGTGCCGCACACCTATCTCCGCAAGGGGTGTAACACTGCGTGGGCCTTCGGCGCTGAGGGGCCCGGATGTCCGGACGGAGCTCCCCACCGTCCGGCCGCCATGCAGTAGGAGGACGTGTGCACGCTGTTGCCGCCGACGTCGTCGGCGCCGACGTCGCGCTGCCGCACGCCCGCGCGCCGCAGCCCGCCGCCGGGGCGGACGGCTCCCCATCGGGTCGCCACGGCGACCTGACCGACGCCCTGGCGGCGGCCCGCGCGGGCGACGAGAGCGGCTTCGTGACGCTGTACCGCGACCTGCAGCCGCGGCTGCTGCGTTACGCGACGGCGTTGGTCGGCAACGACGCCGAGGACGTCACCGCCGAGACCTGGCTGCAGATCGCCCGCGACCTCCCGCGCTTCACCGGCGACGTCGACGGGTTCCGCGGCTGGGCCAGCGCCATCTGCCGCAACCGCGCGATGGACGTGGCACGGTCACGGTCGCGACGACCGGTGACCCCGACCGACATCGACGTCCTCGCCGAGCGGGCCGGCCCGGACGACGCCGCCGGCTCCGCGCTCGAGGCCATGTCCACCCGTGAGGCCATCGCGCTGATCAGCGAGCTCCCCCAGGACCAGGCCGAGGCGGTGCTGCTGCGCACCGTCGTCGGACTCGACGCGCCCTCCGTCGCGATGGTGCTCGGCAAGCGCCCCGGCGCGGTGCGCGTCGCCGCCCACCGCGGCCTGCGCCGGCTGGCCCGGATGCTCGACGACGGGCAGTCGCCGCGTCGCCTCGACGACGGGCGGGTGTCGCGTGGTTGACCAGCTGAGCCGGCACCCGGGCGGCAGGGACGGCCGGCACGCGGTGCGCGGGAGTAACACTTCCCGCGGCGGCGGCGCTGAACGCCCCGCCATGCCCGAGACGACACCCCTGCTGCCCCCCGACGTGGCCGAGCTGCTCCTCGACGGAGAGCCGGTCGCGCACCCCCTCGCGCCCCTGCTCGCCGCCGCCCGACGCCCGGGCACCGCTCGTGAGCTGGCCGGCGAGGCCGCGGCCCGGCGCGCGTTCGCCGACGCGTCCCCGATCGCGACGCCCGTCGCCCTGCACGACCCGACCCGTCCCGGCCGGCACCGGCGGGCACGGCTCCGCACCATGGTGACCGCCAAGCTCGTCGGCGTCGCGGCGCTGACCCTGACCGCGGGCGGGGTGGCCGTCGCCGCCACCGGGCCGTCCGGAGGCTGGGCCGGTGACGACGACGCCTACGCCGCCGCACCCGCGGACGCGCCACCGAGCCCGCAGGCGGCCGGACGCCCGCCGGCCGCGGGACACGGTGGCCCGGCCGTCACCGACGCCGCCTGCCGGCCCGTGACGGGCGCGGCCATCGCGGAGCTCGGCCCCGGCTGCGCCGACCCCTCCGTGGGCGACGACCACGACGGGCCGGGTGACGCGGGCGACGACGGCGTCGACTCCCCCGGCATCGACCTGCGGGCCTGGACACCCGAGCGGGCGGGCGGCGTGCCGCCGGCCGCGGCCCGCCCCGGCACGCCGGGGACACCGCCGTCGACCGCACCGCCGGCCACCCGGCCGCCGTCGACCCCGCCCCCCTCGACCACGGCGCCGCCCACCCCGCCGACGTCGACCGACCCGTCCGCGCCCACGCCCCGCAGCGGTTCCGGCACCTCAGGTGGGCACGGCAACGGCAACGGCAACGGCAACGGCAACGGCAACGGCAACGGCAAGTCGAAGCCCGAAGGCGCGCAGTCGTCGACGGGTGGGGCCGGTGCCACCTCCGACAACCGCACGACCTCCTCCCGACCGGCGGGCGCACCGCACAACGCGCCCGCCGCACCGGCCACGGGACAGCAGGCGCAGCACTCCCCGTGACCCCTCGATCGCACGGGCGCCCCCGGACCCCTTCCCGGTGGGACCTACCCCGTGCCGGTCGCCGTCCGTGCCTGGACGGCGAGACGTGGCCGTACCGCGGACGCCCCCCGACCGCGGTACGGCCACCCGAACGGCGGCCCCTCCCCGGCCAGCGTGACCGCCCGTGGGGCACTACGGTTCACGGGTGGATCGCGAGGACACCAACACCCGGACGATCGGCGCCGGCACCGCCGACTCCCACGCCCCGGACCCCCGCACCGTCGACCGCCTGCTCGGCGGCGCCCACCACAACCCGCACGGCGTGCTCGGCGCGCACCAGGGTCGCGACGGCACCATCGTGCGCACCCTGCGCCCGCACGCCGACGAGGTGTCCGTGCTCCTGCACGGCGACACCGACCGGTCCTTCCCGCTGACCAGGGTCCACGAGGCCGGGCTCTTCTCCGGCATCGTGCCCGGCGAACCCGACGACTACCGCCTCGCCGTCCGCTACGGCGAGGACACCCACGTCGTCGACGAGCCGTACCGCTGGCTCCCCACTCTCGGCGAGGTCGACCTGCACCTCATCGCCGAGGGCCGGCACGAGCGCCTCTGGGACGTCCTGGGCTCGCACGTGCGCACCTACGACACCGCGTCGGGCCAGGTCACCGGCACCAGCTTCGCCGTGTGGGCGCCGACGGCGCAGGGCGTGCGCGTCACCGGCGACTTCGACGGCTGGGCCGGCTGGGCGCATCCCATGCGCTCGCTGGGCAGCTCCGGGGTCTGGGAGCTGTTCGTCCCGGGCGTCGGGGTCGGGACCCGGTACAAGTACCGCATCCTCGGCCAGGACGGCCGCTGGCGCGACAAGGCCGACCCGATGGCCTTCGCCACCGAGATCCCGCCGGCGACCGCGTCCGTCGTCACCGCCACGACGCACGAGTGGGGCGACACCGACTGGATGACCGCGCGCGCAGGTCGGCGCCCGCACGCCGAGCCGATGAGCGTCTACGAGATGCACCTCGGTTCCTGGCGGCCCGGGCTCGGCTACCGCGAGCTGGCCCAGGAGCTCGTCGAGTACCTGTCCGAGACGGGCTTCACCCACGTCGAGCTGCTGCCCGTCGCCGAGCACCCGTTCGGCGGGTCGTGGGGCTACCAGGTGACGTCGTACTACGCGCCGACCGCGCGCTTCGGCAGCCCCGACGACTTCCGCTACTTCGTCGACACGCTGCACCAGGCCGGCTACGGCGTCATCGTCGACTGGGTGCCCGCCCACTTCCCGCGCGACGAGTGGGCGCTCGCCCGGTTCGACGGCGGTCCCCTCTACGAGCACGCCGACCCGCGCCGCGGCGAGCAGCCCGACTGGGGCACACTCGTGTTCGACTTCGGGCGCCGCGAGGTCCGCAACTTCCTCGTCGCCAACGCGCTGTTCTGGTGCGAGGAGTTCCACATCGACGGCCTGCGCGTCGACGCCGTCGCCTCGATGCTCTACCTCGACTACTCCCGCGCCGACGGCCAGTGGCTGCCCAACATCCACGGCGGCCGGGAGAATCTCGACGCCGTCGCGTTCCTGCAGGAGATGAACGCGACGGTCTACCGCAACCACCCGGGCGTCGTCACCATCGCCGAGGAGTCGACGGCGTGGCCCGGCGTCACCCGCCCCACCCACCTCGGCGGCCTGGGATTCGGGTTCAAGTGGAACATGGGCTGGATGCACGACACGCTCGACTACACGGGGCGCGATCCGATACACCGCAGCTACCACCACAACCAGATGACGTTCTCGCTGATGTACGCCTTCAGCGAGAACTACGTGCTCCCGCTCAGCCACGACGAGGTCGTGCACGGCAAGGGATCGCTGTGGACGCGGATGCCCGGTGACGACTGGAACAAGGCCGCGGGCGTGCGCGCGCTGCTGGCGTTCATGTGGGCCCACCCCGGCAAGCAGCTGCTGTTCATGGGCGGGGAGTTCGGGCAGGTCCGGGAATGGTCGGAGCAGCGGCCGCTCGACTGGCACCTGCTCGAGGACCCGCTGCACGGCGGCATCCGCACGCTCCTGGGCGACCTCAACCGCGCCTACCGCAGCCAGCCCGCGCTGTGGGCACTCGACACCACGCCCGCCGGGTTCTCCTGGATCGACGCCAACGACGCCTCCGGCAACGTCCTGAGCTTCCTGCGGATGAGCGGCACCGAGACCGGCGACGACGGCACCCCCAACGTGCTGGCCTGCATCGCCAACTTCTCGGGCACGCCCAACGAGAACTACCGCGTCGGGCTGCCGTTCGCAGGCCGCTGGCGGGAGCTCGTCAACACCGACGCCGAGGCCTACGGCGGGTCCGGCGTGGGCAACCTGGGGTTCGTCGAGGCGGAGCAGCGCAGCTGGCACGGCCGACCCGCCTCCGCGGTGCTGCGGCTGCCCCCGTCCGGCGTGCTCTGGCTCGTCCCCGACAACTCCGGCGGCCCCGTGCACCGCGGGTCGCTCACGGCCGGGGCCCCGCCCGCGCCGACACCGGTCCGCGAGCCCGCGGTCGTCGCGCCGCCGTCCTCCAGCCGTCCGGCCCCGCTGCCCGCCGCCGATCCCGAGGCGGTCAGCGAGGCCCGCGACATCGAGCCTCCGGCCCCCGGCCCGGCCGAGGCGAACGGCGGACGCGCGGGCACCGGCGCGTCCGGCCCACCCCCGCAGGGGTAGTCCGACCCGCCGGCACGGCGTGGCCGGCGGGCGCGGGCCGATCGCGCGCGAGGGCCACGCAGTTCGTCCCGGCCGGAACCCGCGCGCGCAGGGACAGCCGACCGGGCAGGGTCGCCTGGCGGGCGCAGGCGCGCCGGCACCCGGCCGACCGCACGAGGGCCGCGCAACGGCACGTCCGGCCGGGACCGGCGCCTCCTGCCCACCGCGCGACGACGGCGACCCGACAGCGCCATGTGGCCGGTGGGCGCGCCGCGCCGGCCCCCGGCCGACCGCACGAGGGCCGCGCGACGGCACGATGGCGATGACGCCGCGTGCCCGGCGGCCCGGGGTGTGCCGACCGGTCCGCCGGCCGCGCGCCGGCTGCACAACCATGCGCCCCGGGCACCCGCACTCGCACGCGGACCCCCGGCAGCCGGCGCGGACTGTCGCGTACGCGGGCGGGGTGCCCGGCGGCCGGACCGCAGGAGCTCGGCTCCGACGGGAATCGAGCCAGGGGCGGATCAGCTCGTCGGCGAGGCGGAGGACCGCTCGGCGGGATCGGGCGCCGGTGCGACGGCGTCCGGCGGCGGTACCACTGCTGCGGGGTTCGCCGCGCCCCCGGGAGGCAGGGATGTGTGCGCGCGCCGGGCCGGGGACGCCGACGACCCGGCGAGCAGCGCCACCCAGTAGCTCAGCAGGATCGCGCAGTAGAGGGAGCGGCCGAGCGGGGACCACGGGTCGTCGTCGGCCCACAGCGCGCCCCAGGAGACCGGGATGATCGGGAACGCGAGGAGCACCGCCGACACCGGCCGCGTCCACGCCCGCTCACGGCCGAGCGCGATCAGGACGAGCAGGCCCGGCCACACCAGCAGCAGGTAGTTGTGCCAGGCGATCGGCGCGGTCAGCAGACCCGCGGCGGCCACCGCCCAGGGCGCCGTGCCCGCCGGGTCCGCGGCGCCGCGCCCGGCCCGGCGCGCGAGCACGACGAGCGTGAGGACCAGTACCAGGGCCCCGGCGAGGGTGCCGACCTCGGACGGCACGCCCATCCGCACCGCGACCCCGGGCAGCGCGGCGTTGTCGACGACGTCGGGCACGGGGGCGGTCAGGCCGATCCGCAGCCACTCCAGGCCGCTCGACCAGCCCGCCGGCACGACCCCGATCAGCGTCGCGACGCCCGCACCGACGACCCCGGCGACGCCCGGCCGCCAGCGTCGCTGCACGAAGGGCAACAGCAGGATCGGCGCCAGCGAGGGCTTGAACGCGACCGCCACGCCGTACAGCACGCCCGCGAGCAGCGGGTGTCCACGGCGCTCGGCGATCCAGCCCGCCACGAGCGCGACCAGCAGCAGCCCGTAGATCTGCCCCAGCACCAGGGTTCCGTGCAGCGGCGAGGACAGCAGCAGCGCGACGACCGCGACCGCGGTCCAGCCCTTTCCCAGCCGCAGCTCGCGAGCCACGGCGAGCACCGCCGCGACGATCATCAGCAACGTCAGCAGCGCCCACAGCCGGTACGCGGTCAGCGCCTCGAGCAGCGCGAACGGCGCGAGCAGCACCGACAACACCGGCGGGTTGAGGTTCGTGAGCTTCGCCGGGGTGTGGTAGATGTCGCTGCCCTGCAACAGCGCGACGGCGGAATGCCAGAACGTGTCGAAGTCCGGGTGCAGCTCGCGCATGTCCGGTGACGGGACGAGCCGCAGCAGCACGTCGGGATGGATGACGGTCAGCGCGATCGCGGTGCCCAGCGCCACGAGCACGAGGACGGCCGCCACCGCACGGCCCAGGGGGATCCGGCCGCGAAGGGGCGACGCCGCCGGGGTGCGGCGGGAGCTGACGTCCGACACGACTCCCGACGGTAGCGGGGCACCGGGACGACCTCGCGCACCACTCCCCCACGACGCCTCGTCGACGATCACAATGAACGGGTGGACCGGGCACGGTGGGGGGCACCCGCGCGGATCGTGCGCCGGGGAGCAGCCGTCCGTGCCCCTCGCCGCCGGACCCCCGCGGAGGGCGCGCGGCGAGGCGCGCGCCGAGGCGTGCAGGTCGTCGCGGGGCTGGCGCTGCTGCTGGCAGCGGGCTCGTGCGTCGGTCCCGCGCCGCCCACCACGGCTGCGGTGTCGACGCCGTCGCCCGCACCCGCCACGTCGATCGATCCCGCGCTCCCGGGCCTTGGTGCCGACGACGTGACCCGCCTGACGGTCGACGCCCTGCAGGACTACTGGCGCCAGGAGTTCCCACGGGCGTTCGGCACGTCGTGGCAGGACGTGCGGACCATCGCCCCCGTCCACGTCGACGCCGCGGACGCGCCACCGCCCCCCTGCGTGGCCAAGGCCTCCGACCTGCGGGGAAACGCCTTCTACTGCCCAGGCGCCGACGCGATCGTCTGGGACGACGACGTCCTCGTGCCCGGCCTGCGGGACAGGTTCGGGCCGGCCGGGGTCGTCGTCGTGCTCGCGCACGAGTTCGGGCACGCCGTCGAGACCCGCCTCGGTGTCGACGCGCTCCAGCGGTCCGACCCCGCCGGTCACCCGACGATCCTGCTCGAAGCCATGGCCGACTGCTATGCGGGAGCCGCGATCCGGCACTTCGTGGACGCGACCGCCGCCGGCGGCTCCGCGCTGCCACTGGGCGCCGTCGAGCGCGACGCGGCCCTGCGTGCGTTGATGACCTTCCGCGACCCGCTCGGCACCCTGGCCGCGGACACCAGCGCGCACGGCAACTCCTTCGACCGGATCTCCGCCGTCGAGGACGGGTACTCCGGCGGGCCGTCGCTGTGTGCGCGGATGACCGTCGAGAACCGCCAGTTCACCCAGCGGCGCTTCGGATCGGCCGCCGACCGGGCCCGCGGTGGCAACCTCCCGCTGAACCGTCTCGTCGCGGCGGTCTCCGGCGACGCGCGCGGCTGGTACGAGCAGCTCGTGGCGGCCCGCGGGGTGCAGGGCTGGCGCGCGCCGGAGCCGCGGTCGGCCCCGCCCTGCCCGGGTGGTGGGGGCGACCAGGGTCCCGTGACGTTCTGCGCCGACGGCGCGATCGTCACCGACCTGAGCCGGCTCGCCGATCTGGAGGACACGTCGGGCGACTTCGCCGGCGCGACGTTGCTCGCCTCCCGGTACGCGCTCGCGGCGCGGGCCGGCGCGGGCCTGTCGACGACGGGATTCGACGCGGGACGATCCGCGCTGTGCCTGACCGGCGCCTACACCGCCCGGCTGGTCGACCCGACCGGCGGGTTCGGTCTCTCCCCCGGCGACCTCGACGAGGCCGTCGGCATCCTCCTCGACCAGGACTGGGCCGAGACCGACGGTGCCGGCACGGTCGATCCCGCGGACCACGGGTTCGACCGCGTCGCCCGCTTCCGCCAGGGGTTCACTGGCGGCCCGGCAACCTGTGGGCTCTGACGCCACGCCCGGGCGGCGACGGCCGGGCCCGACCCCGCCCCCGGCCGAATTCCGGGGGCGTTCGACCGTCAGAACAGGACGCGGGCCAGTGCGCGACGCGCCGCGGAGACCCGTGCGTCGTCGGCCGGGTACAGCTCGAAGAGCCCGACCAGGTGCTCACGCACCCGGTCGCGGTCCTCACCGAAGGAGCGCCCGGCCGTCTTCACCAGCCGGTCGAACGCCGCCTCGACCCGGTCGGCCGCGACCTCGGCGTCCGCCGCGGCCAGCTGCGCGTCGACGTCGTCGGGCGCCGCGTCGGCCCGCTCGATCGAGGACGGGTCGGCCGCCTCGGCGCGGGCCAGGAAGCGCACCTGGGCCAGCGCCGCAGCTGCCTGCTCGTTGGCGGGCTCGACGTTGAGGATCGCGAGGTAGGCGGCCTCGGCGGCCGGGTAGTCGCCCGCCTCGAGTGCCTCCTCCGCGGCCGTGAACCGCGGGTCCTCGGGCTCCTCCTCGACGACCTCGCCGTCGCCCTCCTGCCCGGCCCGCTCCTCCGCCTGGCGGATGCCGGGCATCTGCGGCCGGAGAGCCTCGAGCAGCGCCGTGATCCACTGGCTGACCTGCGGCTCGGGCAAGGCGCCGTTGAAGCCGTCGATCGGCTGGCCGCCCGCGAGGGCGATGACCATGGGAATCGACTGGACACCGAAGGCCTGCGCGATCCGCGGGTTCGCGTCGACGTCGACCTTCGCGAGGATCCAGGCTCCCTTGCCCTTCGCCGCGAGCCGCTCGAGAACCGGCGAGAGCTGCTTGCAGGGCTGACACCACGAGGCCCACAGATCGACGACGACCGGCACCTGAGTGGACCGGTCGAGCACCTCGGTCTGGAACGTCTGCTCCGTGACGTCGACGACCCAGGCGCCACCACCACCGGCGCCCCCCTGGGTGTCGGCACCCGTGGAGGCAGCCGAGGCCTGGGCCCGGGCGGCCGCTTCGGAGCGTGCCTTCAGAACGGACAGATCGACGGCGCCGGCCATCGCCGACGACATCGCCGCCGACTGGGCCACCTGACGGGGATCGGGACGTGACACGCCTTTCATCCTGGCACGTCCATACCGACGCGGGGGCGCCCGCCCCGGCTCCCGACCTGCGCGGCCGCCACCGCCGGCCCGGCGCGACCTCATCCGCGGGCCCGCGGCCCGTCCACCACACCGCCTGGGCACCACCCGACCGGCCGGCACGTCGGCCAGCGCACGGCTCGCGCACCGGCCGACGGAGCAACACTGCGCCGCGACGCTCGTTGAGCAGACGGGGAGTGCCGACAGTGACGACGTCGCGACGCCGCGTCGTCGTCAGCCGGCGCCGCCACCCGTGGCCGACAACGACCGGAGGATCAGCATGAGCGAGAGCAACGTCGCCGACCGTCTGCTCAGCGAGGCCCGGAAGCGGACCGCGCAGCAGGAGCGGACCGCTGCGGGCCGCGGGAAGCTCGTCCTGGTCGTCGGCATCATCGCCTTCGTCGCGAGCCCGATCTCGCTCGCGGGCTACGTGCTGGGCGTCATCACGATCGGCCTCGGCATCGCGACCATCCGCAAGCCCGAGCACACGAAGAACGCGAAGATCGCTCTCGCGCTCGGCGTGGCCGCCATCCTCGTGGCGACGTTCTTCTTCACCCTGCGCATCTCCATGCACTGACGCCGAGGCCGGCTGCGCCGAGGCCGGCAGCACCGAGACCGGCAGCACCGAGACCGGCAGCACCGAGACCGGCTGCGGACACTCCGGGGCCGGGTGCACCGGTCCGGGATGCGACCGCGGCCGGGAGCGCTCCGTGCCCCGGCGCGTCAGGTCCCGTCGCCGGCCGCTCCGCCGAGCGCCTGCTCGATCCGGTCGACCTTCGCCGTCAGCTGGCCGGAGTAGCCGGGACGGATGTCGGCCTTCAGCACGAGGCTCACCCGCGACGACCGCGCCTGCACCGCCTCGACGGCGCGCTTCACCACGTCCATGGCCTCGTCCCAGGTCTCTGCCTCGATCGTCGTGAACATCGAGGTGGTCTCGTGCGGGAGGCCGGACTCCCGGACCACCCGCACCGCCTCCGCCACCACGTCCGCGACGCTGTCCGATCCACCACCGGCCGGGGCCACACTGAATGCGACGAGCATGGCCGCAGCTTGCCGCAGGGGCCCGGCGCGGGCGAGCGCTGCGGCCGCGCCTCACACCCACGAGACGCCCACGGCGCTCGTCCGCCCACCTGGTCGACGCCCCGGCACGCGTGATCGACGCCCTCGCGGGGATCACACTGCTAGCGTCATCCGTCATGGTGGCGCGCGATCGCCTGCCGTTCGACCCGATCGAGCGCGCGGCGGAACTGTGGGAGCAGCGCATCGGTCCGTCGGGGACGATGGCGGCGGTGACCAGCGTCATGCGGGTCCAACAGATCCTCCTCTCGGCGGTCGACGCCGCGCTGCGTCCCCACGGTCTGACCTTCGCCCGGTACGAGGCGCTCGTGTTGCTGTCCTTCGCCAGGCGGCGGAGCCTGCCGATGCGCGTCATGGGTGAGCGCCTGCAGCTGCACCCCACGAGCGTCACCAACATCGTCGACCGGCTGCAGGCCGACGGCCTCGTACGCCGGGTCCCGCACCCGACGGACCGCCGCGCGACTCTCGTCGAGATCACCGAGGACGGCCTGAACCGCCTGGCCGACGCCACGAAGGCGGTCACCGACGACGACTTCGGCCTCCGTGGCCTCGACGCTGACGAGAGCGCCCAGCTCACCCGCCTGCTCGGCCAGGTCCGCCGGGCCGTCGGCGACTTCGACTGACGAGCCCCGACCGCGCTCCTCATCGCCGCCCCCGCCTGGTCCCGTCCGACCGCCGGGCCTGCACCTCGTGCGGTCGGGTGTGCCCGGGACCGAGGCCGGGCCACGCGCGCATCGTGCGGCGCCTCCCCCGTCTGCGCCGAGCGGCGTGGGCCCGACCCGCGCCGTAGCCCGCGACACCGCCCCCGACCGATCCGGCGACAACACACAACGAACACGTCGTCACATCCACGGCAACTCCCCGCCCCCACCAGCACTGCGACCACGACCGAACAGGCTCGTGAACAGCTGTCGACTCAACACTGTTGACACTAGCCCCGAGCACCGACAAGATCGGCGTCGTGGACGTCGAACGGATCGCCGGCACGCTGCGGTCGGAGCGGCTCGCCCGCAGCTGGTCGCTGTCGGACGCGGCGCGCGAGCTGGGAGCGGTCGCCGCCCGGCAGGGCCGGGTCGCGGGGTCGCCCGCCAGCCTGCGCACGCAGCTCTCGCGCTGGGAGAACGGCCGCGTGGCGCCGGACGCCTCGTCGCTCGCCCTGCTCGCCGAGCTGTTCGAACGGCCGGACCTCGCGGCGACGCAGGCCGGGCACGAGGAGGAAGGCTCGGGAGCGGCGCGGCTGCGCTCCGCGGTCGCCCGCGCGGCTGCCGTGGACGACGACGCGGTCGAGGCGCTGCGGGCGCAGCTCGTCGCACACACCGGCCTGGACGGGACGCTGGGGGCCGCCGGGGCGGGCGCCGTCGTCGCGGCACAGCTCGAGCACCTCGCCGACACGGTCGCCCACACGTGTGACCCCGCCCGACGGCGGGTGGTCACCGGTCTGCTGTGCGAGGTCGCCCTGCTGGGCGGCTGGCAGGCCTTCGACCAGGACGCACTCGACGTCGCCTACCGCCGGCACCGCACGGCCCACGACGCGGCCCGCCTCGCGGGCGACGACGTCTCGGCGGGTCAGGCCCTCGCGGGCCAGTCGGCGGCGTTGCTCGCCGCGGGCCTTCCGCAGGAGGCCGAAGCGGTCCTGCGCGACGGCCCCGCCGGCGGTCCGGGAGCGGCCTGGGTCCGGATCGCGCGAGCGCAGCTGCGAGCCGCGACCGGGGATGCGGCCGGCGCAGCGACGCTGTTCGACGCGGCCGCCGACGCGGCGGGCGCCCACCGCCGCGCCGTCACCGACGTCATCTGGCCACCCGTTGCGAGGATCCGCGACGCGACCCTGGCCGCGCACGACGACCGGGCCCTGGACGGCTTGCGCGAGACGGTCGAGGATCCCGACCTGCCCGCGCGCGACCGGGCACGGCTACGTGCGCAGCTCGCGCTCGCCCTGCTCGCCAGGGGGGCCCGCGAGGAGGCCGCGGAGCAGGCCCGGCGGGCCCGGGCACTGGCCGACGGGATCGGGTCGCACCGGGTCGGACGGCTGCTCACGCAGGACACCCGATGACCGGCGCACCGAGGTCGAGCAGCCGTCGTCAGCCGGGCTGCGAGCCCAGCGCCTCGATGAGCCGGTCGGCCGCCGCGTACGGGTCGAGCTCACCCCGCCCGACCTGCTCGGCCAGTCGCGGCAGCATCTCCGATCCGCCGAGGTCGCCGATCCGGTCCTGGATCGTCCGGAGGGCGACGGCCTGGATCTCGGCCTCCGCCCGACGCCTGCGGCGGCGAGCACCCTCGCCGCTGCGTTCCAGCCATTCGGCGTGGGCGTCGATGGCGTCGAGCAGTTCGTCGACGCCCTCGCCCCGCGCGGCGACCGTCCGCACGATGGGCCGGGTCCAGGCCTCCTCGCCGGAGCCACCGTCCCGCGCCGCGAGCGAGGCCATGTACCGCAGGTCGCGGACCGTCTGGGCGGCGCCGTCACGATCGGCCTTGTTCACCACGAGGACGTCGGCGATCTCGAGGATCCCCGCCTTAGCGGCCTGGATGCCGTCGCCCATCCCGGGTGCGAGCAGGACGACGGTCGTGTCCGCCAGCGAGACGACCTCGATCTCGGACTGGCCGACGCCGACGGTCTCGATGAGCACCACGTCGCAACCCGCGGCGTCCAGCACTCGCAGCGCCTGCGGGGTCGACCAGGCGAGACCGCCGAGCTTCCCGCGGGTGGCCATCGACCGGATGAACACGCCGTCGTCCGTGGCGTGCTCGCTCATGCGGACGCGGTCGCCGAGCAGCGCACCGCCGGAGAAGGGCGACGACGGATCGACGGCGAGCACGCCGACGCGGCGGTCCTTGGCCCGCAGCGCCGCGACGAGCGCCGACGTCGATGTGGACTTGCCGACGCCGGGGGCGCCCGTCAGCCCGACGATCTGCGCCCGCCCGGTGTACGGGGTCAGCGCCTCGACGACCTCACGCAGCTGTGGCCCGTCGTTCTCGACCATCGAGATCAGCAGGGCGACGGCCCGCGCCTCGCCGCGCCGTGCGCGCGCGACGAGGTCCGCGGGGTCGTGTCGTGGACTCATGGGGCTTGCCGTGAACGCGGCCGCCGGCGGGCCGGAGCGGTCCGGACGGTCAGGAGGCCGCCGGAACGCGCAGGATCAGGGCGTCGCCCTGGCCGCCGCCACCGCACAGCGCCGCGGCACCCACACCGCCTCCACGGCGGCGCAGCTCCAGCGCCAGGTGGAGTGCGATGCGAGCGCCCGACATGCCGATCGGGTGGCCCAGCGCGATCGCTCCGCCGTTGACGTTGACGATGTCCTCGGACACGCCGAGCTTGCGGGTCGAGACGACGCCCACCGCCGCGAACGCCTCGTTGATCTCGATGAGGTCGAGGTCCGTCGGCTCGATGCCCTCCTTGCCGCAGGCCTTCGCAATGGCGTTCGCGGGCTGCTCGTGGAGGCTGGCGTCGGGGCCGGCGACGACACCGTGCGCGCCGATCTCGGCGAGCCAGGCCAGGCCCAGCTCCTCGGCCTTGGCCTTGCTCATCACCACGACGGCGGCGGCACCGTCGGAGATCTGCGACGACGAGCCCGCCGTGATCGTCCCGTCGGAGGAGAACGCGGGGCGCAGCTTTCCGAGGCTCTCGACCGTCGTCTCGGCGCGGATGCCCTCGTCCGTGGTGAACGAGACGGGGTCACCCTTGCGCTGCGGGATCTGGACGGGCGTGATCTCCTCGGCGAAGATCCCGTCCATGGTCGCCTTCGCCGCGCGCTGGTGCGACCGCGCGGCGAACTCGTCCTGGTCGGCGCGGGAGAGCTCGTAGCGCGCGTTGTACTTCTCGGTCGACGCGCCCATGGCGACCTGGTCGAACGCGCAGAACAGACCGTCGAGCGACATGTGGTCCTGCATGGTGACGTCGCCGAAGCGGAAGCCCTCGCGCGACTTGGGGAGCAGGTGCGGCGCCTGGGTCATCGACTCCTGGCCGCCGGCGACGACCACGTCGAACTCCCCGGCCCGGATGAGCTGGTCGGCGAGTGCGATGGCATCGATCCCGGAGAGGCAGACCTTGTTGATCGTCAGCGCCGGGACATCCATCGGGATGCCTGCGGCGGCCGCGGCCTGGCGCGCCGGGATCTGCCCGGCACCCGCGGTCAGGACCTGGCCCATGATCACGTAGTCGACGGCGTCCGGGGCGACCCCGGCACGCTCCAGGGCGGCCTTGATCGCGATGCCGCCCAGTTGGGCGCCAGAGAAGCCCTTGAGCGAACCGAGCATGCGCCCCATCGGGGTGCGGGCACCGGCGACGATCACGGATCCGGACACGAAGACCTCCAGCGACAGCGGCGAAGTTTCCCGGGGGACGACGGCCGAGCGACCGGCCACTTGCGCGCCGCCCGGCGCGGACGACCCCCGCCCCCGGCGACCGGACCGGGGCGCGACCAGCAGCCCGGCGACAGAGACTCCGCTCGACAATACCTGCGTCGCACCGAGTCCGTACCTGACGAACAGGAGGATCCGATGAGACCCCCGACGCGCGGGTGCGGCGGTTACATTCCCAGGTCATGACAGCAGACAACGCCGGTCTGGGCGCCCTGGTGACCGCGGTCGACCACGTCGGTATCGCCGTCGCGGACCTCGACGAGGCGATCGCCTGGTACCGCGACACGCTGGGCCTGGAGGCCGTCCACGTCGAGACGAACGAGGAGCAGGGCGTCCGCGAGGCGATGCTCGCGGCTCCGGGCGATTCCGGTGCGCAGGTCCAGCTCCTGGCGCCGCTCGACGAGACGTCGACGATCGCGAAGTTCATCGACCGCAACGGTCCCGGCATCCAGCAGTTGGCCTACCGGGTGTCCGACATCGACGCGGCAGGCGCCGCGCTGCGCGCGAAGGGGCTTCGCCTGCTCTACGACGAGCCCCGCAACGGGACCGCGGGATCCCGCGTGAACTTCGTGCATCCCAAGGACGCGGGCGGCGTCCTCGTCGAGCTCGTCGAGCCCGCGGCGGACCTCCACCACTGAGCCTGGCCGGCGGCCGACCGGTTGACGCCGGGACCGTCGATGCCGGCACGCACATTCACGCGGCCCCGTGAGCCTCCCCGGCCGGCCACACCGCCCCGCGACGACCTCCGCCGTCGCGGGGCGCGCTGCACAGCGGTCTCGGGTAGGCCTACGCAACGGTCGACGTGGCGTGGACCACCTCTGAGGGCCGTCTCTGCCCGGCCCGGTTGTCGATTGGCATAGTTAACAGTAGCTTCGGGATATCAAGCGGCGGACGCATGCCGTCCGACGGACACGACTCAGCCAGCGGAGGCAGGCCGTGGAGCAGATTCTCGAGGCGGTTCTCGCCGAGCAGTACGACGCCGTGGGCGCGCTGCCGGTGCCGGACCACTACCGCGCCGTGACCGTCCACAAGGACGAGCAGACGATGTTCGAGGGCATCGCCACCCGCGACAAGGACCCTCGCAAGAGCCTGCACGTCGAGAACGTCGCGACCCCGGAGCTCGGTCCGGGAGAGGCACTCGTCGCCGTCATGGCCAGCGCGATCAACTACAACACGGTCTGGACCTCGATCTTCGAACCGGTTCCGACCTTCGGCTTCCTCGAGCGCTACGGGCGCACCTCGCCGCTGGCCGCCCGGCACGACCTGCCCTACCACGTCGTCGGCTCCGACCTCGCCGGCGTCGTCGTGCGCACGGGCCCGGGGGTGAACGCCTGGAAGCCCGGCGACCGCGTCGTCGCGCACTGTCTGTCGGTCGAGCTGGAGAGCCCCGACGGCCACAGCGACACGATGATGGACCCCGAGCAGCGCATCTGGGGTTTCGAGACCAACTTCGGCGGCCTCGCCGACCTGGCGCTCGTGAAGTCCAACCAGCTCATGCCGATGCCCGACCATCTGAGCTGGGAGGAGGCGGCGAGCCCCGGCCTGGTCAACTCCACGGCCTACCGGCAGCTCGTCTCGCGCAACGGCGCGGACATGAAGCAGGGCGACACCGTCCTGATCTGGGGCGCCTCGGGTGGCCTCGGCTCCTACGCGACGCAGTTCGCGCTCAACGGCGGCGCCACCCCGGTGTGCGTGGTCTCCTCACCGGAGAAGGCGGAGATCTGCCGGCGTATGGGCGCGGAGCTGGTCATCGACCGCAACGCCGAGGGCTACCGCTTCTGGAAGGACGAGCACTCCCAGGACCAGAAGGAGTGGCGTCGCTTCGGGAAGAAGATCCGTGAGCTCACCGGCGGCGACGACCCCGACATCGTGTTCGAGCACCCCGGCCGCGAGACCTTCGGCGCCAGTGTCTACGTCGCACGCAAGGGCGGGACGATCGTCACGTGCGCCTCGACGTCGGGCTATGAGCACCAGTACGACAACCGCTACCTGTGGATGAACCTCAAGCGCATCGTCGGCTCGCACTTCGCGAACTACCGCGAGGCGTGGGAGGCGAACCGGCTGGTCGCGAAGGGCCTCGTGCACCCGACGGTCTCGCGCGTGTACCCGCTCGCCGAGACCGGGCAGGCCGCGCTCGACGTCCATCACAACCTGCACCAGGGCAAGGTCGGGGTGCTGTGCCTCGCGCCCGAGGAGGGCCTGGGTGTCGTGAACCACGAGAAGCGCGCCCAGCACATCGACGCGATCAACCGCTTCCGCGGCATCTGACACGCGGGCGGCGGCTCAGCGGTAGCGGGCCACCGATCGGCCCGGCGGCCCGGGGCACCGCAGCCGGTCGGACGGCCCGACCCCGCCGGCAACCAGCCCGGCAGCCCGACCCCGCCGGCAACCAGCCCGGCAGCTCGAACCAACGGCCCCGCCGACGACCCGGCTACCGCCCCGGCGACCGCCGGCCGTCGGCGTCGCCGCGCTGATGGGCACGGGCGAGGTCGGCCTGCCGGACACCGCTGCGCGCGGATGACGCCGTGGCTCCCCCAGCCGCTCGGCCCGGCGGAACCCGACACACCACCAACCGGGTACGGGGCCCGGAACAGCGGCCGACGGCTCGGTTCGGGGCGCTCGGCGCGAGGACCACCTCGAAGGGCTGTCGCCCGGTACGGTGACGCCCATGGTCGGTGCCACGGACTCTCCCCGAACCACCACCGCCGGTTTCCGCATCGCCCGTCGCGGATACGACCAGGCCGAGGTCGACGCGCACCTGCAGCGGGTCGAGGCGGACCTGCGCATGCTCGTCGCCGACCGCGATGCGGCAGCCTCCGGCATCCACGAGATCACCCGCGAGCTCGACGTCGTGCGCTCGGAGAACGAGGCGCTGCGCCTGCAGGTGCGCAAGCTCTCCGGTCCCCCGCAGGACGTCCAGGGCATGAGCGAGCGCCTGCGGTCCATGCTGCGGCTGGCGCAGGACGAGGTCGCCGAGATGCGGGCGCGCGCCGAGGCCGAGATCGCCCAGAGCCGTGCCGACATGGAGCGCGACGCCGGGCGCCTGCTCGCCGACGCCCGCGCCGAGGCCGATCACATCCTGGAGCAGGCACGCGCCGCGCACGCGGCGGCGGAGGCGCACCGGGCCGCGGTCGAGGACGACCTCGCCCGCCGGATCGCCACGGCGGAGGCGGAGCTGCGGGCCGCCGACGAGCAGGCCCGGCAGGAGCGGGAGACGCTGTTCGCGGAGTCGGAAGCCCGGCGCAACCTCGTCGAGGAGGACTTCCGGATCGCCATGAACCAGCGTCGGGCCGAGGCCCTCGCCGCATTGACGGCCGAGCGCACGGCCGCGCAGCAGGAGATCGCGCAGCGCCGGGCTGAGTCCCAGGAGCAGGCGGCGACGACCATCGCCGACGCCCAGCGCCGCGCCAAGGCGATCGTCGCCGACGCCGAGGCGCACCTCGTCGAGCTGGTCGGGCTGCGTGGCCGGATCGCCGAACAGCTCAGCGGTGCCCGCGGCCGGATCGACCAACTGCTCGCCATGATCGGTCCGCTGGAGGACGAGCAGGCCACCCTCTCCCGCCCCGCCGGCCCCCTGCTCTGACCAGTTCCCCCGGGGCCGGCGGACGGCAGCCCGGCCGGCCCGACGGCACGCCGAGCTCGACGCCGCGGCCCCGACAGCATGCCGACATCCGCGGCCACGGCCCGACCACACGCCGACCTACGCCGCCACGACCCACCCGCACACCGACCTCGACGGCGCCAGGCCACCGGACTCAACAGCGGCGGCCCGACAACACGCAGAACTCAGCTGCGGCGGCCCGAGAACAACACGCCGAACTCGACACCCGGCGACCCGGCAACACGCCGAACTCGGCGGCGGCGCACCAGCGCACCGAGCTCAGCGGCGGCGGCCCGGGCGGCGCCGGTCACGAGCGTTCCAGCACGGCAGGTGCCAGTGCCGACGCTCCCCCACCGAGCCGTACTCCCCCGCCGGCCAGGTGACGACGTGCGGCGTCCCGGGCGGCAGGGTCTGGTCGCAACCGGGGCAGCGGTACTCCTTGACCGAGGCCCCACCGGGGATGTGCCGGACGTGCCAGTCCCCGTCGGTACCCGTCTCCGTCCGGCTGAGCAGCGCCGACCCCAGGGGCCGGTGCGGGACGGCCCACTTCGAGGAGGCCGTCGACGCGGCCCGGCGGGGTCGGTTCGCGCGCGGCACGCCCCCAGGTTACGGGCGCGCCCCCGGCCGCCGGCCGTGACGGGTGCTCAGCGCCGCGCGTAGTCGCGGAACCCGTGACCGGTCTTGCGGCCCAGGCGCCCGGCCGTCACGAGGTGCTCCAGCAGCGGCGCGGGCGCGAACCCGCTCTGCCGGAACTCCTGGAACAGCGACTTCTCGATGGCGAGCGACACGTCGAGCCCGACGACGTCGAGCAGCTCGAACGGCCCCATCGGCAGCGCGCAGCCCGTCTTCATCGCCGCGTCGATGTCGTCGGCCGTCGCGTAGTGCGCCTCGAGCATCTTGACGGCGTCGTTGAGGTACGGGAACAGCAGCGCGTTGACGATGAACCCGGCGCGGTCGCCGCAGGAGACGGGGACCTTGTCGAGCTTCTCGCAGAGCGCGAGCGCAGTGGCGGTGACGTCGGGCGAGGTGGTGATCGTGGAGACCACCTCGACGAGCTTCATCACCGGTGCGGGGTTGAAGAAGTGGAGGCCGACGACGTCGCCGGGCCGCGTGGTCGCGGCGGCGCACTCGACGACCGGCAGCGAGGAGGTCGTCGTCGCGAGGATCACGCCGGGCTTGCAGATCTCGTCGAGCGCGCCGAAGACGGCCCGCTTGACGTCGAGCTCCTCGGCGATCGCCTCGACGACGAGGTCGACGTCGGCCATGTCCTCCAGCCGCGTCGTGGGGGTGATGCGGGCCAGCGCGGCGTCGCGCTCGGCCTCGCCGATCTTGCCGCGCACCACGGCCTTGTCCAGCGACTTGCGCACGGTGGCGACGGCCGCCTCGGCCTTGGAGTCGCTGCGCCCGCGGACGACGACGTCGTACCCGGCCTTCGCGAACACCTCGACGATGCCGGTGGCCATCGTCCCGGTGCCGACGACGCCGACCCGGGCGATCTCGCGCAGGTTCGCGTCGGCGGGGACGGTGCCGGCGGGGGTGTCGGCGTCGGGGACGACCTTGGAGCTGTGCGGCTTGGCGTAGGTGTAGAAGCCGCGGCCGCTCTTGCGGCCCAGGAGGCCGGCGGTGATCATCTGCTTGAGCACCGGCGCGGGAGCGTGCATCAGGTTCCGCGACTCGTGGTACATCGTGTCGAGGATCTCGTAGGCCGTGTCGAGGCCGATGAGGTCGAGCAGCGCGAGGGGGCCCATCGGGTAGCCGCAGCCGTAGCGCATTGCGGCGTCCAGACCCTCACGCGTCGCGTAGCGCGCCTCGTACATGCGGGCGGCGTGGTTGAGGTAGCCGAAGAGCAAGGCGTTCGCGATGAACCCCGCGCGGTCGCCGATGACGACCGGCACCTTGTCCAGCGTCGCGGCGAACGCCCGGGCGTCCTCGATCACGTCGGGCTCGGTGACGACAGTGCGCACCAGCTCGACGAGTTTCTGCACCGGGGCGGGGTTGAAGAAGTGCATCCCCACGACCTTGCCGGGCCGGCTGGTCCGCACGGCGAGCTCGGTGACCGACAGCGACGACGTGTTGGACGCCAGGATCGCCTCCGGGCGCATCACCTTGTCGAGCTCGGCGAGGACGCCCGCCTTGAGGTCGAGGTGCTCGGGCACCGCCTCGACGACGAGGTCGCAGTCCGCGAGATCGGCGAGGGCCGTCGTCGTCGTGATGCGGCCGAGCAGCTCGTCGGCGTCCTCGCGGCTGAGCTTGCCACGCTCGATCGCGCGCGTCGTCGAGGTCTCGAGATGGCTGCGCCCGCGGGCGACGGCCTCGTCGTTGATCTCTGCCGCGATGACCTGCAGGCCGTTGCGGGCGAACACCTCCACGATGCCGGCGCCCATCGTGCCCAGCCCGACGACCCCGACCGTCCGGAACTCCCGTGTCACGCCTGCAACCTCCCACATCGACGAGGGACATGGCTGTCCGGCGCCGATCCTCCCATCCCGGCTGCTCGGGATACCACGCATGTCGCCAGGAACACCCGGCCGGGAGGGTCGCGCGCGGGTGCCGGGGTCAGCGCCCCATCCGCAGCCGCGTCATCCTGACCAGGCCCTTCATCGCCGACGCGGGGCGTCGGAAGCTGGTCAGCGGAACGGGCAGCGCGAACCGCTGGCGGGCCACGGCCTGCGGCCGGGTGAACTCGCGCAGGCCGTCGTCGCCGTGGATGCGGCCGAACCCCGAGTCGCCGACGCCCCCGAAGGGCAGCGCGGGGATGCCCGCGAACGAGATGACCCCGTTGACCGCGACCATGCCGCAGCGCAGCCGGCCGGCGATCTCCTCGCCGCGCGCCCCGGAGAACACCGAGGCGCCGAGCCCGTAGCCGGTGGCGTTGGCGCGGCGCACCGCGTCATCGACGTCCTGCACGCGGTTGACGACGAGCACCGGCCCGAACGTCTCCTCGGTCACCGCGACGCTGTCCTCGGGCACGTCGGCGATGACGACCGGATCGACGAGTCCGTCGTGCACCGGGTCGGGGCCCCCGACCAGCGCGGTGCCGCCCGCGGCGAGTGCGTCGGCGACGTGCCGGGCGACCACGTCGGCCTGCGCGGGCATGGTCATCGGCCCGAAGGACTCGCCCGCCCGCAGCGCCAGGGCACGCTTGGTCACCTCCGCGGCGAAGGCGTCGGCGACCGTCCCGAGCACGTACACGCGCTCGACGCCCACGCACGTCTGCCCCGCGTTGGACATCCCGCCCCAGACGGCGGCGTCGGCGGCCGCGGCGAGATCGGCGTCGGAGTCGACGATCATCGCGTCCTTGCCGCCGCACTCGATCAGCACGGGCACGAGGTTCTCCGCGCAGGCGGCCATGACGCGCTTGCCGGTGGCCGTCGAGCCCGTGAACGCGATCTTGCCGACGCCCCGCGCCCGGCACAGCGCGGCACCCGTCTCGCCGTAACCCGTCACGACCTGCAGCAGGGGCGCGTCGGGCACCGCTTCGGCCAGCGTGTCGGCCAGGGCGCGCCCGACACCGGGGGTCAGCTCGCTCGGCTTGAAGACGACGGTGTTCCCGGCGGCGAGCGCGTAGGCGATCGAGCCCATCGGGGTGAACACCGGGTAGTTCCACGGTCCGATCACGCCGACGACGCCGAGCGGCGGGTAGGAGACCGACGCGGCCTGGTTGGCGCCGAGCAGCCCGGCCCGCACGGAACGACGTCCGAGCACACGCTTGGCGTTGCGGGCGGCCCAGTCGAGGTGGTCGACGGCGAGCACGAGCTCCAGCCGGGCGTCGTCGAGCGGCTTGCCGGTCTCGGTGACGATCACGCCCGCGAGGTCGTCGATCCGGTTGGCCAGCAGCGAGCGCCAGGCCGCGAGCCGGGGGAGGCGCCCGTCGAACCCGAGCCCGCGCCACCAGTCCGCCGCGACCGCCGCCTTGTCGACGGCGGCCTGCACGGCCGCGGCGTCGTGCACGGGATGGGTGCCCACGACGTCGCCGGTGCGCGGGTCCAGCGACTCGAAGGTCCGCGGCGCGGCGTCGGTGGCGGTCATTACCCAAGGGTAACCGGATCGCCGCCAGCCGCGCGGGTCGTCGTCGGCCCGCGCGGCCGCGGACGGGAGCCGTCAGCCGAAGGTGATGAGCGGCTTGATGATCCCGTCCTCCTTCGACGTCATCATCTCGAAGGCGCGGGAGATGTCGTCGAAGGCGAAGGTGTGGGTGGTCATCGGCGTCGGGTCGATGCGGCCGGACATCATCAGCTGGAAGAGCCGGCCCATCCGCTCGTTGCCACCCGGGCACAGACCTGTGTGGATGGCCTTGTCGTTCATGCCGAGCCCGAAGGCGTCGAGCGGCAGCTGCAGCGGGGCGGGGTTCTCGCCGTGGTAGCCGATGTTCGACACCCGGCCGCCGGCCTTGGTCACCCGCAGGCACGCCTCGAACGTCTGCGGGAAGCCGAACGCCTCGATCGCGGCGTCGACGCCCTCGCCGTCGGTCATGTCCATGATCTGCTCGACCGGGTCACCCTGGGTGAAGTCGACGATGTCGTCGGCACCGAAGCGCTTCGCGAGCGCCTGCCGTTCGGGCCGCGACTCGACCGCGATGATCCGGCCCGCGCCCATGAGGTTGGCGCCCATCGTGGCGCAGAGCCCGACGGGTCCCTGCGCGAACACCGCGACCGTCTCGCCGAAGTTCAGCCGCGCGTGCTCGGCGCCCATGAACCCGGTGGAGAGCATGTCGCAGCTGTAGACCGCCCAGTCGTCGGACAGCCGGTCCGGGATCGGGGTCAGGTTGGCCTGCGCCGCCGGCACGACGAAGTACTCGGCCATGTTGCCGTCCATCTGCGTCGTGTACTTGTAGCCGCCGAGCGCACCGCCGCACTGGCTGGTGAAGCCGCGCTGGCAGTACGAGCAGCGGTAGCAGGGCGTGACGGCGTTGACCGCGACCCGCTGGCCCTCGGTGAACCCGGTGACGGCCGAGCCGAGGGAGTGGACGACACCGACGGACTCGTGGCCGAGGGTGCGGCCCGGTTCGACCGGCAGCGCGCCCTTCACGGTGTGGACGTCGGAGGTGCAGATCAGCGCGGCGGTGGTCCGGACGATCGCCTCCTCGGGCCCGGGTTCCGGGATCGGCTTCTCGACGACGGCGGTCTCGCCGACCTGCTTGATCACGAACGCGCGCATGGTCTCGGTCATGAGTAGCTCCCTCGTCCCGCCCACCCCGCTGTGGGCGTCGCCACACCACCATCGTGCAGACGGCGCGTGAGGGCGACGCTCCGGCGAGCGATTCCCGGGGGCCGAGAAAACCCGTGGGACCGACGCGCACGACGTCCGCGACGGTCACTCACAGGGCTCAGAACAGGCGGAGATCGTCGGACTCGACGCCGCGCAGCGCGTCGTAGTCGACGACGACGCAGCGGATCCCGCGGTCCTCTGCCAGCGTGCGGGCCTGCGGCTTGATCTGCTGCGCGGCGAACACCCCGGCGACGGGCGCCAGCAGCGGGTCGCGGTTCATCAGTTCGAGGTAGCGCGTCAGCTGCTCGACGCCGTCGATCTCACCGCGCCGCTTGACCTCGACGGCGACGCTCGCCCCGGCCGGGTCGCGCAGCAGCAGGTCGACGGGCCCGATGGCCGTCATGTACTCGCGGCGCACCAGCGTGTGGCCCTCACCGAACACCTCCGGGTGCGCCGCGAGCAGCTCCTGCAGGTGCGCCTCGACGCCGTCCTTGACCAGGCCGGGGTCGACACCGAGCTCGTGCTTCGAGTCGTGCAGGACCTCGTCGATCGTGATGACGAGCGACTCGTCGGCCTTGTTGCGGACGGTCCACACACCCGGCTGCTCCTCGAGCCAGCACGGCGGACTCATCCAGTTGAGCGGCTTGTAGGCGCGGTCGTCGGCGTGGACCGAGACCGACCCGTCTGCCTTGACCAGCAGCAGCCGCGGCGCCATCGGCAGGTGGGCGGTCAGCCGGCCGACGTAGTCCACCTGGCAGCGGGCGATGACGAGGCGCACCGGGCAGACCTTAGTGGGACCGCGCGACGACCCAGGCGGCGATCTGGGTCCGCCGCGAGAACCCCAGCTTGGCCAGGATGTGCGCGACGTGCGACTCGACGGTGCGCTCGGAGATGTGCACGGCCGCCGCGATGTCGCGGTTGCTCAGCCCGTCCGCGACGAGGCCGGCGATCTCGGTCTCGCGCGGGGAGAGCACGCCGCCGTCGCGCAGCGCGTCGTCGAGCTCGGTGAGCTTGCGCCGCAACGGTTCCATGCCGAGGCGAGCGGCGGTCGCGGCGGCCCGGTCGGCGTGCGCGCGAGCGGCCTCGGCGTCGCCGGGACGGCCGCGACGGCGCAGCTCGACGGCCAGCCGGTGCCGTGCGGTCGCGGCGAACGGGGCGAGCCCGCGCGCCTCGTCGGCCTCGACCGACGCGGTGAGGTGGCGGATCGCGACGGCACCGCGGCCGAGCCCGGCCGCCGCGATCCCGAGGTACTGGTGCACGGAGCCGTGGGTGGCCGTGGCCCCGGCACCGCCCGCGACGAACAGGTTCGCGTAGTGCGCGAGGAAGCGGTAGCAGGCCTCCAGCGGTGCCGTGTCGCCCAGCTCGAGGGCGATCTGCACACGCAACGCCTCGACGATCAGCGACATGAACCGCGGGATCCGTGGCGACCCGGGCGGTGCCAGGTCGCGGTACCAGCGGGCGGCCTCCTCGGGCCGGCAGAGGGCCAGATGCCAGCGGGCCATCGTCGTGCTCATCACCGCGAACACCGGCGACTCGCGGTGGACGGCGAGCTCGGCCGGCAGCGACCCGTCGAGGCCGTCGCGGCCGATCAGCAGCGCGACCTGCCATTCGACGGCCTGCGCGGTCATCGCGGCGCCGACGTGCCGTCCGCGCACCGCCAGCGCCGCGGCCTCGTCGTTGAGTGCGCGGACCTCGTCGAACGCACCCCGGCCGAATGCGAGCGCCGCCCGGCTGCGCAGCACGTGCAGCCGGGCGAGGGGCTGGCCGGACCGGGCGGCGACCGGGGCCAGCTCGTCGAGCTCGCGCTCGGCGTCGGCGATCCGGCCGGCCTGCAGCAGCGCGTCGAAGCGCCACAGGTGCCCCCAGAGCACGGCATCGGAGCCGCCGACGGCGAGCATCCGATCGCCCAGGTGCAGCCGCTCGGCGTTGCCCTCGGGGCCGCTCGCGGCGAGCTGGCGGGCCCGCAGCGCCGCCGCCAGCGCCGCGGGCTCGCCGACCCGCTCCGCGATCTCCAGCGCCCGGGTGCTGCAGGCGTCGACCTGGTCGGGACGGCCGACGAACAGCAACGTGTGCGCGAGCTGCGCGAGCAGCCGGGCCCGCACCGGCGTGTCCCCCGGCTCCAGCGCGGCCAGTGCTTCCTCGCACCAGTCCCGCTGCGCGGTCAGCACCTCGGCATCGGAGATGCCCTGCACGACCAGCGCGGCCTCGGCGAGCGTCGCCGCATCGCCTGCGTGCCGGGCGAGGTCGACCGCCGCGACACAGGACGCCACGGCGTCGGACACGGCGTGCGCACGCAGCTGCGCCCTGGCCAGCTCGATCAGGTCCCGGGCGCGCTGCACCGGGGTCAGGAACGGCCGGCCGGCCTCCAGCACCCGCGCCCATCGGCGGGCCGACTCGGCGAAGGCCAGCCGCTCCCCGGCCAGCGCGGCGGCCGCGCGGCCCCGGTCCAGCGCCGCCTCGGGGTCCCCGGACGGCAGCGCGGCCAGTGCGTGTCGGGCCAGCTCGGGGAGGACGTCGGGATCGTCCGCCCGCGGCTCCAGGACCTCGGCGAGCCGGGCGTGCAGCCGGGCCCGTTCGGTGTCGCCCAGCACCTCCAGCAGCGCCTCCCGGACGATGTCGTGGGCGAACCGCGGCGCAGTCCGGCCGGGCGGGCGTACCAGCACGCCGTCGTCGAGTGCCGGGCGCAGCGCGTCGGTGACGGGCCCGCCGACGACGGCGCCGAGCAGCGGCTCGTCCAGCTCGCCGCCCGCGACGGCCGCGAGGTCCAGCAGCGCCCGGCACTCGGCGGGCAACCGGCCCAGCCGCAGTCGGACCACGTCGCGCACCGCGGCCGGCACCGGCCCGGCGCGGCCGTCGGCCAGCATCCTGGCCAGCTCGCCCACGAAGAACGGGTTACCGCCGGAGCGGACCCGGACCTCGGCGACGGTCTCGGGCGACGGCGCGACGCCCAGCCGCTCGGTGAGCGCGCCGCCGACGTCGGCGTCGGTGAGCCCGCCGAGGTCGATCCGGGCGGCCGTGGGCCGCGCTGCGAGCCGGGCCACGTGCCCGGCACGTTCCGGGTCGGCGGCCAGCTCGGCGGGCCGGGCGGTGCCGACGACCAGCAGCCGCGCGGTCGGCGCCTCCCGTGCCAGGTGCACCAGCAGCGCGAGCGAGTCGGGATCGGCCCACTGCAGGTCGTCGAGGGCGACGAGGAGCCCGGTCCGCGCGGCGGCCGCGGTGAGGACCCGGGCGGCCGCGTCGAACAGCACGAGCCTCGCCTCCGCCCCGGCCCCGGCCGAATCGCCCCCCGCCGAACCCAGCAGCGGCGCGAGCGCGGCGAGGTCGTCGGGATCGGCGGCGGCGGGCCCGTCCGGGTCGGCGGCCCGCCAGGCCCGCAGCACCTGCCGCCACGGCCGGTAGGCCGGCGCGCCGTCGTCGTCGGTACAGCGGCCCCACAGCACGGGCGTCCCGTGCGCGCCGGCCAGCCGGCCCAGCTCGGCGACGAGACCGGTCTTGCCGATGCCCGGTTCGCCCGCGACGAGCACGACCGACGCCTCGCCCGCCAGCGCGGCGTCGAACCGCCGGGCGAGCTCGCCCAGCTCCGCCGTCCGGCCGACGAACCGTCCCGCCACGGCGGAACCGTAGCGCGAGTCGGTGTTTCCACCGATGGCAGCGCACCGGGCCCCGACTACCAATCATGCCCATGACCAGCCGATACGCCGTCCGCGCCGCCGCACTGTTCGACGGCGTCGCCACCGCAACGCAGCCGCTCGTCGTCGTCGAGGACGGGCGGATCGTGAGCGTCGAGACCGGCGGCGGGGAGGCACCGCCGCCGGATGCCGAGCTCGTCGACCTGCCGGGCGCGACGCTGCTGCCCGGGCTCGTCGACACGCACGTGCACCTCGGGTTCGACGCGGGCCTCGACCCGGTCGCCACGCTCGCCGCCCGCGAGCCCGCCGAGGTGCTCGAGCAGATGGCCGCGGCCGGGGCCGCACAGCTGCGTGCCGGTGTCACGACGGTGCGCGACCTGGGCGACCGCGACTACCTGACGCTGGAGCTGCGCGAGCGCGACCTGCCGCTGCCGACGATCGTCGCGGCCGGCCCACCGATCACCTCGCCCGGCGGGCACTGCCACTTCCTGGGTGGGGTGACCAGCGGCGTCGACGGGGTCCGGGCGGCGGTGCGCGAGCACGCCGAGCGGGGTGTCGACGTCATCAAGGTGATGGCTTCCGGCGGCCAGATGACGCCCGGGACCAGCTGGGACGCCACGCAGTTCCCGCCCGAGGTGCTGGCCGCACTCGTCGACGAGGCGCACCGGCACGGGCTGCCGGTCACCGCGCACGCGCATGCCGTCACCGCGATCCACGACGCCGTCGCCGCCGGGGTCGACGGCATCGAGCACTGCACGTTCATGACCGCGGACGGTTGCCGCCCCGACGACGGGCTGATGGCGCAGCTGGTGGCGCGCCGGATCGCGATCGGGCTGACGGTCGGGATGGAGCCGGTGCCCGGGCTGGCGCCGCCGCCGGAGCTGCTGCGCCACATGCCCGACATCCTGGCCATGGTGGCCCGGATCTGCGCCTCCGGCGCACTCGTCGTCGCGGGGACCGACGCCGGGATCGCCCCGATCAAGCCGCACGGAGTCCTGCCGCGCGGGCTGCTGCACCTCGTCGAGCTGGGGCTGACGCCGCTGCAGGCGCTGACCGCGGGGACGTCGGTCGCCGCGACCGTGTGCGGGCTGGGCGAGCGCAAGGGCCGGGTGGCCCCCGGCTACGACGCCGATCTGCTGGCCGTCGCGGGCGATCCGCTGACCGATCCGGCGGTCCTGCTGAGCCCGCTGCACGTGATGGCCGCGGGCCGCCCGGTCACGCTCCCGGCCCCGGCCGCATGACCCGCGGGTGAGGGCGCTCAGGCGTTGTTCTCCTGCAGCCGTCGTCCGTGGGCGGCGAGCAGGGCCCGCAGGCCCGGTTCCAGTGCCTCCACCTCACCCGCGAGCGCGACGAGCTGACCGGCGGCGACCTCCACCGACTCGACCTCCAGCGTCACCTCGCGGCGTCCCTCCTCGTCGGGCGGGCCCGCCGTGGCGACGGCGGCGGTGGCCGCGTCGGCGTCGGTGACGTGCGGCAACGCCCTGAGCCCGCGCGGGGTGAGCCGGAGGCGGACCGTCTCGCGCAGCATCGACGCGGCGAAGCGGGCCGCGGACTCGGCCCACCAGCCGGGGAGGTCGAACTCCGCGGGACGGGTGAACGACTCCCCCGTCGGGTCCACGGTCACCACCTTCGCCGCGCGATAGGTGCGGACGTCGCCCCCGACACCCGCGACGAGGTACCAGACCCCTGCCTTGAGGACGAGCCCCAGCGGCTCGACGACGCGCTCGACCGTCGAGGCGTCGTCGCCGAACCCGCGCCGATAGCCGATCCGCACCCGCTGCTCCGACCAGACGGCACGGGCGAGCGTCGCGAGGTGCGGCGGGTCGCCCGGGTCCTGGAACCATCCGGGGGCGTCGAGATGGACCCGCTCGGCGATCCGCCGGGCATGTTCGCCGAGGTCGGGAGGCAGCGTCGCGAGCACCTTCGACTGGGCGGCGAGCAGCGCGGAACCCATCCCCAGCGCGGAGAGCAGCTGCGGGGCTAGCACGGCCGCGGCCTCCTGCGCGGTCAGCCCGTCGAGCCGGGTCCGCCAGCCCTCGACGAGCCTGATGCCGCCGCCGTGCCCGCCCTCGGTCCACAGCGGCACGCCGGCCTCGACCAGGGCGGCCACGTCGCGGTAGATCGTGCGCTCGGAGACCGCCAGCTCGGCGGCGAGCTCCGCGGCGGTGGCCGACCGCCGCCGTTGCAGGACGAACAGCATGGCGATCAACCGGGACGCGCGCACCGCGCCATCATCGCGGCAGACTCGGGTGCGTGGAGCAGGTGAGCACTCGGCAGGTGTACGCGAACAGCTGGATGACCGTCCGCGAGGACGCCATCCGTCGTCCCGACGGCAGCGCCGGCGTGTACGGCGTCATCGACAAACCGACCTACGCGCTGGTCGTCCCGCGCGACGACGCGGGCAGGCTGCACCTGGTCGAACAGTTCCGCTACCCCGTCGGCGCCCGGCGCTGGGAGTTCCCCGCCGGCACCGCGCCCGACCGCGCGACCCCGCACCCGGACGACCTGGCCGTACAGGAGCTCGTCGAGGAGACCGGCCTGGTCGCCGGGCGGATGGAACTGCTGGGGACGATCGACGTCGCCCCGGGGATGTCGAGCCAGCGCGGACACGTCTACCTCGCGACGGAGCTGACGCAGGGCGAGGCGCGCCGGGAGGCGACCGAGGCCGACATGCGCGCCGAGTGGTTCACCCCGGCGGAGTTCGAGGCCATGATCGGCGAGGGCGTCGTCGCCGACGCCCAGACTCTGGCCGCGTACGCGTTGCTGATGCTCCGCGACCGGGCCGCGAACGGGGGACGACGTGGACCTGCGTGAGACCGACGAGCAGCAGCTGCTGCGGGAGTCCGTGGCGGCGCTGGCCGGCCGCTTCGGCAGCGAGTACTTCCTCGCCAAGGCGAAGTCGGGTGAGAAGACGACCGAGCTGTGGGCCGAGGCGGGCAAGGCCGGCTACCTGGGCGTCGCGGTGCCGCCGGAGTACGGCGGGGGCGGTGCGGGGATGGTCGAGCTCGCGATCGTCGCCGAGGAGATCGCGACGGCCGGCTGCCCGCTGCTGCTGATCGTCGTGTCCCCTGCAATCGTCGCGACCGTCATCGCCACCAGCGGCACGCCCGCCCAGAAGGAGCGCTGGC
This sequence comes from Pseudonocardia sp. D17, assembly GCF_036984265.1. Classification (NCBI taxonomy): domain Bacteria; kingdom Bacillati; phylum Actinomycetota; class Actinomycetes; order Pseudonocardiales; family Pseudonocardiaceae; genus Pseudonocardia; species Pseudonocardia sp. D17. The sequence goes on along the minus strand of NZ_BPRG01000136.1, from coordinate 54,264 downwards.
TGCCCGGTTTCGCCGACGGCTCGCTGCGGATGTCGTTCGCGATCACCGAGCCCGACGCCGGCTCCAACTCCCACCGCATCACCACCACCGCGCGCCGCGACCCCGACGGCGGCTGGCGCCTGTCCGGGCACAAGTACTACATCTCCGGCGTCGACGAGACCGATGCGACGCTCGTCGTCGCGCGGATGGAGGACGCCGCGTCCGGGACGCTGCGCCCCGCGATGTTCGTCGTGCCCCGCGACACCCCGGGCGTCAGCTACCAGCCCATCGACATGGCGATCGTCAGCCCCGAGCGCCAGTTCACGCTGTTCTTCGACGACGCACCCCTGCCCGCCGACGCTCTGGTCGGGGGCGAGGAGGCGGGCCTGTCGGCGCTGTTCGCGGGGCTGAACCCCGAGCGCATCACCGTCGCCGCCTACTCCAACGGGCTCGCCCGCTACGCCCTGGGTCGCGGCGTGGCCTACGCGAAGGACCGCGACGTGTGGGGCACCCCCATCGGCGCGCACCAGGCCATCGCGCACCCGCTGGCCGCCGCCCACATCGACGTCGAGCTGGCGAGGATGGCCACCACCCGCGCCGCGTTCCTCTACGACGCGGGCGACCGCGGCGCCGGCGACGCCGCCAACATCGCGAAGTACGCCGCGGCGGAGGCCGCGATCAAGGCCGTCGACGCGGCGGTGCAGGCCCACGGCGGCAACGGGATGTCGCTGGAGTACGGCGTCGGCGCGCTGATCGGGGCGGTGCGTGCGGCGCGGATCGCGCCGGTGAGCCGGGAGATGGTGCTCAACCACGTCGCGCAGCACGCGCTGGGGCTGCCGAAGTCCTACTGAGCGCGCAGGTCGGTGCGGGTGATCTCCGAGCGCAGTGGGACGTCGATCTCCGCGGCGCCCGGGAAGTGCCGTTCGAGGACCCCGCGCGCCGCCGCCAGCCAGGCGGCACGGTCGTCGGGATCGGCGGTGATGGCGCCGCTGTAGGTGGCGAGCGAGGCGAGCACGTCGTCGACGGGCATCCGCCGCACCGTCGTGAACTCCGCGTACTCCGGCGGCCCGAACGGCGTGCCCTCCGGGAGGACGACCTCGTGGGACCGGGGCCGACGACGCTCGACGGACCGCCGCAACCGCTGCAGCTCCTGCGTCCACCCGACGTGGCGGTCCCGTCCGGTGCGCGCCACCGCGAACCGGCCGCCCGGCCGCAGGACGCGGGCGATCTCGGGGAGCGCCCGGTCGGCGTCCATCCAGTGCCAGGCCGAGGAGACCGTCACCAGGTCCGCGCTCGCGTCCGGCAGCGGGATCGCCTCCCCCGTGCCCTCCAGCGCGCGCAGCCCCGGCGAGCGCTCGAGGAACACCTCCCGCATCCGCGCGTCGGGTTCGACGCCCACGACCTCCGGCACCGCCGCCGCCAGCGCGCGGGTGAACAGCCCCGTCCCCGCCGCGAGGTCGACCGCGACGGTGCACCCGGCCGGGACGACCCACGCGATCGCCGCTGCCGGCGGGGCGGGCCGCAACCGGTCGTACTCACGGGCGATGGACCCGAAGGACGTCGCGAGATCGTCGGCCACGTCGCGAGCCTAGCCCGCCCGGATCGGCGACGGCAGCAAAACCGTTGCGCCCGTTGAGGTCTGCGTGCCCCCGCGCGCCCGATGTCCGGTCCCCCGCGCGCGGACCGCGACCGTGACGTTGCGCCCGACGACGCGCGCAACCTCACCGCCGTCCGGCAGCCGAAACGCGACCGTGAGGTTGCGCCCGACGGCGAGCGCGCAACCTCACGGTCCTCCCTCGGCCGGATCGCGACAGTGGGGTTGCGCCCGGGTCGCGGCGCCGGACCCCTGCGCCGCGCTTCGGCCGCGGGGCGCGGGCCGGGTCACCGGCCGAGGCCCTCCGGGGTGGCAGGGCGGGGCAGCCCCGCTCGGGGCCGGAAACCTCAGCCGACCCGGATCGGGACGGTCCCGAGCCTGCGCATCCCCGGGACCGGCTGCCAGACGAGCTCGGCCGGGTCGACGGCCAGCGCCAGGTCGGGGAAGCGTTCGACGAGCGCGCGCAGCGCGACCTCCCCCTCCTGGCGCGCCAGCGCCGCGCCCAGGCAGTAGTGCGGCCCGTACCCGAACCCGACGTGGCCCTCCCCGCGCTCGGCGGTGCGGCGGGCGACGTCGAGCCGCTCGGGGTCGGTGAACTCCCGCGGGTCCGAGTTGGCGGCCACCAGCGCGGGCTGCACGCCGTCGCCCGCCCGGATCTGCGCGCCGCCCAGCTCGGTGTCGGCCAGCGCGTAGCGCGTCGAGGCGAACTGCACCGGACCGATGCGCCGCAGCAGCTCGGCGACCGCGTTCGGCCACAGACCCGGGTCGGCGCGCAGGGCGGCGAGCTGGTCGGGCCGGGTCAGCAACGCGACGACCGCGTTGGAGATCAGGTGCGCCGTCGTCTCGTGCCCGGCGATGACCAGCGACAGGACCATCGTCACCAGCTCGCTGTCGGAGAGCCGGTCGCCGTCCTCGTCGTGGGCGCGCACGAGTGCGGTGAGCAGATCGTCGGCAGGTTCGGCGCGGCGGTGCGCGATCAGCCCGATGATGTTGCCGACCATGTCGCGCAGCGCGGTCGGGATGCGGTCGCGGTCCATGGTCGCCAGGTCGCGGCTCCAGACGTGCCACGACGCCCGATCGGCCTCCGGAATGCCGACGAGCTCGCAGATGACGGTGATCGGCAGCGGGTAGGCGAACTCCTCGACGAGGTCGACGGGCCGGCCGCCGGCGCCGAGCGCGGCCAGCCGATCGAGCAGCCCGGCGGTGAGCTCCTCGACGCGCGGGCGCAGCTGCGCGACCCGGCGGACGGTGAACGCGCGCGAGACCAGCTTGCGCAGCCGCGTGTGGTGGGCGCCGTCCGCGCTGATGATGCTGTCGGTCAGGTAGTGCATGAGGTCGGGCGGGATGCCGATGCGTTCCATGGCGACGCGCCGCACGTCGTTCGTGTCGTTGCCCGGCACCGACGCCGGGTCGTTCACGAAGCGCGTCCCGTCGCCGAGAACGGCGCGGACGTCGTCGTAGCGGGTGACGATCCAGATCGGCGCCCCGCCGTAGAAGGTCCCGCGCAGGACGGGTGCCTCCTCGCGGATGCGCCCGTAGGCGGTGTACGGGTCGGTCACGAACTCCGTGGCCGTCAGGTCGACGCTCATGGTTCCCCCACTTGTTCCCCGACTGTTCGACGCCCCGGCCTCACCGGACGCGCCGTCTCCATTCCTGGTCCATCTCGGCGGCGAGCCCGCGGAACATCGCGACCGCCTGCGGTGCGACTCCCGCGGCCCTGGCCTCGGCGCCCGGCTCCTCGATCGCGGCGGCGATCGTGTGGGCGATCAGCGCGGCCCGCCGGCCGTGGTCGGCCGGGGCGTCGGACGCGGGCAGCGAGTCGACGAACAGGAACCCGGACGCGACGGCCTGCAGGAGGTACTGCTGCTCGTCGAGCGAGAGGTCGGTGCGCAGCGCCCCGGCCTCGCGCAGCAGCCCGAACAGCCGCCGGGCCGCCGCGTCGCGTGTCGCGCTCAGCGCGCCCAGCGAGTCCGCCGCCTCGTGGGCGAGCCTGCCGAGCACCTCCGGGTCGCCCAGGTACAGCGGCCGCACCACCGGATCGGCGACGAGGTCCAGGTACACCGCTGCCGTCATCCTGCTGGGCAGCACCTCCGCCGGGTCGGCGGCCATCCGGTCGGCCATCCGCGACACCACGTGGTGGTGGCTGCGCAGCAGGACCGTCAGGAACAGCGCGTCCTTGGAGCGGAAGTGCAGGTAGACGGTGCCCTTGCCGATCCGGGCGTGCCGCGCGACGTCCTCGACCGTGACCCGCTGGTACCCCCAGCGCACGAGCAGGTCGGCAGCGGCGTCGAGCACCCGCTCGAGCCGACCGTCTGACTCGGTGACTGGATTCGCGCTTCCGGTCATACGGTCACCGTAGGGCTGGATCGGACCCCCCGCAACCACGTACCGTCCCTGTATGGCGGACTACGAGTACCTGCTCGTCAAGCACGACGGCGACACCGTGCGCATCACCATGAACCGGCCCGAGCGGCGCAACGCCCTGTCCGAGCCGCACCTGCGCGAGCTGCTGCGCGCGTTCGAGGAGGCGGGGGCCTCCGACGCGACGGGCATCGTGCTGGGCGCCGAGGGCAAGGTCTTCTCCGCCGGGCACGACTTCGCCGACGTCGCGGCCCGCGACCTCGGCGGCGTCCGTGACCTGCTGCAACTGTGCACGCGCCTGATGCGGACGATCGAGTCGGTGCCGCAGGTCGTGGTCGCCCGGGTGCACGCGCTGGCCACGGCCGCGGGCTGCCAACTCGTCGCCACCTGCGATCTCGCCGTCGCCGCCGAGTCCGCGGGCTTCGCCCTGCCCGGCGGCAAGGGCGGCTGGTTCTGCCACACGCCGGCGGTCCCGGTGGCCCGCAACGTCGGACGCAAGAGGCTGATGGAGATGGCGCTGACCGGCGACGTCGTCGACGCCACCACCGCCGCAGAGTGGGGCCTGGTCAACTACGCGGTGCCCGATGCGGAGCTCGACGCCCGGGTCGACGACCTGCTCGCCCGCGCCACCCGGGGTAGCCGGTTCGGCAAGGGCGTCGGCAAGCAGACGCTCTACAGCCAGCTCGACCGCCCGGAGTCCGACGCGTACGGGATCGCCGTGGAGGTCATGGCGTCGATGTCGCAGTCGGCAGGGGCGAAGGAGGGCATGGCCGCGTTCCTGGAGAAGCGTCACCCGGTCTGGTCCGACTAGCCCGGGCCCCGCCGCCTGTGAGCGGCGACAGTCGCCATAGCGACCATCGCCGCTCACGACCCCGGTCCCGCACGACACCCGCGCAGACCGCAGCCGGAGCGGGCGGAGGACGCGGGAGTCGCCTAGGGTCGCCCGCGATGCTGACCCGACGCCGGCTGCTGGTGGCCCTCGGCGCCGCGGGGGCCTGCGCCCTTGCGGCCGCCTGCGACCGGTCCGGCGCGACCACGCTGCGACGGATCCGCGAGTCGGGCGTCGCGCGCGTCGCGATCGCGGGCGAGCAACCCTACGGCTTCTCCGACGCCGCGGGCCGCGTCACCGGCGAAGGCCCGGAGGTCGCCCGGCTGGTGTTGCGAGCGGTCGGCGTCGACGGGATCGAGGCCGTCCAGGTGCCGTTCGACAAGCTGATCGACACGCTCGTCGCCGGGGATGCGGACCTCGTCACCGCGGGGCTGACCATCAGCCCGGAGAGGTGCGCGCGGGTCGCGTTCTCGCGTCCCGACTTCGTCGTCCGCCCGGCGTTCCTGGTCCGCCGCGGCAATCCCGCGGGGCTGCGCTCGTTCGCCGACGTCGTCCGCACCCGGGTCCGCCTCGGCGTCCTGGCGGGGTCCGCGGAGCAGGCCTGGGCGCGGGCCTCCGGGGTTCCCGACCACGCGGTCACCACCTACGACGGGCAGAGCTCACTGGTGGCCGCGGTCGCCGACCAGCACGTCGACGCCGGGGCGCTCACCCGCATCTCGCTGCTCGACGCGCTGCGCCGCAACCCCGGGCTCCGGTTGGAGGTGACGCCGGGGTTCCGGGTCACGATCGCGGGCCGGGAGGTCGTGCCCGCGGGGGGATTCGCCTTCCGGCGCGAGGACGCCGACCTCGTCGCCGCGTTCGACGACGCCCTCGCCGCGGCGCAGGCCTCCGGCGACTGGCTGCGCGTGGCGTCGCCGTTCGGGTTCACCGCCGCGAACCTGCCGCCCGCGGACGTGACGACGGCGGCCCTGTGCGCGGGCGCGGTCTGACCGCGCGCGCTACCGCTCCACCACCGCCTGCAGGAACGCCTGCGTCCGCTCGTGTCCCGGCTCGGTGAACAGCTTCTCCGGGGCGGCGTCCTCGATGACGCGGCCGCCGTCGAACATCATCACGCGGTCGGAGAAGTCGCGGGCGAAGCCCATCTCGTGGGTCACGCACAGGAACGTGATGTCGGTGGTGGACCCGATGTCGCGCAGCAACTTCAGCACCCCCGCGACGAGCTCGGGGTCGAGCGCGGAGGTCACCTCGTCGAGGAGGAGGACGTCGGGGCGCATGGCCAGCGCCCGGGCGATCGCGACGCGCTGCTGCTGCCCGCCGGAGAGCTGGGTGGGGTGGGCGTCCATCCGGTCGCCGAGGCCGACGAGGTCGAGCAGCTCCTGCGCGCGGGCGGTCGCCTCCTCCTTCGACAGCCCCAGTACGCGGGTGGGCGCCTCGATCAGGTTTCCGCGCACCGTCATGTTGGGGAAAAGGTTGAACTGCTGGAACACCATCCCGATGTGTTTGCGCACCTCACGGCAGTGCTTGTCGTCGGCGGGCACGAGCTTCCCGCCCTTTTCCATGTGCGACAACGACTTCCCGCCGACGGAGATCGAGCCGCGGTCGACCTTCTCCAGCGTCATGAGCAGCCGCAGGATCGTGGTCTTGCCCGAGCCCGACGGCCCGATCAGGCAGACGTGCTCCCCCGGCGCGACGGTGAAGTTCAGCTCGGAGAGCACTACGTTGTCCCCGAAGCGCTTCTCGACGCCGTCGAAGACGATCATCGGCTCCCCGGAGGGCAGGTCAGCGGACGGCACGGCGACGCTCCAATCTACGGACGGCCATCGACGCCGGGTAGCTCAGCAGCAGGAACAGCAGACCCGCCAGCGTGTAGGCCTCGACGTAGCGGAACGACTGCCCGCCGACCTCCCGCGCCTGCCCGACGATGTCGAGCACACCGATGCCGATCAGCAGCGGGGTCTCCTTGAACATCGAGATGACGTAGTTGCCCAACGCGGGCAGCACCCTCGGGATCGCCTGCGGCAGCACGACCCCCGTCCAGACACGTGTGGTCGGCAGGCTCAGCGCGGTCGCGGCCTCCCACTGCCCGCGCGGCACCGCGTCGATGCCGGCGCGGTAGACCTCGGAGGTGTAGGTCGCGTAGTGCACGCCCAGCGCCAGGATGCCGACCGTGAGGGCGCTCAGCACGACGCCGAAGGCCGGGAGCACGAAGAACAGGAAGTAGACCTGCACCAGCAGCGGGGTGCTGCGGACGAACTCCACGATCGCCCGCACGACGATCCGCACCGGCCGCGGTCCCCGCCCGAGCACGGCCAGCCCGAGGCCGAGCGCGAACGCGATGATCGAGCCCAGGACGGTGGCGATCAGCGTGACCCGCAGGCCGTTGAGCAGCGCCGGGATGATCTCGCCCGCGAAGTTCCAGTCCCACAGCGGCGTCATGCGACCCCCGCTCCCGTCGCGGCCTGCTGGCGCGCCCGCACCGACGGCCTGCGCCCGACCCGGGCCGCGGCCAGCCGCTCCAGCGTCCGCATGACCGCCGTGATCACCAGTGCGAGGATCAGGTACATCACGAGCAGGAGCAGGAAGATCTGGAACGCCTGCGCGTTGAACCGCGGCACGAGTACCTGCTGCGCCTGCCGGGTGATCTCGTTGACCGACACGAACGAGAGCAGCGCCGTGCTCTTGAGCAGCTGGATGAACAGGTTGTTGAACGGCGGGATCATCTCGACGACGGCCTGCGGCAGGATCACCCGCCGCATCCGCTGCGCGGGCGACAGGCTCAGCGCGATCGCGCCCTCGACCTGCGCACGCGGCACCGACTGGACGGCGCCGCGCACGATCTCGGCCCCGTACGCCCCGTGGTTGAGGCCGAGGACCAGGATGCCGGCCCAGATCGGAACGAGCTGGAACCCGACGAGCACGGGCAGCGCGAAGTAGATCCAGAACAGCTGGACGACCTCCGACGTGCCGCGCAGTCCCTCGACGTAGACGCGTGCGATCACGCGCACGGTGCGCGAGGGCGACAGCAGCGCAAGGCCGGCGCCGAACGACAGCACGATCGTGAGCACGATGCCGCCGATCGTCGCAATCAGCGTCTCCGGCAGCCCCTGCGACAGGACCGACAGGAACGTTCCGAAGTTCTCCACCGACGTCCGCCGGACTCAGGCGGCGCAGAGCTTCTGGGTCGTCAGGTCGGCTGCCGGGAGGTTGTCCTTCGTGAACCCGAACGGCTCGGCGATCTGCACCCACTGCCCGTTCTGGTGGAGCGTGCCGAGGGCGCCGTTGAACGCGTCGACGAGTGTCGTGTCGGCCTTGCGGAACACGAACCCGCCCGCGGAGACGACGGGCTGGCCGTTCTGCACGGGATCGAAGCCCGGGGTGACCTCCACGTCGGCCTGGGGGTTCTTGCTCGCCAGCCACTTCAGCGAGATGTCGGTGAGCGCCGCCGCGGCCGCCCGGCCGGCGGTGACCGCCTGCAGCAGCGCGTTCTGGTCGGGGAAGGCCGCCACGTTGCTGTCGGGCACCCCGGCGTCCTTGGCGTAGCCCTGCTCGACGGCCGCGCTCAGCACGGCGAGCTGCAGGTTCTTCGAGGCGATGTCCTGGAACGTGGCGATCCCCTGGGGGTTGCCCTTGGGCACCAGGAACGCGGTCTTCGCCGAGTAGTCGGGGATGGAGAACGTCGCCTGCTGGCAGCGGGCCGCCGTGATGTTCATGCCCGCGCACACCATGTCGTACTGGTTGGCGTTCAGGGCCGGGATCAGCTGGTCGAAGCTGACCTGCTGGGCGTTGACGTCGGCGATCCCGATCGCCTTGAGCACCGCACGCGCAACCTCGGGGGCCTCGCCCGTGACCTTCCCGCTGGTGTCGGTGAAGCCGTAGGGCTCCTCGCCCGCAATCCCGATCTTGATCGTGCCTGCGCTGCGCGCGTTGGCCAGCGTGTCACCGCCGCCGCTCTGACTGGTGCTGGTGCACGCCGAGATCAGTGCCGGTCCGCCCAGCACGACCGCACCGGCGACGGCACTCCTCCGGAAGAACTCCCGCCTGCTCCACGTCTGGCCGGTCATCCTCGACTCCTCGGGCTCGCTCGCATCTGTCGTCGACACAGGGCACCCCGCCGGTGCCCGCACCGCCGGATTCCGAACGTAGGGGCTGATCGCGATGCGCACCGGATGAGGCGATGGCCGTTACCGGACCGATACGGCTCCGCACGAATCATCGGATTCTTCACCCGTTCGGAGGCCATGCACGAGCGCAGAGGGGGTACTCGACGAGCGGAGTGTGTCATCGATCAGCCGCTGCTCCGGCCCGTGATGCGACATGATGCGTTCATGGTCATGCGCATCGCGGGACTCCCGCTCCCCGGACCGTCCGACGTCGTCGCGGGCGCCCGGGCGCTGGCGGGGTGGACCGAGGAGGCCGTCGAGCTCGCGGGTGGCCTCCCCGAACGGGCGTCCCGGCTGCTCGACGGCGCCGACGAGCTCGTCGGACGCATCGCGGGCCTGGCCGACCGAGTCGACGGGCTGCTGAGCCGGGTCGACGGGACGCTGGGGCGCGCCGACGAGGCGGTCGCCCGCGTCGACATCGTGCTCCGCGAGGTCGAGGGTGCCGTGGCCCGCACGACCACGGTGCTCGCGTCGGCGGAGAAGCTGGTCGAGTCGGCGTCGGGCGTGGCGACCCACGCCGAGACCCTCGTGCGGACCGCCGGGTCGGTGGCGACCGACGCGGCGACGGTGGTCGGCGCGGCACAGGGGATCACGCAGCAGGCCGGCACGATCGTCGACGGCGCCGCGGCGGTCGCCCGGCGCGCGGACGAGGTCGTCGGGTCGGCGGCGTCGACGTCGGACGAGGCGAAGGTGCTGCTCGAGACGTGGGTTCCCGTGTCGCGGCGCGCGGCGCCGATCGCGCGGACGTTCGTCGACCAGCTCAGCGAGGAGGAGGTGCGTGCGGCGATCCGGCTGGTCGACCACCTGCCCCAGCTCACCGAGCACCTCGAGGAGGACATCATGCCGATCCTCGCCACGCTCGACCGCGTCGGACCCGACGTCCACGAACTGCTCGACGTCCTCAAGGAGGTCCGGCAGGCCATCCTCGGCATCCCCGGCTTCGCGTTCTTCCGGCGCCGGGGCGAGGAGAAGATCGACGACGAGTCGTGAGCGGCGGTGGTCGCCCTGGCGACCATCGCCGGTCACAGGCCGTGGGCCTGCCGCACCAGCGTCACGATCGCGTCCATCATCGCGGTGAGCTTGAAGTCCTTCGGCGTGAAGACGGCGGCGACCCCCTTGTCCCGCAGGGCTTTCGCGTCGCCCTCGGGGATGATCCCCCCGACGACGACGGGGACGTCGTCGGCACCGGCGGCGCGCAGCCCGTCGACCACCGCGGGCACGACCTCCAGGTGCGACCCCGACAGCACCGACAGCCCGACGACGTGCACGCCCTCCTGGACCGCGGCCGCCACGATCTCCGACGGCGTCAGCCGGATGCCCTGGTAGACGACCTCGAACCCGACGTCGCGCGCCCGCACCGCCACCTGCTCGGCACCGTTGGAGTGCCCGTCGAGCCCCGGCTTGCCGACCAGCATGCGCAGCCGCTCGCCCAGCTCCTCGCCGGTCTGCTGGACGCGCGCGCGGACCTCGCCGAGCCCCGTGGCGGCCTCCCCGGACGCGACGGCCGCCGACACCCCGGTCGGCGCCCGGTACTCGCCGAACACGGCGCGCAGGGCGCCGGCCCACTCGCCGGTGGTCACCCCGGCCTTGGCGCAGGCGATGGACGCGTCCATCAGGTTGGCGTCGGTCTTCGCGGTGTCCCGCAACGCGGCGAGCGCCTCCTCCACCGCGGCCTGGTCACGCTGCCGGCGCCAGTCGCGGACCGCCTCGACCGCGGCGGCCTCCGTGGCCGGGTCGACGGTCTCGATCGCCGCGGCGCCCTCGGCCTGCAGCGGGCTGGGTTCGGTCGTGTCGAACCGGTTGACGCCGACGACGACGTCCTCGCCGGACTCGATGCGCCTGCGCCGCTCGGCCAGCGACCGGACGAGCTCGCCCTTCATGTAGCCGTTCTCGACGGCGGCGACCGCTCCCCCCATCTCGGCGACCCGGTCGATCTCGGCGCGGGCACCCTCGATCAGCTCGGCGACCTTCGCCTCGACGACGCGGCTGCCGTCGAAGATGTCCTCGTACTCGAGCAGGTCTGTCTCGTAGGCCAGCACCTGCTGCATGCGCAGTGCCCACTGCTGGTCCCACGGGCGCGGCAGGCCGAGCGCCTCGTTCCACGCGGGCAGCTGGACGGCGCGGGCGCGCGCGTCGCGCGAGAGCGTCACCGCGAGCATCTCCAGCACGATCCGCTGGACGTTGTTCTCCGGCTGGGCCTCGGTGAGTCCCAGCGAGTTGACCTGGACGCCGTAGCGCAGCCGCCGGTGCTTGGGGTTCTCGACGCCGTAGCGCTCCAGCGTGATCTCGTCCCACAGCCGGCCGAGCGCCCGGAGTTTGCACATCTCCTCGACGAAGCGCAGCCCCGCGTTGACGAAGAACGAGATGCGGCCGACGACGTCGCCGAACTTCTCGGCCGGGACCTGCCCGGAGTCGCGCACCGCGTCGAGCACGGCGATGGCCGTCGACAGCGAGAACGCGAGCTCCTGCGCGGGCGTCGCCCCCGCCTCCTGCAGGTGGTAGCTGCAGATGTTGATCGGGTTCCATTTGGGGATGTTGGCGACCGACCACGCGATGGTGTCGGCGATCAGCCGCATGCTCGGCGCGGGCGGGAACACGTACGTCCCGCGCGAGAGGTACTCCTTGACGATGTCGTTCTGCGTGGTGCCGGCGAGCGTGGCACGCGGGGCCTCGTGCTCGTCGGCGACCGCGACGTAGAGGGCGAGCAGCCACATCGCGGGCGCGTTGATGGTCATCGAGGTGTTCGCCTCGGCCATCGGGATGCCGTCGAAGAGGGTGCGCATGTCGCCGATGTGGCTCACCGGGACCCCCACCTTGCCGACCTCGCCCTTCGCGAGCTCGTCGTCGGGGTCGTAGCCGGTCTGGGTGGGCAGGTCGAAGGCGACGGACAGACCCGTCTGGCCCTTGGCCAGGTTCCGGCGGTACAGCGCGTTGGACTTCTCCGCCGACGAGTGTCCGGCGTAGGTGCGGATCACCCAGGGGCGATCACGCTCGTTGTCGCTCGGGTACGGCACCGGACACCTCCATCACGGCGTTGTGAGCGAAATAGTACGCAACTGCGCGGGAAACCGATCGGTGAGCCGTCACACCCGGTGGTAGCGCGCGTCGAACGCGCAGAACACGCCGAACGCGACGAGCCCCACCGCGGTCGCCACCAGCAGGACCACCCCGAACGGCTGCGCGGCCAGGGTCTTCAGCGCCGCGTCCAGGCCATTGGCCCGCTGCGGCTCGAACTGGACCGCCGCCGCCACGACCAGCACCCCGACGAGGACGGTGACCAGGCCCTTCGCCACCTTCCCGAGCTGTCCGGTGCGCACCGCGACGGCCCTGGCCCGCGGGTCGAGGGGCAGGCTCATGTCGTCGGTGAAGGTGCAGCGGAAGGCGTTGACCGTGATGAACCCCGCCACGACGACGATGCCGACGCCGACGGCCCCGACGATCCATTGCCCGCCCGGGATGCCGAGCAGGCCCGCGGCCGCCGCCTGGCTGCCCTCGCCACCCGAGCCGCTCACCGCCGTCCGCACGGCCAGCACCGTCAGCGCGGCGAAGACCACCGCCATGCCCGCGCTCTCGAGCCGCCCGCGCGCGTCCTTCACCCGGCCGCCGGCCCGCCCGAGTGCCTCCCCGACCCGCCACAGCGCGACGGCGACGAACCCCAGCGCGAGCACCCACAGCAGCACCCGACCCGCCGTGGTCTGCGCGATCGCCTGGAACGCGCCGGACTGGTCGGCCCGGCTACCGCGGTCGCCGAAGGCCACCCGCAGCACCAGCCACGCCAGGAGCAGGTGCGTCAGGCCGTAGGCCAGGATCCCGACGCGCACCACGATCCGGGCCCCCCGGCCGGCCTCGCGCGCGGCGTCCTCCGTCCCGCCCACGGTGCCCACGGCGTCGGACATGCGTTCTCCCCCGTCCGACCGGGCCCGCGCCGGTCCCCGGGACCGTGACACGTCACGCGCCGGCCCGCGACCGGGACTGCGCCGACCGGCGTAGCCCACGCCGGGCGCGGTCCTCCCCCGCTGCCCGCGGGAGCGGGTCAGCGCTCGGCGTCGACCGTCACCCGGGAGATGTCCGCACCCAGCCCGGCGAGGTTCTCGACGAACCGCGGATAGCCGCGGTCGATGTGCTCGACGTCCCAGACGACGGTCTCGCCGTCGGCGCACAGGCCCGCGAGGACCAGGCCCGCGCCCGCGCGGATGTCGCTGGCCCACACCGGCGCGCTCGACAGCCGCGGCACCCCCCGCACGACGGCGTGGTGGCCGTCGGTGCGGGCGTCGGCGCCGAGCCGGACCATCTCCTCGACGAACCGGAAGCGGGCCTCGAACACGTTCTCCGTGATCATCGACGTGCCCTCGGCGACGGCCGACAGGGCGATCGCCATCGGCTGCAGGTCGGTGGCGAAGCCCGGGTAGGGCAGCGTCACGAAGTCGACGGCCGTGGGGCGGCCGTCCATCGCGATCGTGAAGCCGTCGGCCGCCAGCTCGGTCTCCGCGCCGGCCGAGCGCAGCTTGTCGAGCACCAGCTCCAGGTGCCGCGGGTCGACCCCGCGGACGTCGACGCGGCCGCCGGTCATCGTCGCGGCGAACGCCCAGGTGGCCCCGACGATCCGGTCGCCGATGACCCGGTGCTCGGTCGGGGTGAGGCTGGTGACGCCGTGGACGGTCAGCGTCGAGGAGCCGGCGCCGTCGATCTTCGCGCCCATCCGCTGCAGCATCGTGCAGAGGTCGACGATCTCCGGCTCGCGCGCGGCGTTGTCGATGATCGTCGTGCCCTCGGCCAGGACCGACGCCATGAGGATGTTCTCGGTGGCCCCGACGCTCGGGAAGTCGAGCCAGATCTGGGCCCCGCGCAGCTCGTCGGCCTGGGCGACGACGCGACCGTGCTCGATCTCGGTCGTCGCGCCGAGCTTGCGCAGCCCGGAGGCGTGCATGTCGAGCGGCCGGGAGCCGATCGCGTCGCCACCGGGCAGCGGCACCACCGCACGCCGGCAGCGGGCCACCAGCGGGCCCAGCACGCAGACCGACGCCCGCAGCCGCGACACCGAGCGGTAGTCGGCGGCCGCGCCGGGCTCCGCGGGGACCTCGATGGTGACCGTCGAGCCGTCGACGACGACCGTGCAGCCCAGGCTGCGCAGCACGTCGGCCATCAGCGGGACGTCGAGGATCTCCGGACAGTTCGTGAGCGTCGTGGTGCCCTCGGCCAGCAGCGCCGCCGCCATCAGCTTGAGCACGCTGTTCTTCGCACCGACGACGTCGACGGCGCCGTCGAGACGGGCGCCTCCGCGGACCGCGAAATGCTCCACCACGGGCAACGACGCTAGCGTTCCGCGACGCCCGGCCAGGTGCCCACCCCGGGGCGTGTCGCGCCCGGCAGGGGGTGTACCGCGCGGCGCGCGGGGCCCGACGGCTACCGTCGTCCCATGGCCGTGCACCTGACCAGGATCTACACCCGCACCGGCGACGACGGGACGACCGCGCTCGGCGACTTCAGCCGGGTGCGCAAGACCGACCCGAGGCTCGCGGCCTACGCCGACACCGACGAGGCCAACGCCGCGATCGGTGTCGCCGTCACCGTCGGCGGGCTCGCCGAGCGCGTCCTGGTGCCGCTGCGCCAGATCCAGAACGACCTGTTCGACGTCGGGGCCGACCTCTGCGCGCCGATCGTCGAGAACCCGGAGTACCCGCCGCTGCGGGTGACCGACGCCTACGTCGAGCGCCTCGAGGGCTGGTGCGACGAGTTCAACGAGGGCCTGCCCAAGCTCGCGTCGTTCATCCTGCCCGGCGGTACCCCGGGCGCGGCGTACCTGCACGTCGCCCGCACGGTGACGCGCCGCGCCGAGCGGTCGGTGTGGGCGCTGCTGGAGGCCGACGCCGAGCGGACCAACCCGCTCACGGCGCGCTATCTCAACCGGCTCTCGGACCTGTTGTTCATCCTCGGCCGGGTCGCCAACCCGGGTGGCGACGTGCTGTGGCAGCCCGGCGGGCCCCAGGGCTCGGCGCAGGCCGCCCCGCAGGAGGGCTGAGCAGGCCCGTCAGGACGCCTGCCGGTACCCCGTCGTGCGTCCGGGCGGGGCCGCCTCCAGCCACGACAGGAAGCCCGTCAGGACGCCGGGCGACATCGCCAGTTCCAGGTCCTCGCCGTGCGTGCGCAGCCGCAGCACGGCCGACGCGTGCGGGATCGCGTAGGTCTCGACCGCTCCCGGCGCCCGCCTGTCGACGATCCGCAGGTCGGTGCGGTCCATCCGCAGTGTCGGGCCGAACCTGACGCTGGTCAGGCGGTGCCAGGCGAACTCGTCGCCGTGGTAGCGCCCCACGCCGAAGTGCCAGCCCGCGACGTCGTCGGCCCCGACGAACGAGGCGGGGCGGCGGCGCAGACACAGGTCCACGCCACCGCCCCGCATGAGACGTACACGCCGCACGGCGAACCAGCCGAGCAGCAGACAGGCACACACGAGAACGATCCCGACCACGGACGCAACCGTTCCCACAGTGCTGCCTTGCTTCCTGCTACTGCGCCCCGGCCGCCTTGAGCCGCGCTTCGGCCCGGGCCCTGGCCGCGGCTCCTTCCGGATCGGACTCGTCCGCCCGGTCGAGCGCCGCGCGTGCCCGGTTCACGTCGATCTCCTCGGAGAGCTCCGCGAACTCGGCGAGGATCGACACGTGGTCGGGCGTGACCGACAGGAAGCCGCCGTGCACGGCCACGGTCAGCGACTGGCCGTCGGTGGTGTCGACGCGCACGACACCCGCGTCCTCCAGCTGAGCCAGGGTCGGCTCGTGGCCGGGCAGCACGCCGATCTCGCCGACCGTGGTCCGGGCCAGCACGAACGTCGCCTGCCCCGTCCAGATCTTCCGCTCGACCGACACGAGGTCGACCGTCATCTCCGCCATGATGCCCTTTCCGGCCCGATCAGCCCTGCAGCCGCTTGCGGTTCTTCTCGAGGTCCTCGAGACCACCGCAGAGGAAGAACGCCTGCTCGGGAACGTCGTCGAACTCGCCCTTGGCGATCTTGTCGAAGGACTCGATCGTCTCCTTGAGCGGGACCGTCGAGCCCGGCTGGCCGGTGAACTGCTCGGCGACCAGCAGGTTCTGCGACAGGAAGCGCTCGATGCGCCGCGCGCGACCGACGAGCTGCTTGTCCTCCTCGGACAGCTCGTCGATACCGAGGATGGCGATGATGTCCTGCAGGTCGGAGTAGCGCTGCAGGATCCGCTTGACCTCGTTGGCGACGCGGAAGTGCTCGTCGCCGATGTACTGCGGGTCGAGGATCCGCGAGGTCGAGGTCAGCGGGTCGACCGCCGGGTAGATGCCCTTCTGCGAGATGGGGCGGGAGAGCTCCGTCGTCGCGTCCAGGTGGGCGAACGTGGTCGCCGGGGCGGGGTCGGTGTAGTCGTCCGCGGGGACGTAGATCGCCTGCATCGAGGTGATCGACCGGCCACGCGTCGAGGTGATGCGCTCCTGCAGCTCGCCCATCTCGTCGGCCAGCGTCGGCTGGTAACCGACGGCGCTCGGCATACGGCCGAGCAGCGTGGAGACCTCCGAGCCGGCCTGGGTGAACCGGAAGATGTTGTCGATGAAGAGCAGCACGTCCTGGTTCTGCTCGTCACGGAAGTACTCGGCCATGGTCAGGGCCGACAGCGCGACGCGCATACGCGTGCCGGGCGGCTCGTCCATCTGACCGAAGACCAGCGCGGTGTCGGCGATGACGCCCGACTCCGTCATCTCCGTGATGAGGTCGTTGCCCTCGCGGGTGCGCTCACCGACACCGGCGAACACCGACGTACCACCGAAGTTCTTGGCGACACGGGTGATCATCTCCTGGATGAGCACCGTCTTGCCGACGCCGGCACCGCCGAACAGGCCGATCTTGCCGCCCTGCACGTACGGGGTGAGCAGGTCGATAACCTTGATGCCGGTCTCCAGCATCTCGGTACGGCCCTCGAGCTGGTCGAACGACGGCGCCTTGCGGTGGATGCCCCACAGCTCGCCGGTGATCTCCAGGTCGGGCTTGTCGAGGCACTCGCCGAGCGCGTTGAACACGTGGCCCTTGACCTGGTCGCCGACGGGCACCGAGATCGGCCGGTTCAGGTCGGTGACCGCCTGGCCACGGACCAGGCCGTCGGTCGGCTGCATCGAGATGGCGCGGACCAGGTTGTCGCCCAGGTGCTGGGCGACCTCGAGGGTCAGCGTCTTGGCCAGGTCGCCGAACTCCACCTCGACGGTGAGCGCGTTGTAGAGGTCCGGCACGTTGTTGCGCGGGAACTCCACGTCGACGACCGGGCCGGTGACCCGGACGACCCGGCCGGTTGTGGTCGCAGTGTCAGCGGTCGCGGTCATCAGCTCTCACTTCCTGAACTCACGAGAGCGTCGGCCCCACCGACGATCTCACTGATCTCCTGGGTGATCTGTGCCTGACGTGCCTGGTTGGCTTCCAGTGTCAGGGTACGGATCAACTCGTTCGCGTTGTCGGTCGCGGCCTTCATCGCGCGCTGCCGGTTGGCCGACTCCGACGCGGCGGAGTCGAGGAGGGCGGCGAACAGCCGGGCGCCGATGTACTTCGGCAGCAGCGCGTCGAAGAGCGCATCCGCGTCGGGCTCGAACTCGTAGAGCGCCTTCGGGCCCGACGACTGCTCACGGACGTCGGCGGGCGTCACACCGGTGGCCCCGCCGGTCGCGGTCTCGGAGGTCGCGTCGAGCGCCGACTCGCCCCCGACGTACTCGACCTCCATCGGCGCCATCCGCCGCGCCTGCGGCGTCTGGCTGACCATGTTGCGGAACTGCGTGTAGACCAGGTGCAGCTCGTCGACGCCCTTGACGCCGTCCTCGTCGATCTCGCCGTCGCTGCCGACCATGAAGGCGTTGACGAGCGTGCGCGCGACCTCCGCCGCGTGCACGTACTCCGGCTGCTCCGAGAAGCCGGTCCAGGATGCCTGGACGGGCTGCCGGCGGAACCGGTAGTAGTTGACGCCCTTGCGGCCGATCACGTAGAGGACCGGCTCCTTGCCCTGCTCACGCAGCAGCGAGCGGAGCTGCTCGGTCTCCTTGAGCACGTTCGCGTTGTAGCCACCGGCCTGACCGCGGTCGCTGGTGACCACCAGCACCGCGGCCCGCTTGGCCTCCGGCCGCTCGACGAGCAGCGGGTGGTCGAGCGCCGCGTTGGACGCCAGCTCGCTGAGGACCGAGGTCATCAGCTCGGCGTACGGCCGCGACTGCTCGACCCGCGCGCGGGCCTTCGCGATCCGCGACGTCGCGATGAGCTCCATCGCCCGCGTGATCTTCTTGATGGACTGCGTCGACCTGATCCGCCGCCGCAGCACCCGGATCTGTGCCGCCATCGGTCCCTACCCGTCAGCTCGAAGCCGGAGCCGGCTTGTTGACCTTCACGGTCTCCTGCTCGACCTCGTCCTCGTCGAGCGCCTTCTCGTCCTTGACGACGACCGAGGAGCCGTCGGAGGCCGTGAAGTCGCGCTTGAAGGCGTCGACGATGCCCTGGAGCCGCTCGACGTTCTCGTCGGAGAGCTTGCCGGTCTCGACGATCTCGTCGATCGCCGCCGCGTGGTTGCGGTGCACGTGGGCGAGGAACTCGCTCTCGAAGCGGCCGACGTCGGCGACCGGGACGGAGTCGAGCTGGCCCGAGGTGCCCAGCCAGATCGCGACGACCTCGTCCTCGACCGAGAACGGCGAGTACTGGGCCTGCTTGAGCAGCTCGACCAGGCGCTCACCGCGGCCGAGGGCCCGCGCCGACGCGTCGTCGAGGTCGGAGCCGAACGCCGCGAAGGCCTCCAGCTCGCGGTACTGCGACAGGTCCAGACGCAGCGAGCCCGACACCGTGCGCATCGCGCGGACCTGCGCCGAGCCACCGACCCGGGAGACCGAGATCCCGACGTTGATCGCCGGTCGGACGCCCTGGTTGAACAGGTCGGACTCGAGGAAGACCTGGCCGTCGGTGATCGAGATGACGTTGGTCGGGATGTACGCCGAGACGTCGTTGGCCTTGGTCTCGATGATCGGCAGGCCGGTCATCGAGCCGCCGCCGAGCTCGTCGGACAGCTTCGCGCAGCGCTCCAGCAGGCGCGAGTGCAGGTAGAAGACGTCGCCCGGGTAGGCCTCGCGGCCCGGCGGGCGGCGCAGCAGCAGCGAGATCGCGCGGTACGCCTCGGCCTGCTTGGACAGGTCGTCGAAGACGATCAGGACGTGCTTGCCCTGGTACATCCAGTGCTGGCCCAGCGCCGAGCCGGTGTAGGGCGCGAGCCACTTGAAGCCGGCCGGGTCGGACGCGGGGGCCGCGACGATCGTCGTGTACTCCAGGGCACCCGCGTCCTCGAGGGCCTGGCGGACGCCGGCGATCGTGGAGCCCTTCTGGCCGATCGCGACGTAGATGCAGCGGACCTGCTTGGCGGGGTCGCCGCTGGCCCAGTTGTCCTTCTGGTTGATGATCGTGTCGACGCAGACCGCGGTCTTGCCGGTCTTGCGGTCGCCGATGATCAGCTGGCGCTGGCCGCGGCCGATCGGCGTCATGGCGTCGATCGCCTTGATGCCGGTCTGCAGCGGCTCCTTCACCGACTGCCGCTCGACCACGGACGCGGCCTGCAGCTCGAGGACGCGCTGCTCCTCCGCCTCGATGTCGCCGAGGCCGTCGATCGCGTTGCCCAGCGGGTCGATGACCCGGCCGAGGAACCCGTCGCCGACCGGCACCGAGAGGATGCTGTTGGTGCGGCGGACCGGCTGGCCCTCCTCGATCCCGGCGTAGTCGCCGAGGACGACCGCACCGATCACGCGCTGGTCGAGGTTGAGGGCAACCCCACGGACGCCGCCCTCGAACTCGAGCAGCTCGTTGGTCATCGCCGAGGGCAGGCCCTCGACGTGGGCGATGCCGTCACCGGTGTCGACGACGGCGCCCACCTCCTCGCGGGAGGTCTGGCTCTCCAGCGACGAGACGTAGCTGGAGATCGCACTCCGGATCTCCTCCGGGGAGATCGTCAGCTCTGCCATGGCTCTCGTCTTTCCTTCTGTCGGTCGCGCTGTGCGCGTCGCGTGGGGGTGTGTCGGCCGGTGCTCAGGTCGGCAGCCCGCGGCGGGCGGCGGCCAGCCGGCCGGCCACACTGCCGTCGATCAGCTCGCCATCGACCTGGACGACGAGCCCGCCGAGGATCTCGGGATCGTGCTCGACCTGCAGCGAGATCGGGCGGCCGTACAGCCTGCCCAGCGACTCGGTCAGGCGCTGCTCCTGCTGGTCGGTCAGCGCGACGGCCGACCGCACGTGCGCGACGTAGCGGTCCCGGCGGGCTGCGGCCAGCTCGGCGAGCTGCCCGGCGACGATGTCGAGCGCCAGCCCGCGCGGCGACCGCACGGCCTGTTCGAGCAGCGTCGTCGTGACCGTCGACGCCTTGCCGCGCAACAGCTCCGAGAGCAGACCGACGCGCTTGTCGGCCGGCGTCGAGCGGTCGGCGAGCAGGCGGGCCAGTTGCGGCTCACGGTCGAGGATGCGACCGAAGCGGAAGAGCTGGTCCTCGACCTCGTCGAGTGACCCGTCCTTCTCGGCCACGCCGAGCACCGCCCGGCGGGCGAGCGCCTCCAGGGCGTCCAGCAGGTCGATCGAGCGCGACCAGCGTGCCGACACCAGTGTGCTGACCAGGTCGAGCGCCGCAGCGCCGATCTTGCCCTCGAGCAGCCGGCGGGCGAGCTCGGTGCGGGCCTCCGGGGCCACGGCCGGGTCGGCGAGGTGCCGGCGCAGGGCGGGCTCGGACTCCAGCAGCCGCTCGACGGCGAACAGGTCGTCGCCCAGGATCGCGAGGTCCGCGCCGGCCGAGGAGTCGACCACGGCGTCGAGCCGCCGCACCGCGTCGGCCAGCGACTCACGGCTGGCCGACTGCAGCTGCGTCTCGGTCGAGGCGGCCATCAGGCTCCTCCCCCTGCGGTCGCGGGAGCATCGGCGGACGTGGCCGCGCGGGTCTCCACGAGCCGGTCGATGTCGTCGAGGAAGTCGTCGACCGACGCGCGGCGGGCGCTCTCGTCGGCCAGCGACTCGACGACCAGCTTCTCGGCCAGGCCGTAGGACTGGGCGCCCAGCTCGGCGCGCATCTGGCGGACCACCTGGTCGCGCTGGGCGGCGAGCTGCTCGCCGCCGCGCGCCTTGGTGCGCTCGATCTCGCGCTTCGCCTGCTCCACGAGCTCGTCGTGGATGCGGGTGGCGTCGGCACGGGCGTCGTCACGGATGCGCGCCGCCTCCTGGCGCGCCTCCTCGACGGCGGACTCGAGCTTGGCCTGCGCCTCGTTCAGCTTGCGCGTGGCCTCCTCGGCCTCGTCGACCTGCTGCTGAACGGTGTCCTGCCGGGCCGTGACCATCTTCTTGAGCACCGGCACGACGAAGCGCCAGATGACCAGGATGACGATCACGAACGCGACGAGTTCGGCGATGATCTCCATCAGCGGACTCCCTCGGCGTCCTTGGCCGAGCCCCGCTCGAGGTCGGCCAGGAAGCTCTCGACGGTCGAACGGTGCCGGCCGTCGTCGATCGGACGGCCCAGTACCCGGGACGCCAGGTCGCTCGACAGGCCCCCGATCTCGGCGCGCAGCGACCGAGCCGTCTCGGCGCGCTGGGCGGCGAGCTCGGCCTCGCCCTGCTCACGCAGCCGGGCGACCTCGCGGTCGGTCTCGGCCCGCATGGTCTCGCGGATCTGCTGGGCGTCGGCGCGGGCCTCGTCGCGGATCGCCGTGGCCTCGCCACGGGCCTCCGCGAGCGAGGCGGCATAGCGCTCCTCGGCCTCGCGCAGCGTGCGCACCGCCCGGTCGCGCTCCTCCACCTGCTTGCGGACCATCTCGTCGCGCTCACGCATGGCCTTGGTCAGCGGCGGCACGACGAACCGGTAGAAGAAGAACAGGACCAGAAGGAAGATCACGATCTCGACGACGATCGTGAAGTTGGGCAGCAGGAAGTTGGTGGTCTCGCCACCCCCCTGCGCCAGCACCGCGGTCGTCATGGCGTGATCACGCCAGGACGAAGACGAACAGCGCCATGAACGCCAGGTTGATGAAGTACATGCCCTCGACCAGACCGATGATCAGGAACATGGTCGTGTTGAGGCGGCCGGCCGCCTCCGGCTGGCGGGCGACACCCTGGATGACCGACGCACCGGCGAGACCGTCACCGATCGCCGCGCCGATGGCGCCACCGGCGAGGGCGATGCCACCACCGATCATCGCGAGGCCGAGCGTGCTCGACCCACCGCTGGCAGCTTCCTGGGCCAGGTAGGAAATGCTCATGACTGACTCTCCTCGTGCTTTCTCGTACCGCGCCGTCGCGTGGCGCGAGTCGTGCGTCGGGGTGGGTTCTTCGGTTGTGCGTGAGGGGTGGGCCTGACGATGCCCGGCTAGTGCGCGTGCTCGTCGGCCTCGCTGCCGACCGCCTCGGTGAAGTAGATGAGGGTGAGCAGCGTGAAGATCAGCGCCTGGATCGCGCCGATGAACATGTCGAACAGCTTCCAGGCCGCCATCGGGACCCACAGCACGTAGGCCGACATCAGCCCGATCACCGCGACCATGATCCCGCCGGCGAAGATGTTGCCGAAGAGCCGCAGCGCGAGCGACAGCGGGCGGGAGAAGTACTGGGTCACGAACTCGATCGGCGCGAGGAACGCGTAGGGCTTCGTGAAGTGCCCGAAGTAGCTCTTCGCGCCCTTGGCCCGGATGCCCGCGACGTTGACCCACACGATGACGAGCAGCGCCATCGGGTAGACGAGGTTCACGTCGGACGTGGGCGGCGGGATCCAGTGCTCGCTGGGCAGCGCGGCGAGCCAGTTGCAGATGAGGATGAAGGCGAACAGCGTGATGCAGAGCCCGACGACACCGCGCGGTGCGCGCAGGCCCATCCCGTCACGAATCTGGCCCTGGACCCACCCGGCGAGCGCCTCGAACGCGACCTGCAACCCCGAGGGGCGGCCCTTGGTCGCACGGCGGGCCATGTAGAAGCCGGCACCACAGACGATCACCGCGGCGATCAGCGTGCCGATGATCGTGTCGAGGTTCACGGTCAGGCCGAAAAGCGACCCCGTCCAGTGCTCACCGGGCTTGATCTCTCCCCCGGCCGCGAGGACCTCGGCATTCATTTCTGTCGGATCTCCTTGATCAACGGCAGGATCGAACTCACGGTGGCCAGCAGCTGGAAGACCGCGAGACCCACGAACACGGCGACCCCCTGGGGGCGCACGAGGAACGCGCAGCCGAACGCGACGACCGTGATGACGGCGAGACGGACCAGCACGCCGCCGGAGAACTTGGCCTTGGACGGGGCGGCGGCGCCGTGCGAGAACCGCACGACCGACCCCATCGCGAAGGCGGAGTTGAGAATCCCGAGGGCGATGCCGACGCATCCGAAGAGCGCGAACAGCCCGTAGCCCAACGGGACGAGAACCGCGACGGCCACGAGCGCCACTGCGGCGCCGATGATCGCCGTGCGGCGGAACGTGGCCCGGGTGACGGGCGGGACGTAGCCCGGAACAGCGGTCACGGAGCCGTCACCCCGTCTCGGTCACTCACCGCGAAACCCCGTTTCGTCACTGAAACCTCTTGAACATCCGGTAGACGAACCCGCCGGCCGCGATCACTCCGAGGAGCAGACCTACGAGCGCGAACACCGGGAACGTTCCGAAGGGAAGGTCGACCAACCATCCCAAACCGAAACCGGCCATCACGCAGAGCGCGATGGTCAAGCCCATGGAGAGGAGGTCGCCCAGTTCGGGACCCTGGGGGCCACCGCGACTGTTGCTGTCCACCTGCTCCTCGCCTCGACGCCGCCGGGTCCGCCACGAGCTTGTGGATACTTTCACAAGCTCGGACGCACCCGGCCGACGACCGGTCTCGAAAACGGACGCTATCACAGCAAATTTCACCGACCACGCCCCCCTGACCTGTGCGGACGAGGCGTACGCCACGTCCGGGGGCGTCGATCACCTGCGGAGCCCGCGGGTCAGGAACGCCCTGGTGAGCCGCGTCTCATCGCCGCGAGGGCGCGGTCGCGCGGCACGACGGTCGCGACGATCGCGACCACGATCCCGGCGCCGACGGCCCACAGCACGGCGGTCGGGTCGTCGACGAGGGCCAACGCCACGGCACCGAAGGCCAGCACCGCGGCCCACAGGTAGATCAGCAGCACCGCGCGACGATGGCTGTGGCCGATCTCGAGCAGCCGGTGGTGCAGGTGCATCTTGTCCGGGGAGAGCGGGCTCGTCCCGGCGCGGGTCCGCCGGATCACCGCCATCAGCAGGTCCAGCAGCGGGACGAACATCACGGCCGCGACGACGATCACCGGCGCGAACAACGCCAGCACGTCGGTCCCGTCGGTCGTCACGCTGATCGGCAACCTGCCCGACGCCCCGGTGGTCGCCGCGGCGAGCAGCACACCGATCAGCATCGACCCCGAGTCGCCCATGAAGATGCGTGCCGGGTTGAAGTTGTGCGGCAAGAAGCCCAGGCAGGCACCGGCCAGCACCGCCGCGAGCAGGGCGGGCGAGTACGCCGACGGGTCGTTGCCGTTCTGGCGTACCAGCCCGATGGCGAACAGCCCGGTCGCGGCGGCCGCGATGAGGCCGACGCCGGCCGCGAGCCCGTCGAGCCCGTCGATGAAGTTCATCGCGTTCACCAGCGCGACGGTGAGCAGCACGGTGAGCAGCACGCCCTGGCTCTGCCCGAGGATCAGCAACGAACCGGAGCTCTGCCCGCCGCCGCCCCACGGCACCCAGAAGACCGCCCACTGGATGCCGAAGAGCACGAGGACGCCCGCCGCCGTGATCTGCCCCGCCAGCTTGGTCAGGGCGTCGAGCTCCCAGCGGTCGTCCAGCACCCCGACCCCGCACAGCAGCGCGGCCGCGATGACGACGCCGAGCACGTCGTCGGAGTAGTCGAACGCCAGCCGCAGTGCCGGCAGCTGCAGCGCGAGGCCGATGCCGGCGAGCACGCCGCCGAACATCGCCAGCCCGCCCCAGCGCGGCGTCGGCGTGGTGTGGACGTCGCGGTTGCGCGGCCACGCCACCGCCCCCGCCTTCAGCGCCAGCACCCGGACCAGGCCGGTGAGCAGGAACGTGACGACGGCAGCGGTCAACCCCGCGAGCAGGTACTCACGGATCGGCAGCCCGAGTCCGACGGGTGCCAGGCCTGGTGCGGCCGCGGCGAGCACGGACCGGGCCGGTCAGCCGCGCGGGTAGGCCGGGACCCGCGCGACGAGGGTCGAGACCGCGTCGGCGACCTCGCGCAGCTCGGCGTCGCCCGCCGGGGTGCCCTGGGGCGCCTTGACCGCCCGCGCCAGCAGCGACGCGACCTCGGCCATGTCCGTCTCGACCATGCCCTGGGTCGTCGAGGCCGGCGAGCCGACCCGGATGCCGGAGGGCTTCATCGGCGGGGCCGGGTCGTACGGGATCGCGTTCTTGTTGAGCGTGATCCGGGCCGCGTCGCACCGCGCCTCGGCCTCGGCGCCGGTGACCCCGATCGGACGGAGGTCGATCAGCGCGAGGTGGGTGTCGGTACCGCCGGAGACGGCCCGCATGCCCTCGGCCTCCAGGCCCTTCGCGAGCGCCTGCGCGTTCGCGATGACCTGCGTCGCGTACTTCTGGTACTCCGGCTGCGCCGCCTCGCGCATCGCGACGGCCTTGGCCGCCACCGCGTGCATCAGCGGGCCGCCCTGGGAGAACGGGAAGACGGCCTTGTCGATGGCCTTGGCGTGCTCCGCCCGGCACAGCACCATGCCGCCGCGCGGGCCGCGCAGCACCTTGTGCGTCGTCGCGGTGACGACGTCGGCGAACGGCACCGGCGACGGGATCGCCTTGCCCGCGACCAGGCCGATGAAGTGCGCGGCGTCGACCATGAGCTTGGCGTCGACCTCGTCGGCGATCTCGCGGAACAGCGCGAAGTCGATCAGGCGCGGGTAGGCCGTCGCACCGCAGATGATGATCTTCGGCCGGTGCTGCAGCGCGAGGTCGCGCACCTGGTCGTAGTCGATCAGCTCGGTGTCCTGGCGGACGGTGTAGGAGACCGCGTCGAACCACAGGCCCGAGAAGTTGACCTTGGAGCCGTGGGTGAGGTGGCCGCCCTGCTTCAGGTCCATGGCCAGCACCGTGTCGCCCGGCTTGGCGAACGCCGCGTAGGCGGCGAGGTTCGCGCTCGCGCCCGAGTGCGGCTGGAGGTTGGCGTGCTCCGCGCCGAACAGCTCCTTGGTGCGGGCGTTGCCGATCTCCTCGGCGACGTCGACGACCTGGCAGCCGCCGTAGTACCGGCGGCCGGGGTAGCCCTCGGCGTACTTGTTCGAGAGCGTCGAGCCCAGCGCGGCCAGGACGGCGGGGCTGGTGAGGTTCTCGCTCGCGATGAGCTGCAGTCCGCCCCGCAGCCGTTCGAGCTCGTCCAGCACGACTCCCGCGATCTCGGGATCCTGCTGCTGCAGTGCGTCGAAGTCCGGGCCCCAGAACGGTGTGCTCACGTCGGTCGAGGTTACCTGCGGCGGTCCTGATCACCGCACCCGGAGGGGCAGGCCTCACAGAGCGATGCTCTCGTCGGTTTCCAATGCTCTCGCAGTGAGGCAGAATCCGTCGCATGTCCGCACCCCGCACCGCCCGCGCCCGCGTCCGCGCGCAGCTGACGGCCGAGATCGCCGACGTCGCCCGCGCGCACCTGGCAACCGACGGCGCCGCCGCGCTCTCACTGCGTGCCGTGGCCCGGGAGCTGGGCATGGCGTCGTCGGCGGTGTACCGCTACTTCCCCAGCCGTGACGACCTGCTGACGACGCTGATCGTCGACGCCTACGACGCGCTCGGCGCCGCGGCGGAGCGGGCCGAGGCGGCGGTCCCGCGCGAGGACCTGCGCGGCCGCCTGCACGCCGCCTGCGGCGCCGCCCGCGACTGGGCGCTCGCCCACCCGCACGAGTACTCGCTGCTCTACGGGTCGCCCGTCCCCGGTTACGCCGCCCCCGAGACGACGATCGGGCCCGCCGCCCGCGTCGGCACGCTCGTGGTCGCGATCATCACCGACGGGCTCGCGAGCGGTGTGCTCACCCCGCTGCCCGGTGTGGCCGACATGCTCGAACCCCGGGTGCTCGCCGACCTCGGCCTCACCGACGACCCCGTACGTGCCGCACTCACCGTCACCGCCTGGTCGGGGCTCTTCGGCGCGATCGGCTGGGAGCTGCACGGTCACACGCACAACATCGTCCGCGACCACGCCGCGTGGTTCCGCTCGGTCGTCGACACCCACGCCGACGCGCTCGGCCTGCCCCGACTCTGAGGCCGGAGTTCCACCCCCGGCACCCTCCGCGCGCAACCCCGGTGCACCAGCCAGCGGGATCCGCGACCGAGGTTGCGCCCGGAACCCCGCGCGCAACGTCAGCGCTGCCGGGCGCGGCGGCACGACGCCGAGCTGCCGCGAGGTGCTGCTCCGGAGGGACTTCGCACGCCTGCTTCCCGAGGAGATCACGCTCGTCGACGGCTGCCGGGTCACGACGCCGCTGCGGAGCGTGTGGGACATCGCCCGCCGGGAGCACCGGACCGACGCCGTCGTCGCCATCGACGCCCTCGCCCGGGTCGGTGGCTTCCCCCGGAGGCATTGGCGGACATGGCTTCCTGCCTCCCACGAACCCGAGGTTCCGCATTCGTCCGGGCCGCGCCGAGCCGGGCCGACGCCCGGGCGGAGTCGCCGATGGAGACCCGGATGCGCCTTCTCCTCGTCGACGCCGGCCTGCCCCCGCCCGTAACCCCGGTACGAGCTGGTCGTCGACGGCCGGGTCGTCGCCCGGTTCGATCTCGCCCACCCGGACGCCCGACTGGCGATCGAGTACGACGGCGCGGGGCACGACGACCGCCTCGACCGGCGTCGCGACATCCGGACCGGCGCGCTCGGCCGGCAGACCATTCGCCTGGTGTCGGCCGGAAGAGGACGCTCCGGTTGCGCTCGGGGTGCCGAGCGCAACCCCGGCGCTGCGCGCCGGCCGGCCCACAACCGTCAGGTTGCGCTCGGGGTACCGCGTCCACCCTCCGCGCCGCGGATCAGTCGGAGCGGGGTTCAGGCGGAGGCGACCTCACGGCCCAGGACCTCGGAGATCGCCGCCACCGACACGGCGCCCTCACGCAGCACCCGAGGGGCGTCCGCGGTGAGGTCGACGACGGTCGACGGGACGTTCTCCTCGGTCGGGCCGCCGTCGAGGTAGACCGCGACGTGCTCGCCGAGCTGCGCGACCGCGTCGGCGGCGTCGACGGCCGGGGCGTGCCCGGAGCGGTTGGCGCTGGACACGGCCATCGGCCCGACGTCGCGCAGCAGCTCGAGCGCCACCGGATGCAGCGGCATCCGCAGCATGACGGTGCCGCGCGTCGTCCCGAGGTCCCAGGCCAGCGAGGGGGCGTGCTGCAGCACCAGCGACAGCCCGCCGGGCCAGAACGCCTCGATGAGCTCGCGCGCCGCCGTGGGGACACCGATGACCAGGCCGTCGATCGTCGACCACGAACCGACGAGGACCGGGACGGGCATGTCGGGCCCACGGCCCTTGGCGGCCAGCAGCGAGCGCACCGCGGTGGCGGAGAAGGCGTCGCAGCCGATTCCGTAGACGGTGTCGGTGGGCAGCACCACCAGGTTGCCGGCCCGGACGGCACGTGCCGCGGCGGCGAGGCCCTCGGCCCGGGCGTCCGGGTCGGCGCAGTCGAACGTCGTCACCCGCGCGAGCCTACGGCCGCCGCCGATCGGCCCCCGGGCGGGTCAGCCGCGCAGCGGGCTGCGTCGTGCGGTGACGAACCGGGGGCGGCCCGCGAGGTCGGCATGGTCGGCGACGTCGGAGAACACCTTGCGCCGGGCCAACAACCCGGGCGCGGACTCGCCCTGGGTGTCGTCGTGCTCGATGGCGAGCCACCCGCCGTGGCGCAGCAGCCCCGCCGCCGTCGAGACGACCGCGCGGACGATCTCGAGGCCGTCGGGTCCGCCGAAGACCGCGCCGGGCGGGTCCCAGTCGGCGACCTCCGGCGGCACCGGTGTCCCGTCGGGCACGTACGGCGGGTTGCAGACGACGAGGTCGACCTTCGCCTCGAGCTCGACGAGCAGGTCGGTCCAGCGGACGTCGGCGGCGTGCAGGGTCACCGGCGTCGCCCCGGCGGCGGCCTGCGCGGCGATGTTGCGCTGGGCCCACACCAGCGCGCCCGGATCGGCCTCGACGGCGTGCACCTGCGCGTCGGGCCGCGCCGCGGCGATCGCGAGGGCCAGTGCGCCGGACCCGGTGCACAGGTCGACGACGAGCGGGTGGGCCACGTCGGCGATCCGCGCGAGCCCCCACTCGAGCAGCAGCTCGGTCTCCGGGCGCGGGGTGAACACCCCGGGGCCGACGGCGACCTCGACGGGCCCGAGGACCGCGGTGCCCAGTACGTGCTGCAACGGCTCGCGCGCGGCGCGCCGGGACACGAGCACCCGGTAGGTCTCGACGACGTCGCGGTCGACGAGCGGGACCATCGGCAGCCGGCCCCTGTCGACGCCGACGACGTGCGCGGCGAGCAGCTCGGCGTCGACCCGCGGGCTCGCCACACCCGCGGCCGTGAGGATCCGCTCGGCCTCCAGCACCGCGACACGCAGCGGCTGGCGCGTCACCGCAGGTCCTCGCGGCGAGAGCCCGGACACGGGGTCACGACCCGCTGTCCCCGATCGCGACGGTCTCGGCCCGGTCGGCCGCGACGAGCGCGGCGATGACGTCGCCGAGGTCGCCGTCGAGCACCGCGGAGAGGTTGTGCGCCTTGTAGCCGACGCGGTGGTCGGCGATGCGGTTCTCGGGGAAGTTGTAGGTCCGGATCCGCTCCGAACGGTCGACGGTGCGCACCTGCGACCGGCGCGCGTCGGACGCCCTGGCCGCGGCCTCCTCCTCGGCGAGGGCCTGCAGCCGCGACCGCAGGACCTCCATCGCCCTGGCCCTGTTCTGCAGCTGCGAGCGCTCGTTCTGGCAGCTCACGACGATGCCCGTCGGCAGGTGCGTGATGCGCACGGCCGAGTCGGTCGTGTTGACGCTCTGCCCGCCGTGCCCGGACGACCGGAACACGTCGACCCGCAGGTCGTTGTCGTCGATCTCGATGCCCGCGTCGTCGGCGCCGGTGTCGGGGTAGACGAGCACGCCGGCGGCGGACGTGTGGATGCGGCCCTGCGACTCGGTGACGGGCACCCGCTGGACGCGGTGCACCCCGCCCTCGAACTTGAGCGCGGACCAGACGCCGTCGGCGGCCGGGACCCGGGCGCGCACCGAGAGCGTGACGTCCTTGTAGCCACCCAGGTCCGACGTCGTGGCGTCGAGGATCTCGGTGCTCCAGCCGCGGGACTCGGCGAATCGGGTGTACATCCGGACGAGGTCGCCCGCGAACAGCGCGGACTCCTCGCCACCCTCACCCGACTTCACCTCGAGGACGACGTCGTCGGCGTCGTGCGGGTCGCGCGGGACGAGCAGCTCCGCGAGCCGGGCCTCGAGCGCGGGCACGCGGGCCGCGAGGTCGTCGGCCTCGGCGCCGAACGTGGGGTCGTCGGCGGCCAGCTCCCGGGCGGCGGCCAGGTCGTCGCGGACCGACGCCAACTCCTTGGCGACGGCGACGACCGGCCCGATCTCGGCGTAGCGACGGCCGAGCCTGCGCGCCCTGGCGGGGTCGGCGTGGACCGCGGGATCGGCGAGCATGAGCTCGAGGTCGGCGTGCTCGGCCAGCAGCGCGTCGGCGGTCTGCGGGGCCGTTGTGGACGTCTCGGTCATGGTCACCTCCTGCGCAGGGTCCGGACAGACGGACGGCGCCCACCACGAGACCGTGGTGGGCGCCGTCGGTGCAGCTACTTGCCGGAGCGGGCGCGCTTGCCGTAGCGGGCCTCGAAGCGGGCCACGCGGCCGCCGGAGTCGAGGATGCGCTGCTTGCCCGTGTAGAACGGGTGGCACTGCGAGCAGGTCTCGGCGTGGATCGAGCCGCTGGTCTTGGTGCTGCGGGTGGTGAACGTGTTCCCGCAACCGCAGGTGACCGTGGTCTCGACGTACTCGGGGTGGATGCCCGACTTCATGGAAGTTCCTCTCCAGGGAGGGCCGCCGGGTCCCCTGCTGTGCCGACGGGATCGCCGACAGGGGTGAACCGGAGCCACTGCGTGACGCTCAATTGAACCACCACGGGCCACCGGCTGTTCCCGGTGGCCCCGTGGCGGACTCCCGTGCGGGAGGTCAGTCGTTGTCCGGGCCCGGCGTCGACTTCGCCACCGTCATCAGGAACTCGATGTTGGTGCGCGTCTTGCGGAGCCGGTCGAGGACGAGGTCGATGGCCTGCTGGTCGTCGAGCGCGGCGAGCACCCGGCGGAGCTTGACGGTCACCGCGAACTCGTCGGGCGACATCAGCAGCTCCTCCTTGCGCGTGCCGGAGGCGTCGACGTCGATGGCCGGGAAGACCCGCTTGTCGGCGATCTTGCGGTCGAGCTTGAGCTCGGCGTTGCCGGTGCCCTTGAACTCCTCGAAGATCACCGTGTCCATCGTCGACCCGGTCTCGACCAGCGCCGTCGCGAAGATCGTGAGCGAGCCGCCGTCCTCGATGTTGCGCGCCGCGCCCAGGAACCGCTTGGGCGGGTAGAGCGCGGTCGAGTCGACACCACCGGAGAGGATCCGGCCCGACGCGGGCGCGGCCAGGTTGTAGGCGCGGCCGAGCCGGGTGATCGAGTCGAGCAGCACGACGACGTCGTGGCCCATCTCCACCAGGCGCTTCGCCCGCTCGATGGCGAGCTCGGCGACGGCGGTGTGGTCCGACGGCGGGCGGTCGAAGGTGGAGGCGATGACCTCGCCCTTCACCGACCGCTGCATGTCGGTGACCTCCTCCGGCCGCTCGTCGACGAGCACGACCATGAGGTGGACCTCGGGGTTGTTCGTGGTGATCGCGTTGGCGATCGACTGCAGCACCATCGTCTTGCCGGCCTTCGGCGGGCTGACGATGAGGGCGCGCTGTCCCTTGCCGACCGGCATCACCAGGTCGATGACGCGGGTGGTCAGCTTCGACGGCTCGGTCTCCAGGCGCAGCCGCTCGTTCGGGTAGAGCGGGGTGAGCTTGGTGAACTCCGGGCGCGCCTTGGCGGCCTCGGGATCGCGGCCGTTGACGGTGTCGACGCGCACCAGCGGGTTGAACTTCTGCCGCTGCTGCTCGCCCTCGCGCGGCTGCCGGACCGCACCGGTGATCGCGTCACCACGGCGCAGGCCGTACTTGCGCACCATCGACAGCGACACGTAGACGTCGTTCGGCCCCGACAGGTATCCGGTCGTCCGGACGAACGCGTAGTTGTCCAGGATGTCGACGATGCCGGCGACGGGCAGCAGGACGTCGTCGTCACGCACCTCGGTGTCGACGTTGCCCTGGCCACCACCCTGGCGGTCCCGGCCGCGGCGGCGGTCGCGGAACCGGCGACCGCGGCGGCCCCGGCCGTCGCCGTCGTCGTCGCCGTCGTCGTCGCGGGAGTCGTTGCCGCGGGTGTCGACCCCACGCTGGTCGTTGCCGCGGCCGTCGTTGTTGCGGCCGTCGTTGTTGCGGCCGTCGCCGGCACGCGAGTCGTTGCCCCGGGAATCGTTGCCGCGCTGGCTGTTCCGCCCGCCGCGGTCGTCCCCGCGGTCGTTGTCACGACGGTCGTCGCGCCGGTCGTCGTCGCGCCGGTCGCGCCGGTCGTTGTCGCGGCCCCGGCGCTCGCCCCGGCCGTCGCCCGCCCCGGCGCGCTCGACGCCGTTGGTGCGCTCGGCGGCGCGGTCGCGGACGTCCGTGCCG
This sequence comes from Pseudonocardia sp. D17, assembly GCF_036984265.1. NCBI lineage: Bacteria > Bacillati > Actinomycetota > Actinomycetes > Pseudonocardiales > Pseudonocardiaceae > Pseudonocardia > Pseudonocardia sp. D17. The sequence goes on along the minus strand of NZ_BPRG01000136.1, from coordinate 21,588 downwards.
GCGTCGGCGGCCTGGCCGCCGTCGGCCTGGTCGCCGCCACGGCGACGGGTCTGCCGGCGCCGGCCCGTGGTCTCGGGCTCGGCGTCGGCGGCGTCGGCCGACGGAGCGGCGGCACGCGCGGGCTCAGCGGCGGCAGCGGTCTCGGTGATGGCCGCGATCTCGGTGACCGCCGCGGTCTCACCGACAGCGGTGCTCCCGGCGGCGCTGTTCCCCGCGGAGGTGCTCCCGGCGGAGGTGCTTCCGGCGGCCGGGGCCTCGACGGCCGGGGCCTCGGCGACGGAGGCCGCATCCGCGCCGGTCGCGGCCTCGGCGACCGACGGGGCCTCGACGGCCGGCGTCCGGGCGGGCGCCCCCGCCGGACGGCTCGCGGCCCGGCGACGGGTGCGCACCGGCTTCTCGGCGGGCGGCGCCTCGGTCACCGGCGCAGTGGCTCCGGCAGACGGCGTCTCGGCCGCCGTGGTCTCAGGGGCCGCGGTATCAGAGGCCTGAGCGGCGGCGGGCGACTCCGCGGCCGGGACGGCGGGCGCGTCGGCGGCCGCCGCAGCGGACCCGCGGCCCCGTGCGGGGCGCGAGCCCGTGGTGGCGCCGGCCGTGTCGTCGGTCGCGCCGTCGCCGAGCGCGAGCTGCGGCGACGCGGGGCCGCCGGCCTGGCGCTCCTTGATGGCGGCGATCAGATCGCCCTTGCGCATCCCGGCGGTGCCGGGGATGTCGAGCTCGCCCGCCAGCTGGCGCAGCTCCGCCAGCACCATTCCGGACAGGCCCTTGCGCTTGGCGGGGGCGGCGGTGCTGACGAGATCGGTCTCGCTCACGAAGGTCCTTCCTGACCGGCCCGGGTCGTCCGGCCCGGACCAGCGGATTCACACGCTCGTCCGAACGGTTGGCCGGACGAGAATCGGAGACGGGGCCGCGTGGCCGGCAACCGTCCCGACGTCAAGGGGGTGGCGATTCAATGCGACGGTCGCGGGGAAGAGGCCCCTCTGGCCGGATGTACGCCTGCTGCCTCCCCTGGAGACCGAGGGCGAGGGTTCCGGCTCGAGAGACCACGCGGATGACGCGTGTATCGCCGTGCGACGCCGAGGGTAGACGGTCCGCCCTGGTCCGGGCAACCAACCCCGGCATCGGCGCGCCGCGGGAACCGCCCTGCGACGTGCCGCCGGGCGGTCAGCCGATCTCGACGCGCGGGCCTGCGGTGTCGACCGGCAGCACCATCGCGGTGAAGCCGGTGGTGTCGACGTCGTCGGGGATGCGCGCGTCCGAGGTCAGGGCCAGGACCGACGGTCCGGCGCCGGAGATCGCCGCGGGCACACCACGGGCCCGCAACGCGTCGACCAGATCGGCCGACTCCGGGTAGGCGGGTCGCCGGTAGCCCTGGTGCAGCCGGTCCTCGGTGGCCGCGAGCAGCAGGTCGGGCCGTTGGGTGAACGCGAGCACCGACAGCGCCGTGCGGCTCCCGGTGAACGCGGCGTCGGCCAGCGGGACCCGTTCGGGAAGCAGGCCACGTGTCGTCTTGGTCGACGACTCGACCTGCGGGACGAGCGCCACGGGACGGATGTCCGCGTGGGTCTCGAGGCGTACAGCGTTGAACCGCTGCGCGGTATTCCCCGGCGTCTCCCAGGCGACGACGAACCCGCCCATCAGGCTCGCCGCCGCGTTGTCGGCGTGCCCTTCCATACCCGCGGTGACCTGCAGCAACGCCGTGTGCTCCAGCTCCAGGTCGCGGCCGGTGAGCACCGCGGCGGCCAGTGCCCCGGCGACGGCAGCGGCCGCGGAGCTGCCCAGCCCGCGCGAGTGCGGGATCGCGTTGCGGCACCGCATGCGCAGCCCGGCGGGCGGCTCCTCGCCCAGCAGCGCCCACGTCGCGTGCATCGCGGACACGACCAGGTGCGTTTCGTCACACGGCACCTGGCCGGCGCCCTCGCCCGTGACCTCGACGAGCACGTCGTCGTACCCGTCGACGCAGACCTCGACGTCGTCGTAGAGGGCGAGCGCGAGCCCGAGCGAGTCGAAGCCCGGGCCGAGGTTGGCCGACGACCCGGGCACCCTGACCCGCACCTCCGTCGGCCGACCCATCAGGCCAGCTCCAGAGCGGCCGCGACGGCCGCGGGGTCGATCGGGACGATCTCCGGGTCCGGCGCGGTGAGCAGCGCGGTGTCGGGGTCCTTGAGCCCGTGCCCGGTGACGGTGCACACGACGAGCGAGCCGCGCGGCAGCGTCCCCCCGGCCGACGACTTGAGCAGGCCCGCGACGCTGGCCGCCGACGCGGGCTCGACGAACACCGCCTCGCGGGCCGACAGCAGCCGGTACGCGGCGAGGATCTCGTCGTCGGTGACGGCGGCGAACAGCCCGCCCGACTCGTCGCGTGCGGCGACGGCGGTCCCCCACGACGCCGGGGCGCCGATGCGGATGGCCGTCGCGATCGTCTCGGGGTTCTTCACCGGCGCACCGTGGACGAGAGGCGCGGCGCCCGCGGCCTGGAAGCCGAACATGCGCGGCAGCTCCGGGATGACCCCGTCGGCGTGGTAGGCGCGGAAACCCTTCCAGTAGGCGGTGATGTTGCCGGCGTTGCCGACGGGCAGGCAGTGCACGTCGGGCGCGCGGCCCAGGTCGTCGCAGATCTCGTAGGCGGCGCTGGCCTGGCCGGCGATCCGCGTCGGGTTGACGGAGTTCACCAGCGCGATCGACGGGTAGTCCGACGTCGTCTTGCGGGCGAGCTCGAGGCAGTCGTCGAAGTTCCCGTCGATCTGCAGGATCCGCGCACCGTGCGCGACGGCCTGGGCGAGCTTGCCCAGCGCGATCTTGCCGCGGGGGACGAGCACCGCGCACGTCATGCCCGCCCGCGTGGCGTAGGCCGCGGCCGACGCCGAGGTGTTGCCCGTCGACGCGCACAGCACGCTCTGCTTGCCCTCGGCGAGCGCGGCGGTGACGGCCATCGTCATGCCGCGGTCCTTGAACGACCCCGTCGGGTTGGCGCCGTCGACCTTGAGGTGCACCTCGCAGCCGGTGAGCTCCGAGAGGACCGGCGCGGGCAGCAGCGGCGTGCCGCCCTCGCCGAGGGTGACGATCGTCCAGTCGTCCTGGACCGGCATCCGGTTGCGGTAGGCCTCGATCACACCGGGCCAGCGCACCGCCCCGGTCCGCGACGGCGTCGCCGCGCTCATCGCGCACCCCCGTCGGCGCCCGGCCGGCGCTGCGCGCCCGCGCCGTGTCGTCCGCTCACTCGCTGTGGCTCGCTCACCCGGTCACCCCCAGGGCGCTCACCGAGCGGCCCAGATCCTCGACGCGCAGCACGCTCTCGACGCCGCGCACGGCGTCGAGACCCTCCAGCGCCTCCACGGTGGACGCGAGCGCCGAGTCCGGCGCCGCGTGTGTGACGACGACGAGCCGCACGGCAGCGCTGCCGCCGGCCGATCCTCCGTTGCGGCCGCCCCCGTACTGGCGGACGGCGGCGATGCTGACGTCGTGCTGGGCGAACTCGCGCGCGACGGCGGCCAGCACACCGGCGCGGTCGGCGACCTCCAGGCTGACGTGGTAGCGCGTCGACACCGCGCCCATCGGCAGCACCGGCAGGCTCGCGTAGGTCGACTCGCGCGGCCCGCGCCCACCGACGACGAGGTTGCGCCCGACCGCGACGAGGTCGCCCAGCACCGCGCTCGCCGTCGGGGCACCGCCCGCGCCCTGGCCGTAGAACATGAGCTGGCCGGCGGCCTCGGCCTCGACGAACACCGCGTTGAACGCGCCGTCGACCGACGCGAGCGGGTGCGCGGACGGGATCATCGCCGGGTACACGCGCGCGGACACCGCGTCGGCGGCGCCGTCCTCGCTCGGGACGCGTTCGCAGATCGCGAGCAGCTTGATCGTGCAGTCGAGGCTCGCGGCCGCGGCGATGTCGGCGGCGCTGACGGTGCGGATGCCCTCGCAGTGCACGTCGGCGGCGGTGACGCGGGTGTGGAACGCCAGCGACGCGAGGATCGCGGCCTTCGAGGCGGCGTCGTACCCGTCGACGTCGGCGCTCGGGTCGGCCTCGGCGTACCCGAGGCGGGTCGCCTCCTCCAGCGCGTCGGTGTACCCGGCCCCCGAGGACGCCATCGAGGACAGGATGAAGTTGGTCGTGCCGTTGACGATCCCCGCGACCCGGGTGATCCGGTCGCCGACGAGCGACTCGCGCAGCGGGCGCAGCAGCGGGATCGCCCCGGCGACGGCCGCCTCGTAGTAGAGGTCGGCCCCCGAGGCGTCGGCCGCCTCGGCGAGCACCGCGCCGTCCTCGGCGAGCAGCGCCTTGTTCGCGGTGACGACGGACTTGCCCGCCTTGAGCGCCTCGAGCAGCAGCGTGCGGACCGGTTCGATGCCGCCGACCACCTCGACGACGATGTCGACGTCGTCGCGGGTGACCAGGCCCGCGGCGTCGGCCGTGACGAGCCCGGCCGGGAGCTCGGGATGCTTGTGCGGGCGGCGCACCGCCACGCCGACGAGCTCGACCGGCGCGCCGACGCGCGCCGCGAGGTCGTCGGCCTGGTCGGTCAGCAGCCGGACGATCTCGCCGCCGACCGTGCCGCAGCCGAGCAGCGCCACCCTGATGGGTGCGCCCTGGGCCCTGTCAGTCACGAAGTCGTCTCCCCTGCACCTGGTGTCGTCACCGGCTCTCGCTCCCCGCGGCCGACGGCGTCGTCGACGCGGGTGGCACCGGCCGGACGGCGCCGACGGGCCGCCTGCCGGCCGGTCCCGGGCGTGCCCCGCGGCCCGCCCGGAGTCGCGGCGACCCGTCAGATCATCCCTGTTCGCGGTACGTCACGGTACGGCCCGTCGCCCGGGTCACTGCGAACCCGGTCTCACGAGCCACCCCCACGGGTGGCCGCGGACGGTGCCGTCGCCTCGGCCCCTGGGTCGACCTCGAGCCGGAACTGGTCGTCGACCGTCTCGCGGCGCAGGATCAGCCGGGCCCGCCCGTCGCGGACCGCGACGACCGCGGGGCGGGGCAGCCGGTTGTACGAGCTGGCCATCGAGTAGCAGTAGGCGCCGGTCGCCGCGACGGCGAGCAGGTCGCCGGGCCCGAGGTCGGCGGGCAGCCAGCAGTCGCGCACGACGATGTCGCCGGACTCGCAGTGCTTGCCGACGACCCGCGAGAGAGCGGCGTCGGCGGAGCCGTCGGGGCTGTCCGCGGCCGAGGACCGCGAGACCAGCCGGCAGTCGTACACCGCGTCGTAGAGCGCGGTCCGGATGTTGTCGCTCATCCCGCCGTCGACGCTGACGTAGCGGCGCGCGCCGCTGCCCAGCGGGACGTCCTTGAGCGTGCCGACCTCGTAGAGGGTCACCGTGCCGGGCCCGGCGATCGCCCGGCCGGGCTCGACCGCGATGGCCGGGACGTCGAGGTCCTCCGCGTGGCACTCCCGCTTGACGATGTCGCGCAGCTGCGCGGCCAGCTCGGCGACGTCGAGCGGTGACTCCTCGGCGCGGTAGGCGATGCCGAAGCCGCCGCCGAGGTCGAGCGTCGTGAGGTCCTCGAGCGCGTCGGCGCCGTGCTCGGCGTGCAGCCGGGCGAGGAACCGCACGACGCGGTGCGCCGCGACCTCGAACCCCTCGGTGTCGAAGATCTGGCTGCCGATGTGGCTGTGCAGGCCGACGAGACGCAGCCCGCGCGCGGCCAGCACCCGGCGGGCGGCCTCGGCGGCCGGGCTCGTGTCGCCGCCGGAGATCGAGAAGCCGAACTTCTGGTCCTCGTGCGCCGTCGCGATGAACTCGTGGGTGTGCGCCTCGACGCCGACCGTCACCCGGATCATCACCGGGACGACGACGTCGCGCGCACGGGCGACCGCGTCGAGCCGGGCGATCTCGTGGAAGGAGTCGACGACGATCCGTCCCACCCCGGCCGCCACCGCCTCGTCGAGCTCCGTCGCGGACTTGTTGTTGCCGTGCACCGCGATCCGCTCCGCCGGGAAGCCCGCGCGCAGGGCCACGGCCAGCTCCCCGCCGCTCGCGACGTCCATGCTGAGGCCCTCGTCGGCGACCCAGCGGGCGATCTCGGTGCTCAGGAACGCCTTCGCCGCGTAGTGCACCGCCTCGGCCCCGAACGACGCGGCGAACTCCGCCGCCCGTGACCGGAAGTCGGCCTCGTCGACGACGAACAGCGGCGTCCCGTAGGTCTGCGCGAGATCGCGGACGTCGACGCCCGCGATCCGCACGACCCCGTCGGCGCCGCGCACCGCGTTGCGCGGCCAGACCGCGGTTGCGAGCCCGTCGAGCTCCGCGGCGCCGCCCGGCCTGGGGCCGGCCGTCTCGGGCGGGACGGTGACGCCCGCGTGCAAGGGGCCCGCGGGATGGGCGTTGATCACATCCGCTCCGGCGCGCTCACGCCCAGCAGCTCCAGTCCGTTGGCGAGCACCTGGCGCGCGGCGACGCACAGCGCCAGCCGGGCCCGGTGCAGCTCGGTGATCTCCTCGTCGCCCAGCGGCAGGACCCGGCAGGCGTCGTAGAACTTGTGGTACGCGCTGGCCAGCGACTCGAGGTAGCGGGCGACGCGGTGCGGCTCGCGCAGCTCGGCGGCCGCCCGCACCACCTCGGGGAACTCGCCGATCGTGCGGATGAGGTCGCCCTCGCGCGGGTGCTCGAGCAGCCCGAACTCCACGCCGGGAGTGAGCCCGACGTCGGCGGCGTTGCGCGCGAGTGACGCCAGCCGCGCGTGCGCGTACTGCACGTAGAAGACCGGGTTGTCGTTGCTGCGCCGGACGAGCAGGTCGAGGTCGACGTCGAGGACCGAGTCGACGGAGCTGCGGATCAGCGAGTACCGCGCCGCGTCGACGCCGACGGCCTCGACCAGGTCGTTCATCGTGACGACGGTGCCCGCCCGCTTGCTCATCCGGACCGGTGTGCCGTCCTTGACCAGGTTGACCATCTGCCCGATCAGCACCTCGACGACGGCAGGGTCGTCGCCGAACGCGGCGGCCGCCGCCTTGAGCCTGCCGATGTAGCCGTGGTGGTCGGCGCCCAGCATGTAGATGAGCAGGTCGAAGCCGCGGGCGCGCTTGTCGCGGAAGTAGGCGATGTCGCCGGCGATGTAGGCGGGCCGCCCGTCGCTCTTGATGACGACGCGGTCCTTGTCGTCGCCGTGCTCGGTGGAGCGCAGCCACCAGGCGCCGTCCTTCTCGTACAGCGCGCCGGAGTTCTTGAGCTCCTGCACCGACCGCTCGACCGCACCCGACTTGTGCAGCGAGTCCTCGTGGAACCAGACGTCGAAGTCGGTGCCGAAGTCGTGCAGGTCGGACTTGATCTCGTCGAACATGAAGCCGACCCCGACCCGGCGGAACACCTCGTCGCGCTCCGGGGAGTCCAGCGCGCCCGGCTCGGCCGCGACGACCCGCGCCGCGATGTCGGCGATGTAGGCCCCGCCGTACCCGTTCTCCGGCGCGGGCTCGCCCTTGGCCGCCGCGACCAGCGACGCGACGAACCTGTCGATCTGGCCGCCCGCGTCGTTGAAGTAGTACTCGCGCGTGACGGCCGCCCCGCGCGCCGACAGGATCCGGCCCAGCGCGTCGCCGACCGCGGCCCAGCGGGTCCCGCCCAGGTGCAGCGGGCCCGTCGGGTTGGCCGACACGAACTCGAGGTTGACGCTGCGTCCCGCCAGCTCGTCGCCGGTGCCGTAGGCCGCGCCCGCCGCGAGGACCTGCCCGACCATGGCGCCCTGGGCGTCGGACGCCAGCCGCAGGTTGATGAAGCCGGGCCCGGCGATCTCGGCGGAGGCGATGCCGTCGCGCGCGGCGAGGGCCTCGGCGAGCCAGGTCGCGAGGTCGCGCGGGTTGACGCCCGCCTTCTTGGCGGTGCGCAGCGCGACGTTGGTGGCGTAGTCGCCGTGCTCGGGGTTGCGAGGGCGTTCGACGCCGACGTCGTCGGGCAGCGCCGCCGCGTCGAGGCCTCGGTCGGCCAGCACGTCCAGCGCGGCGACACGGACCAGGTCGGCGAGCACGTCGGGAGTCACCGTTGCGAGTCTAGGAGGTGCTGCTCAGGTGGGTCTCAGGTGGCACTTCTACACTGCGGCACCGCGCGGGCTGTGGTGCGCGCGACGATTCCCAGGGTGGTCGGAAGAGGTCAGCGGTTCGATGGTCAGCGGCAAGAGCAGCAAGTCGGCGCGCAATCCGCAGGCGGGGCGGGGTGCGCAGCCGACCCGTGGCGACCGGTCGAGCCGGGGCGGCCGGTCGACCGGGGCCGGCCAGGGCTCCCGCTCTCCCCGCACCGCGTCGTCGGGCCGCGGCTCGAGGTCGGCGGTGAGCGGGGCCCGCAAGTCGTCGGCCGTCCGCGGCCGGTCGACGCCGTGGGGCATGATCTCGCTGATCCTCGTCGTGGTGCTCTTCGCGGGCGGGCTGGGGTGGTACCTGGTCGCCAAGGCCAACGCCCCGTCGTACACGCCGTCCGAGCGCAACCAGGACCCGTCGACACAGATCGCGGGCGTCCAGGTGATCAAGTACACCGGCGGCAACCACGTGCTGCCCGACCAGCGCGTCGCCTACACCCACAGCCCGCCCTTCGGCGGCGCGCACGACGGGTTCTGGGCGGCGTGCAACGGCGTCGTCTACCCGACGCCCGTGCGCCAGGAGAACCTCGTGCACGACCTCGAGCACGGCGCGGTGTGGATCGCCTACAACCCCGACACCGTCAGCAGCGAGGGCGTCGCGACGCTCGCGTCGAAGGTGCAGGGCCAGACCTACATGGTGATGGCCCCCTACCCCGGGCTCGACCAGCCGATCTCGCTGCAGTCGTGGGGCCACCAGCTCAAGGTGTCGGACCCGAACGACCCGCGGATCGACCAGTTCATCCAGGCCCTGCGGCTCAACCGGTACCAGTACCCGGAGGTCGGGGCGACCTGCGCCGCGCTCGGCCCGGGCCAGTTCGACCAGGACAACCCGCCCCCGTTCGTGCCGACGCCGCCGACGAGCCAGATCGACGGCAAGACCGTCGTGGACGAGAACGCCGCGGGCAACCCCGCGGCCACCACGGACCAGAGCGGGATGGGCGGCGCCGTCCCGAACACGGGCGGCCAGTGACCGCCGCGGACGTGACGCACCCCGACCCGGCGGGACCCGTGGACCCGGTCGAGGCCGAGGTCTCGCCCCCCGTGCCCCCGCTCGACGACCCGCCCGCCGAGGACGAGCACGACGGCGGTGGCGGCGGTGGCGAGCCGCGCTGGGTGCGCCCCGCCGTGATCATCGGCGCCGTGCTCGCGCTGTTGCTGCTCGGCGGCGCAGGCGGCCTGCTCGTCGGGCTGCACAACGCCCCGGGTGACCTGTCGGTCCCGCAGGCCGACTCGGTCGACGTCGGGTTCGCGCAGGACATGACCGTGCACCACCAGCAGGCCGTCGACATGGCGAACTGGGAGCGCGACCACACGAGCGACCCCGCCCTGCGCCAGCTCGCGTTCGACATCGAGTCGACGCAGACCGCGCAGATCGGCCGGATGCAGGGCTGGCTCGCGCTCTGGGGCCAGCCGGCGCAGCACAGCGGCGCCTACATGCAGTGGATGGTCGGCGCGCCCGCGCACGACCACGGCCCCACCGTCGCCGCCGCCGGGATGGCCGCGATGCCGGGCATGGCCACCGACGACGACCTGCGCAGGCTGCGGGCGTCGACGGGCAAGGAGCTCGACGTGCTGTTCCTGCAGCTCATGCTCCGCCACCACGAGGGCGGAGCAGGGATGCTCGAGTACGGCGCCAAGTACGCGCAGGTGCCCGACGTGCGCAACCTCGCCGCGCAGATGCTCAGCTCGCAGACGTCGGAGGCCCAATACATGACGCAGCTGCTGGCCGAGCGCGGGGCCCAGCCGTTGCCGGTGAACGCGGTGCGCTAGGGTTTCTCGCGTACGGCCCCCGTAGCTCAGGGGATAGAGCACCGCCCTCCGGAGGCGGGAGCGTAGGTTCGAATCCTACCGGGGGCACTCCGAGTGCCTACAGCCCAAACGGCCCCTCACCTGCTGAGACAGGGCGAGGGGCTGTTCTGTGTTGCCTGGGCGTCGCGACACCGAGGTCGCGTGCCGTCGGACTGGCCGAGTTCGCGAAGGACATCGAGGCGGCTGTGCACGCTCCCCCGCTACCTCGTGAACCTGGCGACGCCGCCGAAGGGCCGGTCTGCCGGCCGGACGCGCCGCCGTCCCCGAGGACGCGCTGACGCATTCTCGGCTCCACGGGCACCGGGAACCCGTGGATGCGTCTCCGCAGGTCGAAGCACCCGATCGACCGGATGCGCGCACCCCGCGCCGCAGCGTAGCGTCGGCCACCAGCCATGGAAATCACCACGATCGACACGGCGTCGGTGGCCGAGCGCGACCGGCTCGACTTCTGGCGTTCGACGGTGTGCGACCAGTTCGTGACGCTCGACGTGCGGCCCGCCGCCGGGTCCGACGTCCGGGGCCGTGTCACCGCGGTGTCCATGGCCGACACCCAGCTGCGCAAGATCGCCGCCGGGGCACACCACTTCGAGCGCACGACCCGGCAGGTCCGGACGGCCGACGAGGACTACTTCCAGATAGCCCTGGCCCGCAAGGGCCGCACGCTCGTCGCGCAGGACGGGCGCGAGGCGGTGATCGGTCCCGGCGACTTCGTGCTCTACGACAGCGCCCGGCCGTTCCGCTTCGTCACCGCGGGCGACTTCGAGTACTCGGTCTGCCTGTTCCCGACGCGGCTGCTGCCGCTGACCCGCGCCGAGCTGACGGCGGCCACGGCCGTCCGCTTCGACGGCCGGTCCGGCGTCGGCGCGATGGTCCCGCCGCTGCTGGCCGCGCTGCACCGGCTCGACGCGGAGAGCCTGCCGCCGGCCAGCCGCACCGCGATCATGCAGTCGATCGGCGACGTGTACGTCGCACTCGTCCGCAGCCGGGTGGACCCGGCGTCGTCGCCCAACCTGCACCTGCTGCGCGCCCAGGCCTACATCGACGAGCACCTGTCCGACCCGGCGCTGACGCCCGCGCAGATCGCCGCCGCCTGCGCCATCTCGGTGAGCTACCTGCACAAGCTGTTCTCGGAGACGGACACGAGCGTCGGCGCCTACGTCCGGGAGCGGCGGCTGCAGGCGTGTTTCGCCGAGCTGGCCCGCCCGGATTGCGCCGCGCTGACGGTGGGCGCGATCGGCGCGCGGTGGGGGCTGCCCGACTCGGCACATTTCAGCCGCGCCTTCCGGGCCCGGTTCGGGGTCTCCCCCAGCGCACACCGGGCCAGGAGCGTCGGTTAGGCGATCTCCACCTCGACGAGGGTGTCGGAGAACGTCGGGGCGTTGCCGAGGTCGGCGAACTGCGTCGAGTTCACCGCGGCCAGCGTGGCCGTCGCCTTCGAGTGCTTGCGCCATCCGCCCAGGCTCGACACGACGACCCCCGGCATGACGGCGTCGTCGAGCTTGGCCAGGACGGTGAACTCGCCGCGGTCGTTGAACACCCGCACCGGGTCCTGGTCGGAGATCCCGCGGGCGGCGGCGTCGTCGGGATGCATGATCACGTTGGGCTCCTTCTGCACCCGCCGGTGGAACGCGTGGCTGGCGAAGCTGGAGTTGATGTACGCGTGCGACTTCGGCGTCAACAGGTTCAGCGGGTAGCGCGCGGCCCGCTCGGGATCGGTGTGCGCGGCCTCGCGCGGCGGGATGTAGTGCGGCAACGGGTCGACGGGCTGGCCGGGCTGGAACTCGTTGGAACCCTGCCGGAACAGCGGGACGACGAAGTTGCCGCCCGCGGCCGCGGACGCGGCGAGCTCGGTCCTGCCCGACGCCGTCGGGAAGTTCCCCTCCGCGTGCGGGGCGTACTCGTCGGGCGGCGGGACGGTGAGCCGCTGCCAGCCCTTGTCCTTCAACGACTCCACGGTGATGCCCTGCATGTGCGGGTGGGACCAGTCGAACGCCTCGGCGATCATGTCGTCGTCGGAGCGCCGGAAGACGGGGTCGTCGAAGCCCATCCGGGCGGCGAGGCGTCGGAACATCTCGGTGTTGGGGACGGCCTCACCGAGCGGTTCGATGGCCCGGTGGTTGTAGGTCACGTAGAGGTGACCCCAGGAGAACATGATGTCGTCCTGCTCGAGCTGCGTCGTGGCGGGCAGGACGATGTCGGCGTAGTCGGCGGTGTCGGTCATGAACTGTTCGCTCACGACGGTGAACAGGTCCTCCCGCTGCAGGCCCTCGATGAGCTTGTCCTGGTCGGGACACACGACGACGGGGTTCGAGTTGTAGACCATCAGCCCCTTGATCGGCGGGTCGAGCGCGAGCCCGCCGGTGAGGGCCTCGCCGAGCAGGAACTGGTTCACGATCCGGGTGCCCGGCGTCAACATGTCCGGGCGCATGAACGCGCCCCAGTTGACGGGGAACGCCCACAGGGGCAGCTGCAGGATGCCGCCACCGGGCTTGCGCCAGGCCCCGACGAGCGCGGGGAGACACGCCAGCGCGCGGACGGTCTGGCCGCCGCCGGCGTGGCGTTCGACGGCCACCCCGATCCGGATGACCGACGGCTGGCCGCCCGCGTACTCGCGCGCCAGCGTGCGGATGGTGTCGGCCGGGACGCCGGTCTCGGCCGCCGCCCACTCCGGCGTGTACTGCGCGACCCGTTCCGCGAACTCCGGGAAACCGACGGTGTGGGCGTCGACGTAGGCCTGGTCGGTGAGGCCCTCGGAGATGATCACGTGGGCCATCGCGAGCGCGAGCGCGGCGTCGGTGCCCGGGCGCAGCGGGATGTGCTGGTCGGCGGCCGCGGCCGTGCGGGTGCGCACCGGGTCCACGACGACGACCTTCGCGCCGCGTTTGCGGGCCTCGGCGATGTAGGGCCACAGGTGCAGGTTCGTGGACATGACGTTGCACGCCCAGATCAGGATGAACTTCGAGTGCACGAGGCTCTCGGGGTCGACGCCCGCGGTGTCGCCGATGGTCATGGCGTAGGCGGTACAGGAGCCGGAGTCGCAGTAGGTGCGCTCGGAGATCGTGGCGCCGAGCTTCGCGAAGAACGGGTCGCCGACGTTGAGCCCGTTGAGGATGCCCTGGGTCCCGAGGTAGCTGACGGGCATGATCGCCTCGCCGCCGTGCTCGTCGACGATGCCGCGGAAGCGGGTGGCGATCTCGTCGAGCGCGTCGTCCCACGTGATCCGCTCGAACCGGCCACTGCCCTTGGGTCCGGTGCGGCGCAACGGGAACAGCACGCGTCCGGGGTCGTACACGCGGTCGAGGTAGTTGTTGACCTTCACGCACAGCCCGCCCGCGGTGTACGGGTGCTCGGGGTCGCCCCGCACCTCGACGGCGCGACCGGCGTCGTCGACGGTCACGACCATCGCGCACGTGTCGGGGCAGTCCTGCGGGCAGGCGGCCCGCACGGTCCGGGGCGCGCTCGGGTCGGTGGCTCTCGTGGTGGGCTCGGCAGCCGCGGTCATGGCTCTCCCCGTCACTGCGTGGTGGTGGTCCGGGACGTGTGGTGAGGATCTCCGCCCGCGCCCGCGCGCGCTTGGCCGGCAGAGCACAGTCCTTGTCGCAGCGGGCAGAACTCGTCGGCGACACGGACCCGCGGGCACGGGACGGCTGTACCGGACGACTCACGCTATCCGCGTAACTACGCAGGTAGAGGCGGTATCCGAAGACTGGGACGGACCTTGACTTTCGGTCGAGGGCACCTCACCCTCTCATCTGTCGATTCGTTCAGATGACTCCCGGCCGCTCGCTCGCGAGCCCCGTACCCAGGAGGTCTTTCATGGCTCAGGGCGCGTCCCTCCCCGTCGCCTCGGTGCCCGTCGTCCCCGTCCGCGAGCTGGTGCCGTGGGCGGTCTTCGCGGGCGTCATCCTGCTGGCGCTGCTCTACCTCGTCGGCCTGGACCAGGGTGCGACCTCGGTGTTCTCCGGCTCGATGCTGCACGAGTTCGTGCACGACGGCCGCCACCTGCTCGGCTTCCCCTGCCACTAGGAGCAACCGCCCATGGTCAGGACCCTCCTGGTCCGCGGCATGATCGCGGGCGTCGTCGCGGCGGTGCTCGCGTTCGCGTTCGCGTGGCTGTTCGGTGAGCCCGCGCTCGACGGCGGCATCGCGTACGAGGACGCCCTCGCCGCGGCCGCCGGCGAGACCGGCGGTGAGGAGCTGGTGTCGCGCGGCGTGCAGTCGACCGTCGGACTGCTCGTCGCGCTGCTGATCTACGGCATCGTCGTCGGTGGCGTCCTGGCGCTCGTCTACGCGGGCGTGCAGGGGCGGCTGCTGCGGCTCGCACCACGCGCGACGGCGGGCGTGCTGGCGCTCATCGGCTACGTCGTCGTCGTGCTCGTGCCGTTCCTCAAGTACCCGTCCAACCCACCGGCGTCGAGCGCCGACGACACGATCGGGCTGCGCAGCGGGACCTTCGTGTTCATGCTGCTGCTGTCGGTCGTCGCCGCGGTCGTGGCGGTAGCCGTCGGACGGCGGCTGGTCGAACGGTTCGGCACGTGGAACGGGGTGCTCGCGGGCGCGGCGGTCTACGTCGTCCTCGTGGGCGTCGTCGCCGCGCTGCTGCCCGTGGTGTCGGAGACGCCCGCCGACTTCCCGGCGGTCGTGCTCTACAACTTCCGGGTCGCGACGCTGGGCATCCACGCCGTCCTCTGGACCGCGGTCGGGCTGCTCTTCGGCCTGTTCGTCACGCGCGGTCTCCGCAGCTCCGAGCGCCCGTCCGCGGGCGCGGGCGTCGGCTGAGGCCGCACGCCGGGCACCGTCCGACGACGGGCCACGTCGCGGCGTCCCGCCGCGGGGTGGCCCGTCGTCCGCTGTGCGCATCCACCGCCCTGTGCGCATCCACCGCCCTGTCCGCATCCACCGCCCTGTCCGCATCGACCCGGGAACCTCGCTCATGACCAGCTGGCCACGTCGTCTGTGCGGCGTGTTCGTCCTCGCGGTGGTGCTGCTGCCCGCCGGGGCGGTGGCCGCGTCGGCGCACAGCGGCGGGCTCGAGCCGCAGCCGGTGCTGCCGCAGGTCGTCGCCGTCGAGCCGGCGGTGCCCGGGTTGCAGGTCAGCGTCGTCGAGTACGGCGCGCGGCTGCGGATCGACAACGGCACCGGCTCACCCGTCGACGTGGCCCCCGCCGGCAGCGCGCGGACCGTCGAGCCGGTCGTCGCGCCGGGGACCACCGCGCGCTGGGCCGATCCGCGGGTCGCCGGGGCCGACGGGGGCGCCGGGCCGGAACCGGTCGGGTGGAGCGTGCCGCTGACCGTCGGCGACACCGCCGTCGTGGTGCGCGGGGAGACGGTCCGCCCGCCCGCGCCGTCGCCCGGCCCGTGGTGGCTGCTCACCGCGGCCGTCGCCGCGGCCGCCACCGTGCTCGGGTCGCTCGCGGTGCGCCGCCGGGCGGCGGCGATCGCGACGGCGGCGCTGTCGGTCGGGATGGTCGCGTCCTACGTGGTGCACGTGCTGGGCTCGGCGCTCGCCCCCGACGACGTCGACTACTGGCCGACGGTGTGGCGCACGGCGGGCGTCGTCGGCACGGTGGCCGTGGTGGCGGCGCTGGCCGGGGCGGTGCTCGTCGTCGCGGGCAGACGGTTCGGGCTGCTGCTCTGCGCGCTGTCCGGTGCGCTGCTGGTGCTGCTCACCGGCGCCGACGTCGGGAGCTTCGGCAACGCGGTGCTCCCGTTCGGCTGGGCCCCCGACCTCGACCGGGTCACGACCGCGCTGACCTTCGGCGGCGGGCTCGGCCTGTTCCTCACGGGGTTCGCGGTGCTGCGCGCGCTGACCCCCGCTCCCCCGCCCGACCCCCCGACGGCCCCCGATGCCGTCGAGGATCTCGACCCCGCCGAGGAGTCCCGATGACCCCCCGTCCCGCCCGTGCGGCCCGCGCCGCGACGGGATCCCTGCTGCTGGTGCTCGTCGCGGGGTGCGCGTCCGGCACAGGGGCGCCGGCCACGACCGCGGCGCCGGCCGCCGCGGCGAGCGCCGTCGCCCCGAGCAGCGCCGTCCCGCCGAGCACCGCCGTCCCCCCGGCCTCCGTCTCCCCGGCTGCCGCGACGCCTGCGCCCGACGCCACGCGCCGGCTCGCCGTCGCCTGGGCGGGCGGCCGGGCGACCGGAGACACCGGCAAGGTCGCGGTCGCCGTGGGGACGCCCGTCGAGATCACCGTGACCAGCGACCGGGCCGACGAGCTGCACCTGCACGGGTACGACCTGTCCGCCGCGCTGACCGCGGGGGGCTCGGCGACGCTGAGGTTCACCGCGTCGCTCGCCGGGGTGTTCGAGCTGGAGCTGCACGGTGCCGACCGGGAGCTCCTGCGGCTGCAGGTGGGGTGATGCTGCTCGCCCACGGCGTCGGCACCCGTGGCGACCTGCCGGTGCCGGTCGAGCTCGCCGCGACGGCGGCGGGCGCCGTGCTCGTGGGCACGTTCGTCGCGCTCGGGCTGCTGTGGAGGTCCCCGCGGCTGCGCGGGGGCGAGGCGGGCCGGCCCGTGCCCGCGCCGGTGGCCCGGCTCGTCGGGTCCCCCGTGCTCCGCGGGGTGCTGCGCGGCCTGGTGCTCGTCGCCGCGGTGCTCGTCGTCGTGGTCGGGCTCGCCGGTCCGGCGCAGACCCCGCGCAACCTCGCGCCGTGGGTCTTCTACGTGACGTTCTGGGTCGGCCTGGTGCCGGCCTCGCTGCTCCTCGGGCCGGTGTGGCGAGTGCTCAACCCGCTGCGGTCGGTGCACGCCGGGCTCGCCGCGGTGGCGCGGATCGACCCCGAGCAGGGCGTCCGGGACCTGCCCGCGCGGGTCGGGCTGTGGCCCGCGGCGGTGTCGCTCGCCGCGTTCGCGTGGCTGGAGCTGGTGTTCCCCGAACCGGCGGACCCGCGCGTCGTCGCGGGTGTCCTGGTCGGGTACGCGCTCGTGCACGTCGGCGCCGCGCTGGTGTTCGGGCGGCGCTGGTTCGCCCACGGGGACGGGTTCGAGGTGTGGTCGACGCTGCTCGGCTCGCTCGCCCCGATCGGCCGTCGTGACGACGGGACGCTGGTGTGGCGCAACCCCGCCGACGGGCTCGACGCCGTCCGCGGGCGGCCGGGGCTCGTCGCCGTCGTGCTCGTGCTCGTCGGCTCGACGGCCTTCGACGGGCTCTCGCGCTCGAGCCTGTGGGCCGACAACGCGCCGCGCGGCCCGCTGGCCGCGACCCTGGGCCTCGTGGTGGTGACGGGCGTCGTCACCGGGCTGTACCTGCTGGGCACGTGGCGGCCCGACCCGGTCCGGCGCGCCGAGCCCGTCCGGCTGCCGACGGCCTTCGCGCACACGATCGTCCCGATCGCGGCGGGCTACGCGGTCGCGCACTACTTCTCACTGTTCCTCTTCGACGGCCAGCTGCCGTTCGTGCTGGCGAGCGACCCGTTCGGGACGGGCGCCGATCTCCTGGGCACGGCGGGCCGCGCGGTCGACTACACGCTCGTCGGCACCGTGACGATCGCGGCCGTGCAGGTGGGGGCGATCGTCGTCGGGCATGTGCTGGCGGCGGTCTGCGCACACGACCGCGCGGTGCAGCTGTTCCCGCCCGCGATCGCCGTGCGCATCCAGTACCCGCTGCTCGCCGCCATGGTCGTGCTCACGTGCGGGGCCGTCGCGCTGGTCCTCGCGCCCTGAGCCGCGCCCGGCCGGGGGCGCAGCACCCGGCCCGTCGCCCGGCCGGGGCGCCGACGCGTGATGATGGCGGTGTCCGATGCGGACCCCTCGACGATCGGAGATCCCGGTGCGCCGGTTCCTCGCCCCCGCAGCGCTGCTCGCGGCGCTGGTGGTCGCGTTGCTCACGATGTCGGCAGGCCTCGCGTCGGCCGACGCGCCGCTACGGGCGGCCGACCGGATCACCGACCGGGCGAACGCGCTCGACGCCTCCGGGCGCGCCCAGGTCACCGACGCCATCGCCCGGCTGCGCACCGACACCGGCTACGACCTGTTCGTCGTCTACGTCCGCTCGTTCGACGGCCGCAGCGGCGAGGACTGGGCGCACGCCACCGCCGTGCAGTCCCAGCTGGGGGCGCGCGACGTCCTGCTCGCGGTCGCGACCGACGACGGCGCCTACGGCTACTCGGTCGAGGACGGCTTCCCGGTACCCGTCGACACGATCGCCGCCGAGCAGGTCGAGCCGAAGCTCGCCGCCCGCGACTGGTCGGGCGCGGCGGTCGCGATGGCCAACGGGCTGCGGACCGGGGGCAGCAGCGGCACCGGAGCGTTGCCGCTGGTCATCGGCGGGGTGGTGATCGTCGGCGGCGGGGCGTGGCTGCTCACCCGGCGGCGCCGCTCGGCTGCCACCACGTCGGACGCCACCACCCCGGCCGGTGCCCCGCAGCAGCCGGCCGGGCCGCCCGACCCCTTCCCCGGCGAGTCGACCGAGGACCTCGGCTACCGCTCCAGCCAGGCGCTCATCGCCGTCGACGACGCGGTCCGCACCTCCGAACAGGAGCTCTCCGCGGCGCGGGCACACTTCGGTGAGGAGCCCGTCGCACCGTTCGCCGCCGCGCTCGACGCGTCCCGTGCGGACATGCTGGCGGCATTCGAGATCCGCCAGCAGCTCGACGACGACGTGCCCGAGGACGAGCCCACGCAGCGCCGGATGCACGCAGAAATCCTGCGGCTGGCCACCGCGGCCGACGAACGGCTCGACGCCCAGGTCGAGGCGTTCGACCGGCTGCGCGGCCTCGAGGCCGACGCCCCCGGCTACGTCGAGGGCGTCGCGTCGCGGGTCGCCGCCGCGACGGGCAGCGTGGCCACCGTCGAGGCTGCCTGGGACGAGCTGCGCCGCCGATGGGCCGCGACGAGCCTGGAACCCGTCGCCGGCAACCTGGACCAGGCGAAGGCGCTGCTCGCCGACGCCGCCACCGAGATCGCCGAGGCCCGGGCCCGGCTCGCGACACCGCCGCAGGCCGTCGTCGACGGGCGGGCCGCGGAGGACGCCGTCACTCAGGCCGAGACGCTGCTCGCCGGCGTCGAGCGCCGCGATCGCGAGCTCGTCGAGGCCGCCGGACGCATCCCTGCCGCACGCGCCGAGGTCGAGCAGGACCTCGCCGAGGCCGCGACGCTGCCGTCGGCGGACCGGGCCGTCGTCGCCAGGGCCCGGGCCGCACTGGACGCCGCCGCAGCAGCCGCCGACGCCCCCCTGCCCGACCCCGTCGCCGCGCTGCACCTGCTGGAGGAGGCCGACGCCGCTCTCGACCGGACGATCGCCGACGCCCGCGAGCAGCAGGACCGCGACCGGCGCACCGCCGCGGCCCTCGACCAGGTCCTCGTCACCGCGCGCTCGGCCGTCGCCGCCGCCGAGGACTTCGTCACGACCCGGCGCGGCGCCATCGGCGCGCAGGCCCGGACCCGACTCGCGGAGGCGCAGCGGCACCTGCAGGCCGCGACCGCCGGCGGCGACCCCGCCGTCGCGCTGCGCTCGGCGCAGCAGGCGGAGTCGATGGCCCAGCAGGCGTTGCAGCTCGCGCAGGCCGACGTCGCGCGCTGGTCGGGGCCCTCCGGCGGGGGCGGCGGCGCGGCCGTCGAGCTGGGCAGCCTGGTCCTCGGAGGCATCCTGTCCGGCGCCTTGCGCGGCGGCGGGGGCTACCGCGGCGGGGGTTACGGCAGCGGTTTCGGGGGCGGTTTCGGGGGCGGCGGCCACGGCGGCCGGTCGCCCGGCAGCTTCGGCGGCTCCGCCTCCCGCGGCCGCCGCGGCGGTGGCGGCCGCTTCTGACGACCCCTGCGAAGGGGGTGGCGGCCGCTACCGACGACCGGCCGGCGGAGGTCGCAGCGGTCGAGCTCGCCCGCCGTCCCGGGGCGCCCGTCCTCGGCGCTGCACATCGACCGGACGGGGACGCCCAGGTTGCGCTCGACCCACCGCGCGCAACCCCAGCGCTGCACATCAGCCGGACGAGGACGCCCAGGTTGCGCTCGACGCACCGCGCGCAACCCCAACGCTGCACATCAGCCGGACGAGGACGCCCAGGTTGCGCTCGACCCACCGCGCGGGCTCGACCGGCAGCGACCGAGTCGGTCGAGCCCGGCCGACGCCCGGCGGGTCGGGCTCGTCCGACGCGCGGCGGGTCGGGCGCGGCGAACCCGTCAGGCCGGGACGACGCCCGCGACCTGCCGGGTCGCGACGTTGAGCCGGTTCCAGACGTTGACGGCCGCGATCGAGACCAGCAGCGCGGAGAGCGCCTCCTCGTCGAAGTGGCGCGCCGCCTCGGCCCAGACGTCGTCGGGAACGGGGTCCGGGCTGTCGGCGAGCCGCGTCACGGCCTCGGTCAGCGCGAGCGCGGCCCGCTCCGCGGCGGTGAACCACGGGGCGTCGCGCCAGGCGGCGACCGTCATGAGCCGCGCGGCGTCCTCCCCACCGCCGCGAAGGTCGCGGGCGTGCATGTCGACGCAGACGCTGCAGCCGTTGATCTGGCTGGCCCGCAGGTGGACCAGCTCGCGCAGCTCCTTCGGGATGCCGTGCCCCTCGGTCGAGCCGCTGAGCGCCAGCAGCGCCTTCATGGTGGCCGGCAGGACCATCACGGGGTGGGTCATCCGGGCGGTGAGCGCGGAGGTCTCGGTCGTCGTCATCGGTCTCGTCTCCTCGGTGCGCAACTCGGTCAGCAACTCTGGGGCAACGACGGTCACACCGGCCGTTCCGGCGCCGTCACTGCTATGACGGACCCCGACGGAGGCATGTGACCGATGAGCCCGAACGCCCTGCACGACGACACCGCCGGCGACGGCCTCGCCCGCCGGTTCGAGGAGCACCGGCCTCGGCTGCGCGCCGTGGCCTACCGGATGCTCGGCTCGGTCGCCGAGGCCGACGACGCCGTGCAGGAGGCCTGGCTGCGCCTGCAGCGCACCGGGTCCGACGGCATCGACGAGCTGGGGGCATGGCTGCGGACGGTCGTGTCGCGGGTGTGCCTCGACATGCTGCGCAGCCGCAGTTCGCGGCGCGAGGAACCGCAGGGCGTGCACGTCCCCGACCCGGTCGTCGGACCGGCGGAGGAGCCCGGCCCGGAGCAGGAGGCGCTGCTGGCCGACTCGGTCGGGCTCGCGCTGCTCGTCGTCCTCGACGCGCTCGACCCGGCGGAGCGGCTCGCGTTCGTGCTGCACGACATGTTCGCCGTCCCGTTCGACGAGATCGCCGCGCTCACCGACCGGTCCCCCGCCGCCGCGCGTCAGCTCGCGAGCCGCGCCCGGCGCCGGGTCCAGGGCTCCGCGCCGCGGCCCGACTCCGACCCCGCCGCGCGGCGACGGATCGTCGACGCCTTCTTCGCCGCGGCCCGCGACGGCGACGTCGAGGCGTTGGTGGCGGTGCTCGCGCCGGACGTCGTGCTGCGGTCCGACGGCGGCACCCGCCGCCCCGCGGCGACGGTCGAGGTGCGGGGCGCCCGGACGGTCGCGTCGCGGGCGATCATGTTCTCGCACATGGGACCGTGGACGCGGCGCGTGCTGGTCAACGGGATGCCGGGCGTCGTCGTCGCCCCGGACGGCGTCCCCGAGACGATCATGGCGTTCACCGTGTCGGACGGGCTGATCGTCGCGATCGACGCGCTCTCGGACCCCGACCGCGTCGCGCGACTCGTACCGTCCCTGGACACGATCCGCTCGGATACCGACAGCTGACCGCGCGAGCCGGGCGACCCCCACGCAGCACCGACGACGCGCGGGCCCCGCGCCCACCGCCCACGACCCCCGCGGGCCCGC
>NZ_BPRG01000135.1:0-708 GCF_036984265.1 Pseudonocardia sp. D17 | reverse complement strand
CCGTTGGCTACGGTTCGTGCCCCGGGCGCTGCCAGCCGCGTTCCCGTACCTGCCGGGCCAGTCCGGCTACAACAAGCGGCTGCGCTCGGCGGTGTCACTGATCAAGCGGGTCATCCGCGAGCTGGCCGGCGACACCGACCTGTGGGCCGACCCCGTCTGGGTCGTGGACTCCACCCCGGTCGAGTGCGCCCGTTCCCGGCCCACCGCGAAACGCTCGAACCTGGCCGGGTGGGCCGGCTACAGCTACTGCCCGTCGCACTCGCGGTGGTTCTGGGGGCTGCGCCTGCACCTGGTCTGCACCCCGGCCGGACTGCCGATCACCTGGGCATTGGCCGACCCGAAGCTCGACGAACGCCAGGTCCTGATGGCCGTGCTCGACCACGACCCCACCCTCACCACCGACCGGCCCGGCCTGACCATCATCGCCGACAAGGGCTACGTCTCCCGCGAACTCGACACCTACCTGGCCGAGCGTGGCGTGGTGCTGCTGCGGCCCTCCTACCGCAACCGCACCCCACGCCCGGGCGAACACCTGCTCAAACCGATCCGCCAGCTCATCGAGTCGGTCAACGACACCCTCAAGGGCCAACTCGATCTCGAGCTGCACGGCGGACGCAGCATCGACGGCGTCAGCGCCCGGATCGGGCAGCGCCTGCTCGCCCTGACCGCCGCGATCTGGCACAACCGCGCCACCGGACAGCCCATCAC
>NZ_BPRG01000134.1:0-2340 GCF_036984265.1 Pseudonocardia sp. D17 | reverse complement strand
GAGGTGACGTGACGTGACGCAGTCCGACCGCAGGCGCAAGCGGCCCACCATGAAGGACGTCGCCCGGGTCCCGTGATCGGCACAAATGATCTGAGTGCGATCGCGGTGATGGAGCACATTCGCGAGGCCGGGCTGCGCATCCGGGGGACATGGCGTCGTCGGCGTCGACGACCTCCCCGAACGACCTGCGTTTCCAAGGGGAGGACCCTGAACCAGCTCCTGGGGGACGCCCTCCTGGCCGAACTCGAGTGGCGCCGAAGGATTCGTGGTGATCGAGGGTGAGACGGAAATCGCCAACCACAGCACCGCCGACACAAGCGTGATCGAGCCCGGCGCCGGCGTTCGGCTGTTCGCAGCCCGGTCGAACACCTGGCGGACGATCGAGCGGCTCCGCAAGCCTTCCTTCCACGTGCGAACCCCGGCAGGAAGCGGCGTCGTCGGTCGGGGTCGAGATGCTTCGTATCTCGCACAACGACGTGGCCTACGACCTGCCGGGTGTTCGCTCTCGAGGGTGGCCGCCCAACTCGTGATCAGGGAGAGGGTCGGTGGTGGCCGACCGGTCGTGGCCGTCAGGAGTGCGGGCTGGGGACATCGGTGGCCTTCTTCACCGCGTGCCCGTCGAACTGGTTGCGCAGCGCCGCGATCGCCTTCACGGCGGGGGAGACGCCCTGGTGGGAGGCAAAGCGTGCGAGCAGCGAGTCTGCGACCAGCGGTGAGGCCTCCACGAGCTCGCAGCGCTCGGTGTGGGCCTGCAGCTGGGCGCCCGTGGTTCTGCTATTCCACCGGCTTCCAGCGCTGGCCATCTAGTGGCTCCCAACGACGGAGTGCGTCAAGTAGCGTCTCGGGCTCGACCCCGTCGAGAACGAGGCTTCGGTCGGCTGGACGGATGAATCCCTCGCCGACGGCGTGGTCGAGAAATTCGAGGAACTTCTGGTAGTACCTGGCGGTGTTGAGCAGGCCTGTCGGTTTGGTGTGCAGTCCGAGTTGTGACCAGGTCAGAGCCTCGGCGAACTCCTCGAGTGTGCCCAACCCGCCCGGTAGCGCCACGAAGCCGTCGGCGAGTTCCACCATCTTTGCCTTGCGTTCGTGCATGGACTCGACGACGTGCAGCTCAGTGAGGCCCGTGTGGGCCATCTCCTCACCGACCTGGTGCTCGGGAATGACCCCGATCGCTGATCCACCGGCGTCGAGGACGGCATCTGCGAGCACGCCCATGGTTCCGACGCTGGCGCCGCCGTACACGAGCGTGACGCGCTCCTTCGCCAGGAGGCGTCCCAACTCTCGCGCGGCGTGGACATAACCGCTATCTCTGCCGGTGTTCGATCCGCAGAAGACGCACAGGCTGTTGATCGCTACCATGGTCCCGATCCTTCGGTGTCGCTTTTGTCTACCAATGACTGGTGCTTGGCCACGACAGGGCCGGCTGATGCAGGTTCGCCTTCGGCCCGTCTCGTAGGCATGTGGTGCCCCTTTGGGCCCGGGAGGACGTCCCGGTGGCGGGAGTTTCGTTCATCGCCTCCCCGGACCCGATCCCAATGATCACTCGGCCCGGGTTCAGCGCGCCGAGAGTGCCGAAGGCGTGCGCCACGATCGACAGGGCTCGACACAACGTCGGGATGAGCACGACGGTAGCCGGAACCGCGCGGGAGGCCGCCACACCCGGTACGTCGAGCCAGGCAGCGCGTTCGGCGCCTGGACACCGTGGTGACGCCAGGGCTGGAACCGATCGGAGACCGGGACGGTGTCAGGCCGAGGTCCTCGGCCTCCACGTCGGTGCGCTGTCGAGAAGCTGGCGGCCAAGGCGTAGGCGTCGCGGATGTCGTCTTCGTGTCGCGGATCGAGGGCAGCCACGTGTCGGGAAGACGCATGGCACCTCCGCTGAAGCACACGGTCGCGTACTCACCTCGGTCGCCGATGTCGGCGAACACCTCGCGCCCGCTGTCGATCCGGGCGGACGCGGCGTCGATCTCCTCCTCGCTGACGTCGGCCCACAGCGGAAGCATCGGCTCCCAGAAGGCGACGCCACTGAACTCGCCGCGAACCCACGCACGTTCGATCGGTCGGCGGCCTCGAACGTGCCGAGGTGCCTGGCCGGCTCCACCGAGCCGGCGCTCGGGGGAAGCGTTCCGTCCATGTCGATGATGTGCGGGTGTCGGCCATCGGCTCGAGGTCTCCCAACCGGGATGGCGCCGTCGTGGCCCGGGGGGTGGGCCACGACGGCGCCTTGGCCTGCAGTGGTTCGCACCGCAGCGGGCCTCGGTCAGGGCCGGGCGGTCACGGCGGTCTCGTCGGAGACGGTGCGCATCTGACCGACGTGGTCGATGTAGTAGGACTCGGGGA
>NZ_BPRG01000133.1:0-190 GCF_036984265.1 Pseudonocardia sp. D17 | reverse complement strand
CGATGCACCTGGCCGACCCGGAGCGCGGCTTCCTCGGCACGTCGGGCATCGTCGGACAGTCGATCCCGCAGGCCACCGGCGCCGCCTACGCCGCGCAGGTCCGGCGGGCGGGCGAGGTGGTGCTGTGCTTCTTCGGCGACGGGGCGAGCAAGCAGGGCGCGTTCCACGAGTCGCTGAACATCGCGTCGCT
>NZ_BPRG01000132.1:0-3253 GCF_036984265.1 Pseudonocardia sp. D17 | reverse complement strand
CAACGACGTGCTGCGCACCGTCGTCGCGAAGTCGCTGCTCGCGGGCAAGGCCGTGATCTCGTGACCGGCGGTGATCAGGTGAGCAGCGGTAACCCGATCAGCGGTGACCACCTGGCGCCGCGTATCGCCGTGGTGTTCTACTCCGCGACCGGCAACGTCGCGGCGATGGCCGAGGCGCTCGCCGAGGGCGCGGCCAAGGAGGGCGCCCAAGTGCGGGTACGGCCCGTCGCCGAGCTCGCCCCGGCCGAGGCGATCGATCGCAACCTGCGCTGGCGCGCCTGGGTCGAGGACAACCCCTACGACGAGACCGCCACCCTCGCCGACCTCGAATGGGCCGACGGCATCGCACTCGGGAGCCCCACACGTTTCGGCGGGCCGGCCGGCCAGCTCAAGGAGTTCCTCGACACCACCGGGGGACTCTGGATGCAGGGCAAGCTCGTCGACAAGCTCGGGACGGCCTTCACCAGCGCCTCGACACGACACGGCGGCCTGGAGTCAACGATCCTCGCGATCAACAACATCTTCTACCACTGGGGCTCGATCGTCGTCCCGCTCGGCTACACCGACCCACATCTGATGGAGTCCGGCAACCCCTACGGGGGCTCGTTCGTGTCCCGGAAATCGGCCGCGCCCGACGACGAGGCCCTGCAGGCCTGCAGGCTCCAAGGTGTTCGGCTGACGCAAGTCACCCGACGACTCGTTGGGACTCCGACGTGACGAGCGACCTCGTCCCCGACACCGCATCCGAAATCCTCGCCGGCTACCATAAGGGCGAGTTCTCTCCACGAGAGATAGTTTCCCGCACGCTTGAACGCATCGCCGCGGTCAATCCGGTCATCAATGCCCATTGGCACACCACGTCGGATGCCGCCATTGACGCTGCAACCCAGTCCACGGAGCGTTGGCGCGCCGGGGCGCCTCGCCCTCTCGAGGGCATCCCCGTTGGGGTCAAGGACGTCATCGATGTCGCTGGCCATCCGTGCACGGGCGGCTCCAGCATCTATCTGGGTCGACGCGCGCAGACCGACGCCACAGTCGTCGCCCGACTCCGCGCCGCGGGCGCGATCGTCGTGACAAAGGACGCGACGACCGAGTTCGGCATCGGTGGTCCGCTCAACCCCAGCTTCGGGCCCACGCGTAACCCCTGGAACCTTCAGCACTGGACCGGCGGATCCTCGTGCGGAGCGGCCGCCGGCCTCGCGGCCGGCACCATTCCCCTCGCCGTCGGGACCGACGCCGGCGGCTCGGTCCGAATGCCGGCAGCCTGGAGCGGCGTCGTCGGTCTGAAGCCGACGATGGGGCGAGTCAGTCGCCGCGGCGTGATGCCGTGCTCGTGGCATGCCGAGGTCGTCGGTCCAATGGCCCGCACGGTTTCGGATGCGTCCCGGCTGCTGAACATCATTGCCGGATTCGACCCGCATGATCCGCGCACGGTCCCCGCCGACTATGAGCCGACGCACTCAGCGGTGGACGTTCGCTCTCTCCGTATTGGTATCGCGCCGGAGTGGTGGGAGTCGCTTGTCGACTCCGCGACGGCGCGGGCGGTTGCGGACGCCACCGACATCTTTCGTGACGCCGGCGCCCAGATCATTCCGCTCACCGGACTGCCGCCGGCCCGGGAATTACACGACTTGTCCTACGAAATCGTCTTCGCGGAAGCATCGTGGGTGCACGAGAGCCACGCGAACCATCACGACAGCATGGATCCCGTGACGGTCCGCCGTCTGGGCACCGGTCGCGGAGTGGCCGCAGCCGCCTACTTCGAGCTCCTCCAGCGACGCGCCGACGCGCAGCGTCGCACCTACGCCGCGTTGGACCCGGTCGACGTCCTGCTCACGCCCACCACCGTGACCACTGCCCCCCGGCTGGACCAGCTGGAACTCACCATAGACAACGAGACCGTACCCCTCCATCACGGGTACGCGCTGCTGACCGCACACGCAAACCTCACAGGGTTCCCCGCTCTCGCGGTCCCCGCCGGTCTCACCACCGCCGGAATGCCACTGTCGATCCAGTTCACAGCCCGCCCCTGGAACGAGAATGCCTGTTGTCGAGCCGGGCACGCATTCGAGCGCCTCTCCCGCCAGACACCCCTCGCGCCCGACCTTACGCTCCTAAAGGGAGGGCCGACCATGACTCGTGTCCGCGCCGACGGAGCGATGACGGACTCGGCGTATCTCTCGGGCCGCCTCGACCCAGGAGGCGTTGACCCATTTCTTGGACCGCTGGCAAACGGGCTGAGCCAAAGCCACGTGCCCGCCCAAGAGCCGATCCCATCACTGCACCGTAGGAGGCGTCGTGCCACACGTCCCGATCGATGACTTCATGATGTATTACGAAGTCATAGGCAAGGGGACGCCCGTTGTGTGCCTTACCGGCTGGGGGACGGGCGCCGGGCACGGGTTCGCGAGTTACCCCCGCGAGCTGCTGGACGAGTTCCAGCTGATCGTCTACGACCATCGAGGCATCGGGCGATCTATTGGCGGGCTGGGCAGGGAACCCAGTACTCATCTCTACGCCGACGATGTGCGCGCTCTCCTGACCGCGCTGGGCATTCCACAGGCGCACCTGTACGGACGGGGTGGACTCGGCGGATGCATCGCTCAACAGGTCGCCCTCCGTCATCCAGACATCGTGATCAGCGCGATCCTCGGACAATCGTGGGCTTACGCAGATCCATTGCTGGCGGCCCAGTTCGACGCGCTCTACCAGCTCCGACTCAACTCGTTTGAGTCCTTCCAGAGTGCCTGCGCGACCATGTGCTACCTACCGGACTACTTCGCGACACATCACGACGACCTCCTCGGCCCCCAGGGATCCTGGGCAGACATCCGTTATGCGACTGATGGGCATTTGGCACTGATCGACGCCAGTCGTACTCACAACACCATTCCGGATCTTCCACAAATATCGTGCCCTACCCTGATTATTCAGTCCGGCCCACACGACTGGATCACCGGTCCGCGCCTCGGTGCGGAAGTCGCTGGTCGTATACCCGCCCACGAGATGCTCTACCTCCCGGACGCGCCTCACGCAATAAGTACCCACCCCGAGTCTGCGACACGATTGACCTCTGCGGTGATGAACTTCTTGCGCAAATCCAATTCGAAGACTTGATTGTGCTCGGAGTTCGAAACATGACCATCGTTCTGTGGAGTCTGTCGCGGCAACACAAGGTTTCGTTAAACCCGGAGGTACTGCTGTGAGCATCGAGAGCCCGGCCCGCACGATGATGTCCGGCCGGATCGCGGAG
>NZ_BPRG01000131.1:0-5298 GCF_036984265.1 Pseudonocardia sp. D17 | reverse complement strand
AGCGCCTGACCGACATCCAGAAGATCACGCTCAGCCGTCACACACCACGCCAGGGGACTTGACCTGTGTGATCGCGAAGGCACTTCGTGTCAGCCAGCACTGCACTGGGTCCGAGGGGTCAACGGTCGCGACGACGAGGTGGTGCACCGAGCACCGTAGGGCCCGGTAGTGCGTCGGGGCGAAGCCCGATTCCGGTCGGCGTCGACGACGTGGAGCCCGAATTGACCGTTAGATAACTCTTCGCTCACTCGTACCTGGTCTCGACTACATAACGTGGTGTCGGCGGGCCGCAAGCGGTGCCCGGAACGTTGTGGGGGTCGCATGTCAAGAGCCGTCGCGTGCCGGATAGCCATGGTTTCCTCTGGCCTCGTCGCCTGGGCGCTCGCGCACGCCCTGACCGGGACCCTCTTCCCCTACGGCCGCTGCTCGCGGGATTTGGATCACGTAATAGGCCCAGTTCTGCTGACCGGAACGGCGGCCGTAGCGACGTCGTTCCTCGCCGTGGCTGTGGCCGCGCTCTCCGCCCCAGATGTCAAAGGCCCCACAAGGCGATCAACATCGCTCCGCACGAGCGTCCGTTGGGGAACACTGTCGCCTGCAGCGTTCGCGACCATCGAGCTCGTCCAGCATCTGACGGCCGGCCAGCCGGTCGTGTCTGCCATGGTCGCTTCGACAAGCCTGTGGATACACATCACGCTCGGCATCGTCGTCGCCCACGCGGTCCAGGCTTGTACCGCTGCCCTTCGCGGCACCCTGCGGATTACCCACGCTTACGTTGCGGTTCGTCACGCGGTGGCGTTGAGCGTCGAATTGCCACCGCGATGCCGGTCCCTCCGCCGGTTCACGGCGATGTTGAACAGCCGGGGGCCTCCTGCGACAGGGTTTTGTCCTGTACTCGTGCCCGCACTCGCTCGGTCGATGGCCTAAATCAGAGGTCTTGCTCGGGCGCGGTCACGCCGCCCTGATCCCGAAGGCCTTCATGAGTTTCGTACAGCGAACCCTCAAACGCACCCTAACAACGCGCTCGCGACAGACAAGGCTGGCTGAAGTGCAGCGCGACTTCCTGGCTGGCTTGGCGCTAGAGGAGCTGAGCCCTTACGCCGGAGCAATGAACGACGTCGAGACCTTCTACGGAACGCCCCCGACCTGGTCAAGCCGGGAGCACGATCGACCGATCGAACGCGGTCGGCTCCTCCTGCAGTACGCGTACCAGCAGGCCACCGCGACTGCGCCGGCCGAGCCCGTCATAGCCCTCGACTGGCTTGAGAACCGCGGCGTCGGTGGTCGCCATCTCGACCTCGGGTCGGGTGTGGGCCTGACGACGCAACTGTTCGTCCACCGTGGGTGGCGCTCTTCGCTGGCCGAGGTGTCAGCGCCGGTTCTGGACTTCGCCAGGTTCAGGCTCGGTCGGCGTGACGTCGATGCCGACATGATCGACCTGTCGGTCGACAAAGAATTGCCGCGCAATCGGTTTGAGGCGATCACTGCCTTCGGTGCGTTAACCCATGTCGGCGACGTCGACAGCGCCGCGCAGGTGGTGTGTAGGGCGCTTGCGCCACGGGGAGTGCTCTTCCTCGAGCGCAGCCGGCTCTCGACACCCGATCAGCGCCATCGGGTCGGGTTAGCGCTGCGCCGAAGCGGTCTTCGTCCGCTCCGGGTCACCCCGCACGTCACCGCGTACCGAGCGACGTGACCCGCCCCTCGCCCCGACGAAACTTCGGCGATATGGCGCACCGGTGGCGAATATGATCGGACCGAACGGGGTCTCTGGGCGCAGGTCCGTCCGTGATCGAGTCAAAGAATCGACACGTATCGCGGTATCTGATCCTGACATGAGCAATCTGTCCGGGACGCTGCGACGTGGCGCGAGCTACTCGGGGATCGCGCTCGTCGCAACGCAGCTCATCGCATTCGCCCAGACCTTGGTTCTCGCCCGGCTACTCACACCCGAAGAGTTGGGCGTCTACGTCGTCGGAACGATTCTGACTGGCTTCCTGGTCACCGTGTCCGAGGGTGGCCTGCGCCTGGCGCTGGTCCAACGTGACAAAGACGTTGGTCGTGCCGCGGAGACCGTCTTTTGGGTCACCGGGGGCATGGGTGTTATTTTGGCTGCCGGCGCGCTCGGGGCTGCTCCATTGGTCGGCGTCATTTTCAACGATCCGACGGTCGCGCTCATCGCTGCGGCTAATGCCGGAACACTGGTCATTCACGGCCTGACGAACGTCCCAGACGGCCTGATGCAGCGGCGATTCAACTTCCGTCGCCGGCTCATCGTCGACCCGGCCCGCGTCGTCGTGTTCGCGGTCGTGACGATCTTGTTCGCAGCGCTGGACTACGGCGCGTGGTCTCAAGTCATCGGGAACTACGCGGCAATGATCACCTGGCTCGGACTGTCGTGGGCTTTCGCCGGCTGGTGGCCCGGGTTCGCACGGCCGTCGGTACGCACGTGGCGAGAGATGGCTCGCTTCGCCTACCCGCTTCTGCTGCAGGCGCTCGCTGACCGGATCCGTACGGCCGGCGAGACCGCGATCCTCGGACGTAGCTTGTCTACTGACGCGGTGGGGCAGTACCGCTACGGGCAACGCCTGTCTCTGATCCCAGCCAACGCTGTGGTCCAGATCGGCTCGTACGTGTTGTTTCCCGCGATGTCTCGTCTGGCGGACGACCCGCCGCGGCTCACTGATGCGTTCCTTCGTGCTCTTCGCCTCGCCTGGATCCCGTCGGTAGGCGTTGCCGCCTTGACGTGTGCGATCGGTGAGCCCGCGGTTGTGCTCCTGCTCGGCGCCGAATGGCGCGAGGCCGGCCTGGCTTTCGTCGCCATGTCGGGCTACGGACTGGGCATTGCCCTGGAGGCAGCGGGCTCCGAGGCCATCAAGGCGACGGGTCGCACACAGCTGCTCAACTGGACAACGGTCGCGAGCATCGTCCTCGGCATCGGCTTGCTCGTGGCGTTGGTTCCGTTGGGGCTCATCGGTGTCGGCCTCGCGATCTCGGCCACGGAGCTGACCGTCGGCGTGATCGTGCTAGTCCTGACACACCGCGTCCTGCCGTTCCCGGCGACGCGGCTGATCCGCATTCTCGTTGTCCCCACGGCGATCGCGGCGATTTCCGCTGCTGGCATCGGCCTCGCAGAGCAGGTGTGGTTACGCTCCGACGAACACGGCACTGTGGCCGGTCTGGCCCTTCTCGGGGGGCAGACCATCGCCTTCATCGTCTTGTTCGTCGCGGGGCTCGCCTCGACCGCACCCGCATCAGCGCGTCGTGTGTTCGGGTCGGTGCGCTACCGGCTCCGCCGCGGCAGCGCCCGACTTCGGGACAACGCCCCTGACCGCACCAGCAACCTCGACCACACACCCTTCGAGGCCGCGACTGTCGTGTTGCCCGTGATCGACGCCGATGCCACGATCGTCCTACGCGTACGTCCCTCGCAGCGGTCGATAGAGGCGCCGACCGTGCGCCTAGCGGCCATTCGAGCGGTGCCCCCACCTGAGGGCGTCCCGCCCTTCGAGGCGGCCACCGTCGAAGACAGCCCCGGTGTCACCCCTCCCCAACTACCGTCTCCCCGACCACGGCCATCCGGACCACGGCCATCACCCAGGCCACACCACGATGCCGAGTGGCGGCCGTCACCCCGGCCCCGCCGTCCTCCGCCGCGGGCCAGAGGCAGGTGAGGCCAAGTAGCCGGCCTGAGCAGCCTTGATCCCGAGTCCGACCGCCAGGTGTGTCTTCCCGAGGCCGGGTGGGCCGAGCAGGATTACGTTCTCGGCCTTCGCGACGAATGTGGCGGTGGCCGGGTGGGCGACCACGTCGCGGCGCAGGCTCGGCAGGTGCTCGAGGTTGAACTCCTCCAGCGTCTTGACCTGTGGGAAGTGGGCGGTGCGGATGCGCATCGTGGTGCCGGCGGACTCGCGTTCGGCGACCTGGCGTTCCAGGACCGCGGTCAGATACTCCTCGTGTGACCAGTTCAGGTCCCGGGCCTGGGCAGCGAGGTCTTCCCAGACACGGCCGATCGTCGGGGTCTTCAACGCCCTGCTCAGGTAGGCCAGCTTCGAGCCCAGCGCGGTGAGCTTGCGCGCCACGGCGGACGCCACCGCTGGGCGTCCAGTCCGCGGCCGCCGCTGGGCCAGTGCGGTGACGTAGCGGTCGAGGTGCACCCGGCGTGCGGCGAAGACCGCGACGTCGACCTGGTCGCACCAGTTGAAGAAGTCGGTAATGTCGTTTGGCACGGCGGGTGTGCTCGCACCGGCAGCTGAGCAGAAATGCCGCCGGGACACGATGTCGCCGTCCCGCGCGCTCAACCTCGAGCGGCTAAGCCTGCTCCACGCTTATCCGGACGGTGCGTTCATCCCCGGCGAGATGCGCGGGCCCGTCCAGTGTCGTGATCACCGAGTTCACGGAGCGAGTTTCACCGGGATAGATGTCGGAGCAGCTAGAGGGGTGAGCGCCAGGGCGAATGAGGAGAGGCATAACCCAAGGGCGAGAGCACCGACGGCGAACCACCAGAAGATCACCTTGCGGTGGGCTTTGTCCTGGTTCTTCTCGTAGACCTTTGCGCGCGTAGCAGCAAGGTGCGCAAGGGTACGGGCCTTCGACGACCCGGTCATCTTGACGAGTACTCGAGGCTCTGGAACGTCGTTGAACTTGGCGACGGCAAAGGCGGCAACTGCTGCAGCGAAGGAGAGGCCGTCGGCGACGTAAGCCAAGACTGCGAGCACCTTCAGTGGCGCTGGGTGGCTGCCGCCGGCCAGGAACTGAGTTGCGGTGGCTGCAACGCCTGCGACAAGCGCGGCCTTCGTATCGACCTGCGACCGAGCGGACGTTTGCCGGGTCAACGCGTCGGCGATCTCCTTGTTGATCAGTTCGAGCGTTGACTCCTGGTCCTCAAGGCTGGCCACGTAACATCAGCGGCTCTCGGAATCGTCACCGTGGGCCAGCTCGATGACGTTGTCCGGGTCCGGCCGCTGGGAGCCTTCAAAGGTTGTCTGAAGAGACTCAAGGGCGTACTCCGTGATGAAGTCATCGCCTACCGAGATTTCCTGCGGTACTGCAGCCTCTGAGTTGTCGCCCGGACTCTGCTCGCCACCCGCCATGCAGCGAGTATCTCGCTGAGCATCGGATCAGCCAACCTGCCTCCCGAACCGGCTGGCTAAGTGCAGTGCATTGGCGAGGTGCCCGCTCGCCTGCGGATCACTGCGGCTAGCCACTCCCCTCGCATATCAGGATGAGTCGCCAAGGTGGGCGAGGTCGGTGAAGCGGCTGTAGTGCAGCTGGTGCGCGACGGTGATCGTGCTGGTCGGG
>NZ_BPRG01000130.1:0-163 GCF_036984265.1 Pseudonocardia sp. D17 | reverse complement strand
ACTAACACACAGACACCACGATCCGCAGTCCGGCAGAACCACGACGACCACATCCCACAACACCGCATCCGCAACCCCTGCCGGGTATCACACGAACACGGTTTAGCCTCATCCGCTTTCGCTCGCCACTACTCACGGAATCACAATTGTTTTCTCTTCCTGT
>NZ_BPRG01000128.1:0-511 GCF_036984265.1 Pseudonocardia sp. D17 | reverse complement strand
ATGGTGCGGGCGGCCCCACGAATCTGTGCGGCGATGACGTGGGCGTCGCGGGCGTCGGTCTTGCTCTGGCCAGGATGCAGGTCAGCGATGCGGCGCATCGCCAGCCCAGGCAGGTAGGCCACCTCGATGCCCAGCGAGCGGGCCACGGCGACGGCCAGCGCACCGATCGAGGCGGGCTGATCGACCACGACCAGCGACCGGCCGTGGGCGGCGAGGCGGATGAAGACCTCGGTCAGCGCGGCCTCGTCGTTGGGCAACGGTTTGTCATGCAGCCGCTTCCCCGTCCGGTCCAGTGCGCAGGCGTGGTGCACCGACTTGCCCACGTCCAGGCCGCAGAACACCTCGAAGCCGGTGTTGTCGGGTTCCGACAAGAAGGTCTCCTCGCTCGTCGCCGCAGGCCGACCGGGACGCCCGCGCCGGCAGCCACGTTACGAGCAGACCACGCAAGCGGGTCAGGTCTCTAATGACAGCTGAACCCGGCGCCCGGAGCCTCCGTAGCTCGGCTGGTGAG
>NZ_BPRG01000127.1:0-1662 GCF_036984265.1 Pseudonocardia sp. D17 | reverse complement strand
CGCCGAGCTCGGCATCGCCCACCGCCCCACCAAGCCCCGCTGCCCGTGGACCAACGGCAAAGCCTGTGAAGACTGGTGGCGGTGCCGCACCGGCTCGGGCCTGACCCCGGCCAAGGTATGACCACGGTGTCCTGCGTTCGATTTGTCGGCCCGGGTCGGTGCGGTGCTGTGGTGCGCGCCGGCCGGACGGATCTGACCTGATAGGAGCTTGGTCAGAAGCCCCATCACAGACCTGTCGCTCCGCCCGGCCGGCTCGCTCCCCGTCAGCGTTCAGGTCTCACGGAAGAGCGGGTCCCAGCATGGCAACCGAGTCTGCGACTGTCATCGGTGGTGTCGACACCCACAAGCACACGCACTACGCGGCGGTCCTCGACGAACTCGGGCGGCTACTCGGCCACCAGGAGTTCCCGGCCACGGACAAGGGCTACCACGACCTGCTGACCTGGATGGGCTCGCACGGCGAGATCCGCGCGATCGGCGTCGAGAGCACGGGTTCGTTCGGCGCGGCACTGACTCGGGCGCTGACCGCGGCCGGGCAGCGGGTCGTGGAGGTCAACCGGCCGAACCGGCTGGCCAGGAGGATGGACGGCAAGTCCGACCGACTCGACTCCGAGCAAATCGCCCGTTCCGTTCTCGGACAGACCAGCACCGCCGTCCCCAAGTCGAAGTCCGGCATGGTCGAGGTCATCCGCACCTTGCGTGTCACCCGCACCAGCGCGGTCAAGGCCCGCACCCAGGCCTTCAACACGCTCTGGGGCGTCATGATCGGGGCGCCCTCGCCGCTACGCGACGAACTCGTCGAGCTCAGCAAACGCACCCTGGTCAACCGCTGCCTGCCGCTGCGGCCCGAGACCGAGAACCTCCTCGAGCTCACCCACGACCCGCACCGGCTGCTCACCGCCGGCATCGCCACCTCGCTCCATGATCTCGCCCGCCGCTGGAAGGCCCTCGACGAGGAGGTCAAGTCCTTGAACCGGCAGATCACCTCACTGGTCAGCGCTGCGGCACCAGCACTGCTCGAGCTGCACAGGGTCGGGGTCGAGCTCGCCGGCCAATTCCTGGTCACCAGCGGCGACAACGCTGACCGGATCCGCAGCGAGGCCGCGTTCGCCAAGCTCTGCGGCGTCGCGCCCCAACCGGCCAGCAGCGGGCGCACCACCGGCCGCCACCGCCTCAGCCGGGGCGGCGACCGAGCCGCGAACAGTGCCCTCTACATCGTGACCATCGTCCGCACGCGCCACCACCAACCCACCCGCGACTACGTCGAACGACGCTCCGCTGAGGGCCTGAGCAAGCGCGAGATCATCCGCTGTCTCAAGCGCTACATCGCCCGCGAGATCTACGCCCACCTGCCCAGACCAGCCGCCTCGGCCGCGTCAGGCCAGCTCGATCCAGCAGCTTGACGAACATAGGAGCATCGAACGCTTCAACCGCACCCTCGCCGTCGAATGGGCCTACGCCGCGGTCTACAACTCCTCCGCCGAGCGTGTCGCCTCGCTACCGGCCTGGCTACACGGCTACAACCATCACCGGCCCCACACCGCGCTCGGCGGCCACCCACCCGCCCACCGCGTCAACAACCTCTGCCGCGGCGGCATCTAGACGAGTAAGTCCTAACGGCGTGCCGGGCCCGGGACGTGACAGGAGGGTGTTGAAGATCAG
>NZ_BPRG01000126.1:0-1168 GCF_036984265.1 Pseudonocardia sp. D17 | reverse complement strand
GCCGGTGGATTCAAGGGCTCGTCGCAACACCCTGTCGAGCTGGGGTGATGAGTGTGATCGGTCCGCCGAGGGTGCCGCGGGAACGGGTCCGCCGGTTCTGGAGGGCCCGGTTGGCGGGGGCCACGATCGCGCAGGCCGCCGCGGAGGTGGGGGTGTCAGCCTCGGCCGGGCGGGGGTGGGTCGTCGAGTCTGGTGGGATGATCCCGGACCTGACCGAGCCCGGCGGGCGTTATCTGTCCCTGGCCGAACGTGAAGAGATCGCCGTGGGCTGGGCGGCCGGGCACAGCCGGGCCGAGATCGCCCGGCGGCTGGGCCGCCACCGCGCCACCATCGGCCGGGAACTGGCCCGTAACCGCACCGTGCGCTATCCACGCCGGCCCCCGCTGCCTGACGGGCGCCCGCACCGCCTGGGGCCAGACCCGGGCACGCACGGCGGCCGGGACCGGCCCCAGCACGAACGGCTGCGGTACCGGGCGGTGGTGGCCCAGGCCAAAGCCGAGGCCCGCGCCCGCCGCCGCACACCCGCCAAACTCCTCACCCACCCCGAGCTGGCCGCCCACGTACACACCAGGCTGGTCGAGCAGCAGTGGAGCCCGGAGCAGATCAGTCAGACTCTGCGCCGAGACTTCCCCGACCGGCCGGAGATGTGGGTGTCCCACGAAACCATCTACCAGGGCGTCTACCAGGCCCTCTACGTCCAAGGCCGCGGGCAGCTGCGCCGCGAGCTCGCGGGGTGTCTCCGGACCGGGCGGGCGTTGCGCCGCCCGAACCGGCTGCCCGACCAACGCCAACACCGCAACCAGACCCGGATCCGGGACAAGGTCATGATCTCCCAGCGGCCCGCGGAGGTCACCGACCGGGCCGTGCCCGGGCACTGGGAAGGCGATCTCATCCTCGGCACCGGCAACGAGACCGCGATCGGCACGCTGGTCGAGCGGACCACCCGGTTCGTGTTGCTGCTGCACCTGCCCGGGGGCCACGGCGCAGTCCAGGTCCGGGACGCGATGATCGCCGCGATGCGGGTGCTGCCCGCGATGGTGCGCCGGTCGTTGACCTGGGACCAGGGCATCGAGCTGGCCCGCCACGCCGAGATCACCATGGCGCTGGAGTTGCCGGTCTATTTCTGCGACCCACACAGCCCCTGGCAGCGGGGCAGCAACGAGAACAC
>NZ_BPRG01000125.1:0-101195 GCF_036984265.1 Pseudonocardia sp. D17 | reverse complement strand
GCCGGAGGCCACGCCGATCCGCCTCGCGCGCGGCCCAGACGGCCGCGTCGAGGCAGTGGCGGGAGCCGTCGACGCCCACCACCACCGATCGTTCGCTGTGCGGCGACGCCTCGGAACCGGCCATTGCTACCTCCCGGATGGTCTCCGCCGAGCCTGACAAACGGGCCCGCCGGCCGACTGCGGCGCATCGGCCCGCCGGACGGGGCCTTTCGTCCCGACGCCGACAGCGCCTCGTCCGCGTCACGTCCGCGTCACCCCGACTCGGACGCCCGGCCCGCGAGCTGCAACAACCGCTGCCGGGCCAACCGTTCCACGAGCTCGGGCAGCGCGGGCGGCGGCGCCGCGTCGAGGTCGGCCCGGCAGCTCACGACGGTGCGCCGGACCGTCCCGCGGTCGACCCGGCCGGCGAACTCACCGGCGAGCCGCGCGACCGCGGCGGTCACACAGTCGTCGTCCTCGGCGACCTCTACGCCGTCCTCGGCGCGGACCTCGGAGGGGTGCGTCGTGCTCTCCTGCGCTGCGGCACGCCTGTCCCGGCGCGACCGGGCGGACCCGACGGCCGGGTCACGCCGGTCGGGCGACGGGGTCACCGCGTCGGCGGCGCCGACGCCACGTCGGCCGGCGCCCGGTCGGAATCGACCGCCGCGTGCACGGCCGGCTGCGCCGGAACGGCGACGATCGGGCACGGCGCGAACTCGACGAGCCTGCGCATCGTCGACCGCGTCGACACCGGTTGCAGATGATGCCCCACCACGATCACCCGCGCCGCCGTCGCGAGGTCCACCAGTCCCTGCCCGGCCCCGTCCTCGACCACCTCACCGGCCACCGCGACCTCGGGGGCCTGGTCGGTGATCCACTGAACACCACGGTCCACGAGCCGTCGAGCCGCGTCGTCGTCCGCCGAGCTCGTTCCCGACGACGTCGGGCCGGGTGCGCAGTGCACGACGAGGACCGACGCCCCGGACGCCCGGGCGAGCAGCAGTGCGGTGTCGAGGACGCCCGGCCCGGTCCCGAGATCCTCGAGCGCCGCGACGACCGGGCCGCCACGCGCGGGCGGGACTCCCGGCGACGTGCCCCGGACCACGGCGACCGGGCAGCCCACCCGCCCCGCGAGCCCGAGCGCGATGTGCCCCACCAGCGTTCCCGACCAGGCACCGTCGCCGTAGCTCCCCACGACGAGCAGGCGGGCGTGGCGCGCGCGCGTGTGCAGCAGGTCGACGGTGTTGCCGTGGACGATCTCCACCGACGCCCGCGCCACGCCGCAGCGCTCGGCGTCCGCGACCAGTTCTCGGATGTAGGGCGGGAGCGGCGCGGATGCCAGGTCCGCCGAGCCGTGGAGCTGCGCGTGCAGCAGCACGAGCGGTGCCCCGATCGCCGCCGCGAGCTCGGCCGCCCAGTGCAGGGCGTCGCGCGCGGACGCGGACTCGTCGACACCGACGACGACGGGGAGGGGACGGGGCGCGCTGGACATTCGACAACTCCTCCTCGACGCCTGCTCCTGTCCTTCCAGCGTCCTCGCGACCCGCCCGCAGGCACAGAGGCCGTCGTCGGGCGGTTCCGGGACCAAGGTCCCCCACCTGCCACGATCGTGGTTCGCACGACGGCGGACGACGCCGCTCGGCCCTCATATGCTCACGCCCATGCCCGACGGGAGCGTCCAGGTCACGGACATGCAGACGCTGCTGGAGCGCGTCGAGACGGCCGCACCCGTCGACGCGATCGACGTCGCGGCCGAGGAGCTCGCGGCGCTGCTCGGCGCGCGCGAGGTCGGACTCCTGATCGTGGACTACAGCGGTCGGATGCTCGTCCGGCTCGGACGGACACCCGCCCGCGGCGAGCGCACGCACGACACCGAGAACGCGGAGTCGGTGCCGCTGCCCGGGACGGTGTACGAGAGGGTGCTGCGCACCCAGCAGGTCGCCGTCCGCGAGGTCGGCGACGGCGCGCGCGTCACCGCTCCGGTGACGGTGCGCGGAGATGTCATCGGCGCGATGGACCTCGTGCTGCCTGCCCCGCCGACGCCGCGACAGGTGGCCGACATCGCGGGGATCGGGCACCTCCTCGCCCACGTGATCGTCGTCAACCGGCGCTACACCGACCTGTTCGAGTGGGGCCAACGCACCACGCCCGTGTCGTTGTCCGCCGAGATCCAGCGACGGCTCCTGCCGGCCGCCTTCACCTGCGAGGCGGGGCAGTTCACCCTCGCCGGCTGGCTCGAACCCGCGAGCACGGTGGGTGGTGACACCTTCGACTACGCGTTCGACCGCGGGACCCTGCACCTGTCGATCACCGACGCCGCGGGCCACGACGTGCAGGCGGCGATGCTCGCCACCGTGCTCGTCGGTGCCCTGCGCAACGCGCGGCGCGCCGGGATGGACCTGGCCTCCCAGGTCGTCCGCGCGAACGACGATCTCGCGGCGTACTCCTCGGCCGGCTGGTTCGTCACCGGTCAGGTCGTGCGGATCGACCTGGGCCGCAGGACCGCCGCCATCGTCAACGCCGGCCATCCGAGACCCCTGCGGCTGCGCGGGGGCCGGGTCGAGGAGGTCGAGCTGGCCGTCGACATCCCGTTCGGTCTCGAGCCGGGTAGGCCGTTCCGGGTGCAGCCGCTCCCGCTCGAACCCGGGGACCGGATCGTGTTCGTCACCGACGGGATGCTCGAACGGCACGCCGCGGAGCTGGACTTCCACGCCACGCTGCGCGACACCGCCCACCTGCACCCGCGCGAGGTCGTGCACGCGCTCGGTGCGGCGGTGCTGCGGATCACCGGCGGCGCCCTGCGCGACGACGCCACCGTCCTCTGCCTCGACTGGTACGGCGGATCCGCGAGCCGCGAGGCCCGGCACGGGGCCAGCCCGGAGTACGCATCGCCCACCGAGCGGGCATGACCCGCGTACTCGAGTTCGCGTGTGAGCCGCACCTCGCGTGCGCACCCCCGTTGAACAGGCGACTTCTACAGAGCGTCGATAACATCGGGTGATGCGCCTGAATTCGGACCCTTCGCCCGGATCATCGCCGGGGGAGAGCCCGGCGGCGGACCCGTCGCCCGGCTCGCCGACGGCGAACCGAGGCAGCTCCGGGTCCGGGTCGGGGTCCCGCCGGGCCTCGGTGGTCCGGTGGGCGGTCGTGGCGGGGCTACTGCTCGCGTGGCTCGCCATCGGCGGCATCAGCGGCCCCTTCCAGGGGCGGCTGGCGGAGGTCCAGACCAACGACAGCAGCACCTTCCTGCCCGCCGACGCCGAGTCCACCCGCGCCGCGCAGGAGCAGCAGGAATTCACCGGCGCCCAACCGCTGCCGGCCGTCGTCGTCTACGAACGCACCGACGGCCTGACCGCACAGGACCTCGACGCGATCCGCGGCCACGCCGCCGCGGCCGCGGCGGCCCCGGGGGTGCAGGACGTGTCGCCGGTGATCCCAGCGCCGGACCGCGCGGCCGCACAGTTCGTCGTCGCCTACCCGGGGGCCGAGCGCGGTGAGCTCGACGAGCTCGTCCCCGAACTGCGTGACAGCCTGGCGACTGGCCTGCCCGCGGGCCTGTCCGTGCACGTCACCGGTCCGGCCGGGCTGGCCGCGGACCTGAGCGCGGCGTTCGCCGGCATCGACGGCCTGCTGCTCCTGGTCGCCGCCGGGGTGGTCGCGCTGATCCTGCTGATCGTCTACCGCAGCCCGCTGCTGCCGGTACTCGTGCTGCTGTCCGCGGGGCTCGCGCTGTGCCTCGCGGTCGTCGTGGTGTACCTGATGGCCGACGCCGGGTGGATCACGTTGTCGGGGCAGACGCAGGGGATCCTGTTCATCCTCATCGTCGGCGCCGCCACGGACTACGCCCTGCTCCTGATCGCCCGCTACCGCGAGGAGCTGCGCCGCACCGAGTCCACCTGGACGGCCATGCGCCTCGCCTACCGCGCCACCGTCGAACCGGTGCTGGCGTCCGCGGGCACGGTCATCCTGGGCCTGTTGTGCCTGCTGCTGTCGGGCCTGAACTCCAACCGCGGTCTCGGGCCGGTGGCCGCGATCGGCATCGTCGCCGCGGTGCTGGCCGCGCTGACGTTCCTCCCCGCCGCCCTGCTGCTGTTCGGGCGCGCGGCGTTCTGGCCCTTCCGTCCGAAGGTCGGGACCGCGGGGTCGACCAGCGGGCTGTGGAGCCGGATCGCCGCGGCCGTCGGCAGGCGGCCCCGGCGGCTGTGGATCGCCTCCGCGATCGTCCTCGGTGCGCTCGCCGCGTTCGTCCCGCAGTTCCAGGCGTCCGGGGTCGCGCAGTCGGACTTCTTCGTCGACAAGGCCGCTGTGGACTCCGTGCAGGGCCAGGAGGCGCTGAGCCGGCACTTCCCCGGCGGCACCGGGTCGCCGGCGGTCATCATCGTCGCCGCCCCGGCCGAGGAGCGGACCGTCGCGGCGGCGCGGACCGTACCCGGCATCGTGTCGGTGGACCGCGGCTCCCCGCAGGTCGTCGACGGGCGGGTGCAGCTGTCGGCGATCCTCGCCGAACCGGCGGACAGCGAGGCCGCCGTCGCGACGGTCACCGAGCTGCGACGGACGCTGGCGACCGTGCCCGGCGCGGACGCACTGGTCGGCGGGGTGACGGCGACGCAGCTCGACAGCCAGGACACCGCCGCGCGCGACCTGCGCGTCGTGGTGCCCGCGGTGCTGGTCGTGGTGTTCCTCGTGCTCGCCCTGCTCCTGCGCGCGCTCGTCGCGCCGTTGCTGCTCATCGCCTCGGTGGTGCTGTCGTTCGCGGCCACGCTGGGGATCGGTGCGCTCGTGTTCAACCACGTGCTGGACCTACCGGGCGCCGACCCGAGCGTCCCGTTGTTCGCGTTCGTCTTCCTCGTCGCACTCGGCGTGGACTACAACATCTTCCTGATGAGCCGGGTGCGGGAGGAGGCCGAGCAGGTCGGCACCCGCGACGGTGTGGTCCGCGGCCTGGAGGTCACCGGAGGGGTGATCACCTCCGCCGGGGTGGTCCTGGCCGCGACGTTCGCGGCGCTCGCGGTGCTGCCGATCCTCTTCCTCGTGCAGATCGCGTTCCTCGTGGCCGTAGGCGTCCTGGTCGACACCCTCATCGTCCGGTCGGTCCTGGTACCCGCGCTCGCCCTGGACATCGGCCGTCCGATCTGGTGGCCCGGTGCCCTCGCCCGACGGGACCCGAAGGGCGAGGACCGGCCCGTCGTCGCCGCGGGGACCGCGCCGCCGGCCTGAACCGCGCGCCGCTCGGCCCACGGGGAGGTACGTTCGGCCGGTCGGGACCGGCGTCTCTCGCGCCGGTCGGGGCCGGCGCGAGAGGCGGTACGGTGCGCGAGTTCGTCATGGGCCTGCCCAAGGCGGAGCTGCACGTCCACGTCGAGGGCACGATCGAGCCGGCGACCGCCTTCGCGCTCGCCGCGCGCAACGGTGTGCGGCTGCCCTGGGCCACACCCGACGAGCTGGCCGCGGCGCACGACTTCGCCGACCTGCAGTCGTTCCTCGACGTCTACTACGCGGTCATGGCGGTGCTGTGCACGCCGGCCGACTTCGCCGACGTCGCGGACGCCTACCTCGCACGCGCTGCGGCCCAAGGCGTCCGCCACGTCGAGATGTTCTTCGACCCGCAGGCCCACGTCGCCCGCGGCCTGCCGATCGAGACGGTGATCGACGGGCTGTACGCCGCGACGTCGACGGCGCGGGAGCGACACGGGCTCACCGCCGGGCTGATCCTCTGCATGATGCGCGACCGTCCCGTCGACGACGCCGCAGCCACCCTCGCCGCGGCACTGCCGCACGTCGACAAGCTGGTCGGTGTGGGTCTCGACTCCGCAGAGGTCGGGTACCCCCCGGGCCTGTTCGCGCAGGTCTTCGCCGACGCCCGCGCGGCGGGCCTGCACGTCGTCGCGCATGCGGGTGAGGAGGGTCCGGCGGCGTACGTGTGGGAGGCGATCCGGACGCTCCACGTCGAACGGGTCGACCACGGCCTGCGGTCGCTGGAGGATCCGGCGCTCGTCGCGCATCTCGTCGGGACGGGGCTGCCGCTGACGGTCTGCCCGTTCTCGACCGTCCGGCTGCGCGGCTGCGACACGCTCGCCGACCATCCCGTCGCGCGGATGCTGCGGGTGGGGCTCAACGTGTCGGTCCACTCCGACGATCCCGCCTACTTCGGCGGCTACGTCGGGGACAACCTCGACGCGGTCCGCGAGACCCTCGGCCTCACCGTCGCCGAACTGCAGACGCTCGCGGCGAACTCCTTCCGGTCGTCGTTCCTGCCCGCCGACGCCGTGCAGGCGCACCTGCGTGGACTCGACGAGTACGTTTCGGCGCGGGCTCAGTACAGCGAGGGGTAGCCGGCGTACCCGGTCGGGGTCGAGACGCCGGGCCCAGGAAGGGACGCCCCCGGGTCCCGGCTCGTCACGGTGCCGCACCTGTGCCCCGTTCTCAGGTCGGGGCGGCTACGCGGATGCGGCGAGCGCGTGACCACCGGCCCGCCCGAGGGCGAGGTCGACGGCGGCGAGCAGCCGGCCGACGGGCTCCGCGGCCCTGGCGCAGGTCCAGGCGACATGGCCGTCCGGGCGGACGAGCACCGCGCCGCCGGAGGCGACGCCGTACCGCCGGGCCAGCCGCTGCGCGTCGCACCCCAGCTCCCGGCCGATTCCGAGGACCTGCACCGGCACGGGCGAGGCCGCCGCGGCGGCCCGCCAGCCGTCCGCGTCGGGGCCGACGATCAGCGTGAGCCGGCCGTCGAACAGGTCCAGCAGTGAGCGGCGGCGGCCGGCGACCGACGCCCAGGCGTGTGGCGCCCGGCGTCCGGGGAGCACGCCGCCGAGGTGCGACCCGGTCGGTGCGATCACAGCGGAGACGTACCGGCGGTCCAGGTCGACGGTCC
Source organism: Pseudonocardia sp. D17 (assembly GCF_036984265.1). Classification (NCBI taxonomy): domain Bacteria; kingdom Bacillati; phylum Actinomycetota; class Actinomycetes; order Pseudonocardiales; family Pseudonocardiaceae; genus Pseudonocardia; species Pseudonocardia sp. D17. The sequence continues at coordinate 94,345 of NZ_BPRG01000125.1, read as the reverse complement.
ACTCGCCGTCCGTCGGAGGCACCTCAAGCATCTCCAGCGACCGGCGCGCGTTCCGCTCGCCCGCCGGCTTGCGCTCGGCGTGGTAGGTGTCCAGCAGCGCCTCTCCGGCCAACCCCCGCGCCACCCAGGCCAGCTTCCAGCCCAGGTTGTGCGCCGACTGGATCGCCGTGTTCATCCCGAGCGCGCCTGCGGGCGTCATCCGGTGCGCCGCGTCGCCGACCACGAAGGCGTTTCCCGCGCGGAAGGTGGCTGCCAGCTCACCGACCATCGTGAACGGCATGTGCGTCAGCACTCGTACGTCGAGGGCCGGGTCCCCGGCGGCGGTGCGGACGAGCTCCACGCAGCGGTCCGGCGTGAAGTCCGCCGGTGACTCCCCGCGTTCCGGGAACCACTGCCGGGCCAGGGACCACCGGTCGCCGCCGGCGCGGACGACGACCACCTCGGCGTCCGGATGGGTGACGACGTACATGCCGAAGCGGCGGTCCTCGCCGAGCAGGTCGTCGAGGTTCGCGGCGAAGTGCACGAGGACGAACTCCCCGATTTCGCCGAGGCGCTCCAGCGGAATCCCCGACAACCGCCGGACGACGCTGCGCGTGCCGTCCGCCCCGACCACGAACCGGGCCCGCACGACGGAGGCGGCTCCGGTGGCCCGGTCGCGCAGGGTCGCGGTGACCCCGGCGCGGTCGTCGACCAGGTCGACGAGCTCCACCCCGAACCGGACCTCGCCGCCCAGCGCCCGCAGGTGGTCGAGCAGCACCGGCTCCAGGCGGTCCTGCGGGCAGCAGACCGGCAGCACCGGGCTGACCGCGAGCACCTCCCTCGGGTCGGTCGGGTAACCCATCGGCACCGGGGTGGCCTCGCGCAGGGTCGGCGACACCGACCGCAGCGGACGGACCCGGGCGTCGAGCGCTCGGACCTCGCGGCGCAGACCCCAGGTTCGCAGCAGCTCCATCGTGCGCAGGTGCACCCCGGTGGCCCGCGGATGAATGGACGTGCCCGGGTGCCGCTCGACCACCAGCGCCCCGGCGCCGTTGCGGATGGCGGTGATCGCGGTGGCCAGCCCGGCCGGGCCGGCGCCGATGACCAGCACCTGGCAGTCCGCCGAACGTGTGCGTGTCGTCATGGCGGCAACGGTGGACCGGCCGAGCGGCGACGTCGTGAGAAGGACTACGTAGGTCGCTACGTATCTCCGGGGGCGAGACCGTCCTGGTGCAGCCACGCGGCGAGCTGGGTGCGCGTGCGGAGCCCGACCTTGGTCAGGGCGTGGTCGACGTGCACCTCGACGGTGCGCACCGAGAGCTGGAGCCGCCCCGCGATCTCCCGGTTGGTCATGCCGGTGGCCACCAGCGCGGCGATCTCGCGCTCGCGGCGGGTGAGGCCCGCCCCCGGGCCGGCTCGCCACGGGTCCTCGGGCGCGTCGGCCAGACCCAACGCGACGGCCTGGTCGACGGTCATCCCGCGCCCGCCCTCGACGAGCTTCGCGGCTGCCGCACCGACCGTCGCGCGAGCCGGCTCCAGCCACGCGTCGAGCCGCGCGCGGACGTTCTGCGGCCGGTGGGTCTGGTTGACCTCCTCGTAGGCCGCGGCGGCACCGGCGAGCCGCAGCGCGACGCGGGGTCGTCCGGTCCTGGCGGCCAGTCCTGCCAGCAGGCTCAGCCCGACGGCGATGGCGAAGCGGTCCCCGAGGTCGACGACGGCGGGCACCGCCCTCGTCAGCACCGCCCGTGCCCGCGCCAGGTCGCCGAGCTCGAGATCGGCCATGGCGTGCAGCTGGCGGGCCCGGGCCTCGATCGCCGGCAGGCCGCGCGCCTCGCACAGCGCCACGCAGCGTTCCAGCCGCTCGCGGGCGAGCCGGTGGTCCTCCCCGAGGATGGCGACCGCGCCGCCCAGCCACAGGGCCGCGGCGATGCCCGCGTCGTCACCCGTCTCGAGCTGCAGCTCCAACGCCCGTTCGATGTCGGCCCGGCCGGCGGGATCACCGGCGATCGCCGACGCCCGGCCCCGGTAGTACAGGACCGTGGCCTCGCCCGCGCGGTCCCCCGCGGCCCGGGCGCGGGCGAGGGTCTCGTCGAGCAACGGGACGGCCGCGGCCCCGTCCCCCTGGTCGGTCGCGAGCCACGCCGCACCGTTGAGCGCGTCCACCCGCTCGGGGTCGTCGTCCGGGACCCGGGCGAGCAGCTCGCCCAGCCGCCGCCTGCCCTCGGAGAAGTGCCCGCGGATGGACCAGAAGGCGGTGAGCCGGTTCGCGAGGCGCAGCGCCGTGCCGGGCTCCGTCTCGCCGTAGTGGTCCAGCGCGGCACGGAAGTTGTCGTGCTCGCGCTCGACCAGGTCGAGGCCCACCCGGTCCGGGCCCGCCGGCGGGCGGGCCAGTCCCTCGGCCAGCGCCCGGAACGCCGCCGCGTGCGCCGCGCGGACCCGCTCGTGGCCGGGTAGCGCCACCAGCTGTTCGGCCGCGAACTCGCGGACGGTCTCCAGCATCGCGAACCTGGGGGCGGCACCGAGCACCGGATCGGCCCGGACGAGGCTGTGGTCGACGAGCTCCGTCAGCGCGTCCAGCACGGGGACGGGCAGGTGGACCGCCTCCCTGCACACGCCTTCGAGGACGGCCAGGTCGATGCCGCCCCGGAAGACCGAGCAGACGGCGAGCAGCGCCTTCGCCGCCTCGCTCAGGAGCTCGTGGCTCCAGAGGATCGTTGCGCGCAGCGCCCGGTGCCGGTCCGGGGCGTCCCGGCGACCGCCGACCAGCAACCCCAGGGAGTCCTCCAGCCGCGCCAGGATCGCCGCCGGCTCCAGGACCTTCACCCGTGCGGCCGCCAGCTCGATCGCCAGCGGCAGCCCCTCGAGGCGCTCGGCGATCCCGGCGACGGCCGCCGCGTTCTCACCGGTGACGGTGAACCCGGGCGCCGACGCGGCCGCCCGCGCGACGAACAGCCGCACCGACTCGCATCCGGCGACCGACGCTGTCGAGGCGGCGGGGCCACCCGGCGGGACGCCCAGCGCGGGCACCGGGAACTCCTGCTCCCACGACAGGTGCAGCGGCGAGCGGCTGGTGACGAGGATCCGCGGCCGGGTGGTGGCGGCGAGCAGGTCGGCGACGAACCCGCGGGCGGCGAGCACCTGCTCCATGTTGTCCAGGATCACCAGGGCGTCCCGCTCGGACAGGTAGCCGCTGAGGTGCTCCAGCAGCGGCGTGCCCCTGGCGTCCTGCAACCCGATGCCGCGGGCCGTCGACACCGGCACCAGCGCGGGGTCCCGCACCGCCGCCAGTGACACGAAGTGCACGCCGTCCGGGAAGTCCTCCGGCGACCTGCCCGCCAGCTCGATCGCCATCCTCGTCTTGCCGCAGCCACCGGGTCCGGTCAACGTCAGCAACCGCGTGCCGAGCAGCAGCGCCCGCGCCCGGGCCAGCTCGCCCTCCCGGCCCACGAAGCTGGTCGACGGTCGTGGCAGCACAGCCGCATCGTCTCACCTCTGTGCCCTCGTGAGCTGCCGCAGCCGCGCGGCCTCCCGGGTCAGGTGGTCGCGCTCGGGAACGCTCGTCGCGACGCGCGCGGCCTCGGCGTAGCGGGCGGCGGCACCGGGCAGGTCGCCTGCCCGTTCGAGCAGGTAGGCGGTCGCGGCGGCGTGCCGCGGCAGGGCCGGGTCGAGGTCGGCCAACGCGGCGAGGCCGGCCTGCGGACCGTCCGCCTCGCCGACGGCGACCGCCCGGTTGAGCCGCACGACGGGCGAGTCCGTGAGCGCCAGCAGCTCGTCGTACCACTCGACGATCTGCACCCAGTCGGTTTCGGCCGCCGTGGGCGCGTCGGCGTGCAGCGCGGCGATCGCGGCCTGGGCCTGGTACTCGCCGAGGCGGTCGCGGGCGAGCGCGGCCTGCAGGATGGCCACCCCCTGCTCGATCATGCGGGTGTCCCACGACGACCGGTCCTGCTCGGCCAGCGGCACGAGCCGGCCGTCGGGCGCGGTGCGGGAGGCGCGCCGGGCGTGGTGCAGCAGCATGAGCGCGAGCAGGCCCGCCGCCTCGGGCTCGGCGGAGAGCGCCGCGAGCTGGCGGGCGAGCCGGATGGCCTCGGCCGCGAGGTCGACGTCGCCGCCGTAGCCCTCGTTGAACACCAGGTAGAGCACCCGCAGCACCGTCGTCAGGTCGCCCGGCGCGTCGAGCGGCAACCCCTCGATCCGACGCTTGGCGCGGCTGATCCGCTGCGCCATCGTCGCCTCGGGGACCATGTGCGCCGCGGCGATCTGGCGCGTCGTCAGACCGCCGACCGCCCGGAGGGTCAGCGCGACCGCGGCCGCGGGCGACAACGTCGGGTGCGCGCAGAGGAAGTAGAGCCGCAGCGTGTCGTCGGCCGCGGGCGCCGGAGCGGCGGGTGGTTCGGCGTCGGCGGCGAGCTCCCGGCTCCGGCGTGCCGACTCGGACCGGGTCGCGTCCAGGAACTTGCGCCACGCGGCCGCGATCAGCCATGCCTTCGGCTCGCGAGGCGGATCGTCGGGCCAGGTCTCCAGCGCGCGTACGAGCGCCTCCTGCACGGCGTCCTCGGCCGCCGCGAAGTCGGCTCCGCGGCGGACGAGCACACCGATGACCGCGGGCACCAGCTCGCGGACCAGCTCCGGGTTCATTCGCTCCCCGAGGGCGCCTCGGTGAGGAACGGCCGCACCTCGAGCCACTCGTGGATCGGCTCGCCGCGCGGCCCGGGTGCGGCCGACAGCTCCCCCGCCAGCTCGACGGCCCGCTCCCACGACTCGACGTCGATGACCATCCACCCGGCGACGAGGTCCTTGGTCTCGGCGAACGGGCCGTCGGTGACCGGGGGACGTCCCGCGCCGTCGGAGCGGACGAACGCCCCCTCCTGCGACAGGGCCTGCGCGTCGACGAACTCGCCGGTCTCGACGAGGCGGTCGGCGAATTCGCGCATGAACCGCACGTGCGCGTCGACCTCCTCCGGCGCCCACCGGTCGATCGGCGGGTGGTCGACGACGGGGGTCGGTCCGCCTCGGTAGTGCTTGAGCAGCAGGTACTTCACGATGTCTTCCCTTCCTCGCCCGGCCCCGATGGCCGATCGTGCACCCGAGACGGAGCCGAGGTCGCGTTCTCGACATCCTCGCGAGGAAGTTCTTCGACTTTTCCGCCGCCGGGGACAGCCGCGGCCCGCCGTCAGTCCATGACGGACCCGGACGGGGACCAGGCCTTCGTGCCGATCGGCGAGAACTCCGTCGGCCGGCCGTCGAGCCGGTGCATCCGGGCGGGGTGGCGGGCCGCAAGGATCTCGTCGTCGAGCGGCGTGGTGAACACGTTCTCCACCAGTGTGTACTCGGCTGCCAGGCGCCCGACGGGCCCGAGGGCGGCGGTGTCGACGCGGCCGCCCTCGAGGTAGAGGTCGTCGCGGATGTGGACCCGCTGCACGATGCCGAAGACGACGTGGTCGTCGTTGCCCACGGGGATGACGCGCTCGAGCGTGCACTCGAACGAGATCGGGGCACCGTCGACGCGGGGCACCCTCACCACGTCCGACGGGGCCTTGCCGAGGCCGAGCACGTCGAACTCGTCTACCTCGGTGGGGAACTCCGCGGCCGAGCGGTGCGCATGGTGGGCGTGCGGCAGGGAGACCAGGTTGAAGCAGAACTCACCCGTGTCGCGGACGTTGACGAAGGTGTCCTTCAGCTGCCCGTCGGACCGGGGCTGCATCGTGATGGACACCATCGGCGGCTTGCGGCCGACGCATGTGAAGAAGGAGATGGGCGCGAGGTTCGCGACACCGTCGACCGACATCGTGCTGATCCACCCGATCGGCCGCGGGACGATGCTCCCGATCAGCAGTTTGTACGCCGAGGCGGCGTCGAGCGTCGAGGTGTCGATGATCATCGGACGGCTGGCTCCCATCGTGCGCTGCGGGAGGGACAGGCTCCCGACGACGTAATCAATGAGAGATTACCTATGTCGTCCCGGCCCGCAAGGCGCCGCCCGGGTCGCCACACACGGGTACGCGCCCGGGGCGAGACCCATCGCCCGGGCGCGTAACCGCTTCCTGATCGATCCTCCCCCCACGAGAGGACCGGTCAGCTGTTGCAGTGGGAGTACTTGTCGTCGTGGCAGCCCCACTTGTCGTCGTCCCACTTGTCGTTGCGGTCGTACTTCGAGTCGCAGTCCCACTTGTCGTTCTCGTAGTGGTCGGACCTGCTGTCGTGGCAGCCCCACTTGTCCTCGTACTTGTCGTGGTGCTTGCCGCCGCCGTAGCCGCCCCACTTGTCGTCGTACTTGTCGTGGTTCTTGCCGCCGTAGCCGCCGCCGTCGTTCCACTTGTCGTGGCCGGACCTGGAGGGGCAGGTGCTCTTGAACATTTGGGGGCTCCGTCGCTTCTCGTATGGGGAGAGACCTTTGTGTCGCTCCGTCCGATGAGAAGAACTTTGCCCGTTTCGCGAACCGCGGGACAGCGAGCGGGCCCCCGTTCCCGCGGGGGCGATCCCTACTCGTTCCTCAGCCGATCTCGGCCGCGACCGCCGCGCCCAGCCCGCTCGTCGTCCCGGTACCGCCCATGTCGGGTGTCAGGAGGTCGCCCCCGCGAGCGAGCACCCTCTCGATCGCGCCCATGACCGCCGCGGCCGCCTCGGTCTCGCCGAGGTGCTCGAGCATCATCGACACGCACCAGATCTGGCCGACGGGGTTGGCGATCCCCTTGCCCGCGATGTCGGGCGCCGAACCGTGCACGGGCTCGAACAGGCTGGGGTAGTCCCGCTCCGGGTTGATGTTGCCGCTGGGCGCGATGCCGATCGTGCCGGTACAGGCGGGGCCGAGGTCGGAGAGGATGTCGCCGAAGAGGTTGCTGGCGACGACGACGTCGAACCGGTCCGGGTTCATCACGAACTGCGCCGTCAGGATGTCGATGTGGTACTTGTCGACGCGCACGTCGGGGTAGCCCGCGGCCATCGCCTCCACGCGCTCGTCCCAGTACGGCATGGAGATCGAGATGCCGTTGCTCTTGGTCGCCGAGGTGAGGTGGCGCTCCGGGCGGGCCCGCGCGAGATCGAAGGCGTACCGCAGGATCCGGTCGACGCCGACGCGCGTCATCACCGTCTCCTGCAGCACGGTCTCCCGGTCGGTGCCCTCGAACATCCGGCCACCGACGCTGGAGTACTCCCCCTCGGTGTTCTCCCGGACGACGAGGAAGTCGACGTCGCCCGGCTTGCGGTCGGCCAGCGGGCTGCGCACGCCGTCGAGCAGCTTGACCGGGCGCAGGTTGACGTACTGGTCGAAGCGGCGGCGGAACTGCAACAGGCTGCCCCACAACGAGACGTGGTCCGGGACGACCTCCGGCCAGCCGACGGCGCCGAAGAAGATCGCGTCGAAGCCGCGGAGGGTCTCGAACCAGTCGTCGGGCAGCATCGTGCCGTGCTGCTGGTAGTAGTCGGCGGACGCGAAGTCGAAGTCGGCGAGCTCGACGTCGAAGCCGTGGGCCGCGGCCGCGGCGCGCAGCACCCGCACGCCCTCGGGCACCACCTCCTTGCCGATTCCGTCGCCGGGGATCACAGCAATGCGGTGCGTCGTCATGCGCTTCCTTCCGAGATCGCCTGAGCTGCTCTCTGTAGCCTAGGTAGCACAAAAGGGCAGTTCCAGGCGAGATTCGGCCCAGCACCTTTGCGCGAGACGAAAGGAGTACGCCGAGGTGGATCTCCCCGACCTCGACGACCTCGAGTTCTTCGACGGCATCGCGACGGCCGTGACGCTCACCGAGGCCGCCCGGCGCTGGGGGGTGTCGACGTCGGCGGTGAGCAAGCGGCTCGCGCACCTGGAGCGCCGGCTCGGCGCACAGCTGGTGCGGCGCAGCACCCGCCGGCTCAGCCTGACCGACGAGGGCGTCCGCTACGCCGCCGGCGCGGCCCGGCTCCTGCCGCTGATCAACGACCTCGAGGAGGACGTCGGGCACCGCCGCGACGTCCTGCGCGGCAGCGTCGCCGTGCACTGCACGATGGGGCTCGGGCGCGCCCACGTCGCTCCTGTCATGGGGGCGTTCGCCGCGGCCCACCCGGCCGTCTCGGTCGAGCTGGAGCTCTCGCACCTGCCACTGCACGTGGCCGGGAGCCCGTTCGACTTCGCGATCCGCGTCGGGCGCCGTGACGACACCTCGGTGCGGACGCGGATGCTCCTGCCCAACCGCCGCGTCGTCTGCGCGTCGCCCCACTACCTCGCCACCCGTCCGGCGCCGCGCGGCCTCACCGACCTCGCCGACCACGACTGCATCGTCATCCGAGAGATCGACACCGACCACGCCCTGTGGCGCTTCGGGTCCGACGGCGCCGAGACGACGGTCCGGGTGCCGGGCACCATGGTGACCAACGACGGCGACGTCGCGACCCGCTGGTGCCTCGACGGGCACGGCCTGATCATGCGCTCGCTCTGGCACGTCGGTCCGCTGCTGCGCGACGGCGCCCTCGTCCGCGTCCTGGAGGACGTGCCGACGCCGCGGGCCGACGTCGTCGCCGTGCACCCGGCGCACCACGCCCTGTCCCGGCGGGCCGCCGCGGCGCTCGACCATCTCGCCGTCGAGCTCGACCGTCGGCTCGGGGCCGCCACCGCTTGCTGACGATGCCGGGTTCGTGATCGAACCGGCCCGACGTCGAGGTCGGCGGAGCCCTGGCGCGCGGTCCGAGCCCGCATCAGCGCACGTCCCGCCGCGCCTCACCACCTGCGGCATCCCGCGCTCCGCCGACGGCCCGATCTTGTCGGCCCGATCCCGACCCCGAGGCGCGCCCGGGGGCCAGATGATCCACGAGGACTTCCACCATCTATTGGCGGACGAGGGCTGAGGGGGCCGAGCGGGGGACACGGGCGTCGCCCCGCGCACCCACCGGCCGACTGACGGTGCCGGGGCGGATTCGGGACGAACCTCGAGGCATCGGGGAAACAGCCCCGGGCCACACGGATCGGAGATCGGATCATGGACGCGCCCTTCACCCCCACCAACCCCTTCGCCCCCGTCGAGCGCTCGCCCCGCGAAGCGGAGACCCTGCGCCACAACGCCGTGCGCGCCGTCGCGCTGGTGTTCGGAGCCGGTATCGCGATCGCGTTCGCGTCGAGCGCCCACACCGCGGTCGACGTCTCGCTGCTGATGCTCGGCGCGCTGCTTTTGCTCGTCGGCACCGTCACCTACGGCCACGTGACGGGGAGCCGCCGGCTGCGACTCGCCCAGTTCCGGCCCGCGGCCCCGATGGCGGGGACGCTGCCCAGCGAGCGCTGACCCACCCGACAGGGGATCGCCACCCGATCCGCCCCGCCTCGCCCGGCCCGTGGCCGGGCTCGCGGCGTGTCCGGGGCGTCCCCCGATCGACCGACACCGGTCTCGTCCCCCGCACCCTCCACCGGGCCGACCGCGCCGACGCCCGCTCCGGACCACGCTCGAGGCATCGGGAACGACGCCTCACCAGCACGGATCGGAGACCGGACCATGAACACCACCATCGCCACCGCCGCCCCCGCGGCCGAGCCCGAGCAGCCCTCGGCGCCGCGTCGCCACCCCGGCGTCCGCCTCGCGGCTCTGCTCGTCGGTGCCGGCGTCGTGCTGCTCGTCGCCGGCTGGCTGCACGTCGCGGTCATCGTGGGCCTGCTGATGCTCGCCGGGGTCGTCTGGGTCCTCGACAGCACCGTGCACGACCACCGGACGGGGCGGCGCCCGCTCGACGAGGCGGGGCTGCCGACGGCCGGGCCGTTCTCCGGCTCCGCCCGCTGAGGCCCTGCTCCCCCGCCGAGGACCGTCAGCGGATCCTGATGTCGCCCACGTACATCCGGCCGGTGACGACGATGTGCGGGTCCCCGCGCCGCCCGGACGCGCCCGTCCTGTCCTTCACGTGGCCCACGTGGGTGCGGACGCCGTCGAGATCGACCGACCCACCCGGCGGCAGTCGCAGGTCGACGTCACCGACCCACATGTCCACGGCGACCGTGACCGACGGCTCCATGAACCGGGCGTGGCGGAAGTCGAGCCCGGCGTCGCCGAACCGCGACCGCAGCACGATCCGTGGCGGGACCAGCCAGTCGCCGGAGCGCTTCAGGTCGCCCCTGCCGCTGGTCCACTCCAGGACCTCGCGCGCCCGCACCGCGTCGACCCCGGGCAGGTCGATCAGCAACCCGTTGAGGTCGGCGCGCGTGACCGCGACCGCCGCCGCGGCGCTGCGGGTCTCGTACTCGTCCGGGGTGAGCCGCCCGGCCTCGAAGTGGGCCGTGAGCAGGCGGGCGACGTGCTCGCGCTCGGCGTGGGACACCCGCAGATCACGCCGCGCCACGCCGTCCCCCACGGCCCGACCGTAGCGGCGGACCGACGGAGGATCACGGGGCAGGGGCGGCTCAGCAGAATGTGACGACGTTGCGGTCCAGGGGCATCTGTCCGCTCCGCCGGCTCGTGTCCGTCGCCGCCGCGTACGGCAGCACCGGGTCGGGCTGCAGGCCGAGGACGTCGTCCCAGATGCGTTCGGTGACCTGGCCGTTCACCGCGAAGCAGTCGAAGGCGAACGGGGTGCTGTCGGTCGGGAAGAACGTCGGCTCGGTCATGACCTGGAAGTGCAGGTGCGGGGCCGTGGAGTTCCCGGAGCTGCCGATGTGGCCGAGGACGTCGCCGCGCTTGACCGTCTGGCCGGTCTTCACCGCGACGGTGTTCGGCTTGAAGTGCGCGTAGAGCAGGTAGACCCCGGGCGCGATCATGACGGTGACGTGGTTGCCGACGGTGTCCTTGATCGGCGGCAGCGGTGGCGGCTCGGGTGCCGAGGTGGTCTCGGCGATGCCGTCGGTCGCGTCGACGACGACACCGTCGGCAGCCGCGAGCGCGGGCTTGTCGTAGGCGTAGTAGCTGGTCAGCTTGCTGGGATCGCCGGCCCAGGCGCGGTGCTGGTCGTCGAGCAGGTACCAGTCGATCGCGTAGCGCTGCGGGACGAGCAGCGTCCCGTTGATCGGCGCGAGGCCGCGGCGGTGATGGGTGTCGTCGGCGCAGCAGCCGTCGCTGGCGTACCAGGGGCCACCGGCCATGACCGGGCCGAGGACGGGCGCCTTCGCGGTGGAGACGTCGACGCGGCCGACGGTCGACTCCAGGGGCCGGTCGCCGCCGGGGGTCGTCATCGTGGCGGCGACGCGGTGGGTGAGCGCGGCTGGCGGGGCGCCGTCGACGGTGACGTCGAGCCACACGACCGTGGTGGCCGAGCCCGGGATCGGCGTCCCGACCGTGGTGGGTTCGGCCGTCCCCTCGTCGCCGGTGTCGCCACCGACCAGGTTGCTCGAGGCAGCGAGCGCCGGGCCGCTCAACGAGAGCAGCACGTTCCGGGAGCCGGCGTCGAGGACGTCGACCTCGTCGAGCCGCAGCGGAGCCGGGCTGGCGTTGGTGAGCAGCAGCTCGTAGGCGAGGTGGGTCTTCCCGTCGGTGCCGGTGACGGGCGCCGGCGTGGTCAGCGTCGTCGCGGAGACCGCGGTGAACGCGGTCGCGGGGTCGATGCCGCCCTGCGGGACCGACGGTTGCGCGGTCGGCGGCGAGCTCGTCGACGACGTTGCAGGAGCGGCGGGGGTTCCGACGCACGCCGTGACGACGAGCGGCGCGACGAGGACCAGGAGAAAGCTGCGGCCAAGGCGACGTGCGGGCATCAATGCCTCCAGATGGTCTCCCCGGCCCGGCGCGAGCGTACGACGTGAACTACTGCATTCGGAATAGTCGTTCGTCCGATCGGAGTTACCTACATCCGGGTTGCCCCTGGACGGACCCGTCCGCCGGCACCGCCTGTGCCGCAGCCCACGACGCGACATCGACGCCGGCAGCGCAGGATCGGACGGTGACGTCGAGCGCCGCCGCGTGAGCGGCATCCAGGTCCGGTCGGACGCGCCCGCGGTGATGACCCGCGGGCTGACGTTCCTCTTCGCCGTCGCGGGCGGTGCGGCCGTCGGCAACCTCTACTGGGCCCAGCCCCTGCTGGACTTCATCGCCGACGACCTGCACGCCCCCACCGCCGTCGCGGGCTGGCTGGTCACGGCGACCCAGGTCGGGTATGCGATCGGGATCCTGCTCATCGTGCCGCTCGGCGACGTCGTCGACCGACGGCGGCTGATCCCGTTGATGATGCTGTCCGCCACGGCCGCGCTCGTGGCGTGCGCGCTGGCGCCGTCGATCGGCTTCCTGCTGGGCGCGATCGCCGTGCTTGGTGTCACGACCGTCGCCGGGCAGATCCTCGCGCCGCTCGCGGGCGACCTGTCCGACGTCGCCGTGCGCGGGCGGGTCGTCGGGACCGTCGTGTCCGGGATGCTGACGGGGATCCTGTTGTCGCGCACGATCAGCGGTCTCGTCGCGGGGTTCGCGGGATGGCGGGCGATCTTCGCTGCGGCGGCGGCGCTGACCGTCGTCCTCGCGGTGCTGCTGTACCGGGCGGTGCCCCCGCTGGAGCCCAAGACGCGGCTGCGCTACCCGGCGCTGATCGCGTCTGTCGGCCGCGCCCTCGCGCACGAGCGGGTGCTGCGCTGGACGCTGGTCATCGCCGCGACCGGGTTCGGCGTGTTCTCGATGTTCTGGACGGCGCTGACCTTCCTGCTCAGCGGCCCGCCGTTCCACCTGCCCGTGACGGTGATCGGGCTCGTCGGCCTCGCCGGACTGGCAGGCGCGCTCGCGGCGCAACGAGCGGGGCGGCTGCACGACCGCGGCTGGTCACTGCCGGCCAGCGGTGTCGCCTGGGCGCTCGCGGTGGTGACGTTCGTGGTCGCGGCCTTCGCCGGGCACTCGCTGGTGCTGGTGCTGGTCGTCGTCGTCCTGCTGGACATCGCGATCCAGGCCCAGAACATCCTCAACCAGACGCGCGTGTTCGCGATCTCGCACGAGGCGCGCAGCCGGCTCAACACCGCACTCGTGGCCGGCAACTTCGTCGGCGGGGCGATCGGCTCGGCAGCGGCGACGGTGCTGTGGTCGGCCGGCGGGTGGACGGCGATCTCGGTGGCGGGGGCGGTGGCCAGCGCGTTCGCACTCGTGGTGTGGGCGGTCGGACGACGGGGGCCGCTGGTCGCCGCGTCGGGCAGCGCGGTCTGACCCCGGTCGGCTCTTCCGTGAGTGGCGATGGTCGCCATGGCGACCATCGCCACTCACGACCGCGTCCGCAGCCTTCCCCGTCGAGGAACCTGCAGCCCCGGGCAACAGGGGCGGCGGTCCCGGCGCCGCACGGACCGCGCTGCTCAGCCGCGGTCGGGCACCGGCGCGATGGCGGCCATGGCGCTCATCAGCGACGTCGCGGGGTCGCCGATGGTCGCCGGGTCGGCCGTCGCCACGCGCGCGGCGATCCGCTCCCCGATCTCCGCCGTCGACGCGCCCATCGCCGCCCCCGACAGCGCGGGCAGCTCCGCGACGACGGACGCCGCCGCGGCCTCGCAGGCCAGCGCCGCGTCGCGCTCACCGAGCGCGGCGAGGCAGAGCGCGCCCGACAGCACGGCCGCGGCCGGGTTCGCCCAGCCCTTGCCCGCGATGTCGGGCGCGGAACCGTGGACGGGCTCGAACATGCTGGGGGCCGACCCGGTCGGGTTGAGGTTGGCGCTCGCCGCGAGCCCCAGTCCGCCCTGCACCGTCGCGCCGAGGTCGCTGATGATGTCGCCGAACAGGTTGTCGGTGACGACGACGTCGAACCGCTCGGGGCTCAGCGGCAGGTGCTGGCACATTGCGTCGACGTGGACGTAGTCGCGCGTCACGTCGGGGTACTCGGCGCCGACCTCCTCGACGACCTCGTCCCACAGCCGTCCCGCGTAGGTGAGGACGTTGGACTTGTGGCACAACGCCAGCCGTCCCCGGCGGGCCGCGGCGAGCCGGAACGCCACCTCCACGATCGAGCGGGTGGCCGACGCCGTGGTCACCGACTGCTGCAGTGCGAGGGCGTTCGCCGTCCCCTCGTGGACGAGAGCGCCGCCGCCGGCGTAGAGGCCCTCGGTGTTCTCGCGCAGGATCACCATGTCGCAGCGTTGGGGCGTGATGCCACGCACCGGGCTCTGCACCCCCGGGTACAGCCGGACGGGCCGCACGTTGACCGACTGGGCCAGCGCGACCCGCAGCGCGAGCACGACGCCGCGCTCCAGGATCCCGGGAGCCACGCTCGGGTCCCCGATGGCGCCGAGGAGGATCGCGTCGTGGCCGCGCAACTGCTCCACGGCGGAGTCGTCGAGTGCCACCCCGGTGCGGTGGTAGCTCGCCGCGCCGAGGTCGAAGTCGGTGGTGGACAGGGTGAAACCGAACCGGTCGGCCGCGGCGCGCATGGCCGCGAGGGCCGCTGCGGTGACGTCCGGTCCGATCCCGTCGCCACCGATGACGGCGAGGTTGTGCGTGCGCATGCGGAGTGTCCTCCTGGGAAGGGCCTACGGGAGTGCGGAGAACCGGCGGAACGCGGCACGGACCCGTTCGGGCGGCTCGCCCGCGGCCGCCAGCAGGGTCAGCAGCACGCGCGCCTTGGGCGCGTCGAGACAACCGGCGCTGATGACTCCGCGACGGGCCAGCTCGGTCTCGGATCCGGAGAACCCGCTGTAGGTGGCGCGCAACGGTTCCCCGGCGTTGGCCCGCGACGCGAGCACGACCGGCACGGAGCCGAGTAGCTGCGCGAACGCCGGGTGCTCCGCGAAGGCGGCGGGCACGTGACCGCCCCCGAAGCCGGCGACGACGAGCCCGGCGAACCCGCCCGACGCGACGGCAGGCAGCAGGGCACCGTCGTCGCCCATGAAGGTGGTCAGCAGCGCGACGGCCGCGGACACCGGGAGGACCGGCGGGTCGACGCGCGGGGTCCGCGAGACCCGCAGCGGGATCACCGGGACACCCTCCGCGAGGTAGCCGAGCGGCCCGACCGTCGGCGACACGAACGCGGCGACGTTGCCGGAGTTGCCCTTGCGCGCGTACCGCGCGGCGTGGACCTGGTCGTTCAGCACGACGAGCGCACCGAGCCCCCGGGCAGCGGCCGACGCCGCGGTCGCGACGGCCGCCGTCAGGTTCGCCGGGCCGTCGGCGCCGGGCTTGCTCGCGTTGCGGATCGCGCCCGTCACCACGAGCGGCACGTCGGAGTCCCACAGCAGGTCGAGAGTGAACGCGACCTCCTCGAGGGTGTCCGTCCCCGACGTGACGACGACGCCGTCGAGCCGCTCGTCGCGGACGAACGCGACCAGCTCGTCGTGGAGCCGGACGGTGTCGTCGACCGTGATGTCGGGTGACGCCTTGGTCATGACGGTGCGCGCCTGCGGGTCGGCGATGTCGCGCAGCCAGGGCGCGGCGTCGAGCAGGTCGGCGGCGCCGAGCCGGGGCGTGGCCGTCCCACCGCCGTCCGCGGTGGCGGCGATGGTGCCGCCGCAGGCGGCGATCCCGATGCGGGGCAGCCCCATCACGCGTACCGGGGGCCGGTGGTGATCGCGTCGGCGATCCTCCGCGGAACGACGCGCCCACCGACCGGGTCGCCGACGAATGCACCGTCGCGGGCGACGACCTTGCCGCGCAACAGGGTCAGCTGCGGCCACGCACTGACCGTCCAGCCCTCCCAGGGCGTGTAGTCGGACTCGTGCAGGTCGGTGTGGGTGATGGTGCGTTCGACGCCGGTGCGCAGGCCGAGGATGTCGGCGTCGGACCCGACGGCCAGCAGGCCCTTGCGCGGGTAGAGGCCGTGGATCTTCGCGGCGTTGGCCGAGGTGGCCTCGACGTACTGCTGCAACGTCATGCCGCGCTTGGTGACCATCTCGGTGTAGAGCAGGGCCATCCGCGGCTCGAGGCCGGTGTTGCCGCCGACGACGTCGTCCACCCGACGGCCCTGCGTCTTCACGGCGTAGGTCGTGGCCTGCGCGTCGGTGGCGAAGCAGGACAGCACGCCCTCGCCGATTCCCGACCAGAGCCGTTCGGTGTCCTCGTGGTCCTTGAGCGACGGGTAGGTGTGGTACTTCATGCCGTCGGGCTCGCGGTAGTCGTGGTAGGTGTGCAGCGCGTACTGGTGCAGGGTCTCGCCGAACACCGGGCGGCCCTCGGCGCGCGCCTCGGCCATGGCGTCGACGCCCGTCTTCGCGCTGACGTGGGCGAAGTAGATCGGCGCGTCACCGACCTTGTGCGCCAACCGGATCGCCCGCCGGAACGACAGGTCCTCGGACAGCGAGTTGTGGACCTCGTGCAGGTTCGTGTACTCCATGCGGTCGTCCGCGAGGAGCTTGCGGTACATGTGCTGGACGATGTCGTCGTCCTCGGAGTGGATCATCGTGATGCCGCCGTTCGCGGCGGTGGTCTCCAGGACCTCCTGCAGCGACCCGAAGTCGACCATCAGCGGGATGCCACCGATCGGGGCGCTCGGGAAGACGTTCGTGGTGAAGACCTTGAAGCTCGGGAAGCCGGCCTCGATCGCGCCCGGCATCTGGGCCAGCAGCTCACGGCCGACCTCGCCGCGCAGCACCACGTGGAACGAGAAGTCGATCGGGCTGACCTCCTCCCAGCGCCGGGAGAAGCGCTCGATCCCGTCGGGGATCGCCTCGCCGGGGTTCAGCCACACGAAGTCGATCAACGTCGTCGTGCCGCCGATGAGCGCCGCGGAGCCGACGACGTCCGGCCCGAACGAGACCGCCGGCTCGTGGCCCTCGTGCTCGATCGCGAGGTCGCAGTGCACGTGCGGGTCGATGCCGCCGGGGACGAGCGTCAGCCCGGAGACGTCGACGCTCTCGCGGGCCTCAGGGAGGCCGCCGGGTGAGGTGAGCATCGAGATGCGGCCGTCGGCGATGCCGACGTCGAGCGCGGAGGTCTCGGTCGGTCCGACGACGAGGCCGCCGGTGAGCGCGAGGTCGAGCATGGTCACTCCTTCTCGTACGGGGCCGAGCCTCGTATCGGGTCGAGTCGGTCGTGAGTGGCGATGGTCGCTCCAGCGACCATCGCCACTCACAGGGGTGTTTCGGACAGGGTCGCGTCGACGATCGCGTGCTTCTCCACGCGCGCACCGCGGAGCTCGCCGAACAGCGCGCCGTCCTTGACGATCAGCACGCGGTCGCAGAGCTCGGCCAGCTCCTCGGGCGACTCGCCCGCGGCGACGACGGCCGCGCCCCGGTCGGCGGCGTCGCGCAGCTGGCGGTAGATGTCGAAGCGGCCGCCGACGTCGACGCCCTGCGTGGGTTCGTGCAGCAGGATCAGGTCGGGGTCGCCGGCCAGCCACTTGGCGAGGACCGTCTTCTGCTGGTTGCCGCCGCTGAGGGTGTTCATCTCGCGGTCGACGCCGCCGTGCAGGACCCCGAACCCGTCGACGAGCTCGCGCACCCAGGCACGCTCGGCGCCCTCGCGCAGCAGGCCGCCCCTGAAGAACCGCTGCATCCGTGGCAACGCCACGTTCTCCCGGATGCTGACCTCGCCGATCACGCCGAGGCGGGCCCGGTCGGCGGGGATCAGCACGATCCCCGCCGCGATCGCCGCGCGCGGGTCGAGCCCGGCGACGTCGACCCGCCGGCCACCGAGGGCCACGGTTCCCGAGCCGGGCCGCGCGCCGGCCAGTACGTAGGGCAGCTCGTCGAAGCCCGATCCGGCCAGCCCGGTGACGCCGAGGATCTCCCCGCGCGCCACCGTGAACGAGATGCCGCGCAGGACGGCACCACCGATGTCGTCGAAGGTCGCGGCGACCTCACCGGTCACGTGGTGCGTGTCGGGGGCGGCCGCGGCGAGCTCGCGGCCGACGATCAACGCGACGATCCGGCGCTCGTCGAGGGCGCCGGTCGGTTCCGTCGCGACGAGCCGGCCGCCACGCAGCACCGAGATGGTGTCGGTGAGCGTGAGGACCTCGTCGATGCGGTGCGAGACGAACAGCACCGCGTCGCCGCCCGCCACGAACCCGCGGACCGCGTCGAACAGCCGCTGCACCTGGTCGCGCGGGAGGTAGACGGTCGGCTCGTCGAGCACGAGCAGCCGCCCGCCGGGTGGTCCCTCCACCGAGGCGAGGGCCCGCACGATCGCCACGATCGCCTGTTCGACGGGCGGCAGCTCGCGCACCGGGGTGTCGAGCCGGACCGAGACACCGAAGCGGGCCAGTTCCTCGCGTGCCTTGCGGGCCTCGTGGGCCCACCGGATCTGCCCGATCCGGCCGGTGTCGAACGCGACGACGGCGATGTTCTCCAGGACGCTGAGGTCCTGGGCGAGCCCGAGCCCCTGGTGGACGAACGCCAGCCCGCTCGCCCGCGCCGCCGTCGGACTCACCGGCAGCGCGAGCTCCGCACCGTTCGACGTGACCGTCCCGGACTCCGGGGTGTTCACGCCCGCGAGGGTCTTGATCAGCGTCGACTTCCCGGAGCCGTTGTGCCCCAGTAGCCCGTGCACCTCCCCGCCGTGCAGCGTCAACGAGACGCCGTCGAGCGCGGTGGTCGGGCCGAACCGCACGGTCAGGTCGGAGACCTGCAGGACGACGGTCATTCCGCGGCCTCCGGCGGGTCCAGGAAGAACGACCGCAGCCGGGCGACCTCGTCGTCGGTGAAGAACACCGAGTAGTGGGCCAGGATCGTGCGGTGGTTCATCAGGGTCGCGGCGTGCTGGCGGCCCGCCTCGATGTGGCGGACCAGCGTCTCGTGGCTCTCGATCGCCTTGGTCATGTAGTCCGACCTCCGCACCGGCGTGTCCATGTTGGTCGCGAGGTAGTTGCGCGCGGCGTTGCGCACGACGTCGTTCTGCACGGCCAGGAAGTTGCTGCCCGCCACCCGCGACACCCCCTCGTGGAACGCGGTGTCGGCCTTGAGGAAGTGCTGCATCCCGCGGGCCGCCCCGTCCTTGAGGTCCTGCACGAGCGACCAGAGCTGCGCGACGCCGTCCGGGTCGACCCCGGACCGCGTCGCGGCCAGCCCGGCGAGGCTGCCCTCCGTCACCATCCGGAAGAAGATCAGCTCGTAGAGCGTGACCTGCCCGACGTTGAGCAGCGCCTCCATCGGCCGGTGCAGCAGTTCGGTGGAGAACGCCACCACCTCCGGGCCCCGCCGGTCACCGGGCCGGGACCGGACCATCCCGTTGCTCTGCAGGACGCGCAGCGCCTCGCGCACGGTGGAGCGCCCGACCCCGAACTGCCGCATCAGCTCGCGTTCCGACGGCAGCCGGTCGCCCGGTCGGATCGCGCCGGAGCGGATCGCCTCGTCGAACTGGGCGACGATCGCCTCGTACGCTCTCACCGGCTTGACCTGGCTGAAGGGGCCCGGGTCGCTCATGCGCGTTCCTGTCCGTGTGGGGGTGCTACTCGCCGACACCCCACAGCTTCTTGTATCCGCTCTCGTAGTCGACGCCGTACCAGGTCGACTCGGGCGCGGAGAGGTCGATCCGGCCGATGTTCTGGGCCGTGAACATGCGCAGCCCGACCTTCTCGTCCTCGAGCGGCGGGTTGCCGCCGACGATGCGGATGAACTGGTCGGCGAGCGCCCAGCCCTCCCACGCCTGCGGGGAGCCGACGTCGGCGGCGACGGTGTCGCCGTCCTTGAGGTTCTGCATGATCGACTTCGTGGCGTTGAAGCTGACGAGCTTGACGTCCTTCTTGCCGGAGGTCTTGATCGCGGGGACGGCGAAGGTGGCCATGCCGTCGTAGACCGGGACGACGTACTTGATGTCCGGGTGGCTGCCCAGCGTCGAGTTGACCTGGGTCGTGATCTTCGTCTGCCAGTCGGCGACGGGCACGTCGTCGACGGTCAGCGAGCAGTTCGGACAGGCCGCCTTCAGCGTGTCCTGGAAACCGCCGACGATCGCCTTCGAGTTGCTCACGTCCGAGGCCGAGATGAACTCGACGCCGACCGCCGCACCCTTCGCGTCCGAGACGATGAAGTTCGCCATCGCGGCGCCGGCATCCGTGTAGGGGTAGGTGACCTGCGCGGCGACGTTCTTGGGCAGCTGCGCGCCCGGGTCGCCGTACTGCACGACGACCACCTTGATGCCGGCGTCGGCCGCGGCCTGGATCGGGCCGGCGACGAGGTTCGGGTCGATCGCGTACAGGGCGATGACGTCGGCCTTGTCGGCGATCGCGGCCTGGATGCCGCGGGTGTACTCGGTGACCGAGCCCTTGCCGTCGTACGTCTTGACGGTGGCGCCGACCAGCCCGAGCGCCTGGGTCGTGGCCGCGTCACTGACCTGGACGAGCGGGATCGACGACGAGATGTCGATGATCCACAGCTTCTTGCCCGCGGCACCGGCCGGATCGACCTTGTCGGCATCGGTGAGGCCGAACGTCGGCGGCGCGCTGAGCGCCGTCGTCGCATCCGTCGCCTTCTGCCCCGCGGCCGGGTCGGCCGCCGCGGACGAGCCGTTGCTCGACCCGCCCTGCCCCCCGCACGCGGCGAGCACGGTCAGCGCGGCGGCGGTGGCGAGCGCCCCGAACGCCCTCGTGGCGGTGCGGCCACGCCGCGGCGGTCTCTGGATCTGCTTCATCGCTGCTCCTCACCCGGGACGCGGGACTGCGGGGACGTGCTCCGACGGACCGGCGCGGCGCCGGCGTCGGGGATCATGTGCGGCGCCTGGCGAGCAGGCTCAGTGCGACGGCGGCCAGCAGGATCGCGCCGTAGAAGACGTCCTGGACCCACGACGGCGCGCCCAGCAGCTGCATCCCGGTCACGCCGGTGATCAGGAAGTAGACGGCGATGACGGTCCCCCAGACGTTGAGCCGTCCAGGGGTGACCGCGGTGGCACCGAGGAAGATCGCCGCGAACGCGGGGAGCAGGTACGGAGCGCCGATCGTCGGGCCGGAGGCACCGAGCGACGCGGCGAGCACGACGCCGGCGAACGCACTGACGACACCCGAGACGACCAGCGCCGTCACCCGGACCCGGGACACGCGGATGCCCGAGAGGCGGGCGACGTCCCTGTTCGACCCGACGAAGAAGAGGTACCGCCCGCCGGGTGTCCACCGCAGGACGTACCAGGCGACCAGGGCCATGCCGATCGCGACGTAGAACGGGGTCGGGATCGCGAACACCGAGCGCTGGCCCGCGGCGACGAACCCCGGGTCCAGCCCGGAGATCGTCGAGTTGGAGATCGCATAGGTGACGCCCCCGAGCAGGGTCGCCATCCCGAGCGTGGCGATCAACGACGGCACACCCGCGGCGACGATGAAGAACGCGTTGAGCAGCCCGACGACCAGGCCGACCACGAGCGCCACGAGGACCGCCACCCAGATCGGCAGGCCGAGCACGGCGTTGAAGTACCCGACGATCGTCAGGGAGAGACCGAGCATCGACCCGACCGACAGGTCCCACTCGCCCGCGATGACCGGGAACATCAGGCCCAGCGCCAGGATCAGCAGAACCGCCTGGGAACCGAAGATGTTCCCGATGTTCTGCGCGACGAGGAACCGGCCCGGGGCGAGCAACGTGAAGGCGATGATCAGGGCCACCCACACGAGGACGAGGCCGTACCGCGTCCCGATCTCACGGGCGCCGCGCAGGGCCACCGGCGCCGCACCGGCACCTCCGGTGTCCGCCGCCGGCCGCTCCGTCGTCGCGTGCGCCGCCCCACCGTCGTCCACAGGCCAACTCCCGCCGCGCGATCTCGACAACGTCCACTGGTCTGACCAGTGGCCTACTATGTCGGGGTCTGCGCGGCGCCGTCACCGGCCATTCGGGTGTTTGATCCCCCGTGGCCGTCCGTCGTCGTCGAGGGTTCCGGCAGTCGGCGGCCGCCCCGGTGACCGGGCGAGCAGGATGGACGGCGAGCCATCAGCCGACCGGGACCGCCGCGGCGGGAACGACGACCTCGACCCTCCCGGTCACCACGTCGTAGACCAGTCCCGACACCAGGTGACCGGGCCGCCGGATCGACTGCCGGGCGATCTCGACGTCGGCCCGGACCGAGGTGAACGGATCGCCGAGGGCCGACGCGTCGACCCCGTCGAGCGGGGTCTCGAAGTAGGCCGCCACCGCGTCGTCGTGCGGGTCGAGCAGGGACAGACCGCAGTGGGTGTGGTGCAGGATCACCAGGTTGAACGGTCCGCCCGGTCCGCTCGCCATGTTCGCCCTGGCGCCGACCCGGTCGAGGACCGCCATGTCGCGCAGCGCCGCCGGGGTCAGGCGCCCGCCCGCGTTGCGGATCACGACGGCCTCGCCGCGTTCGAGGCCGAGTACGCGTTCGGGATCGACGCGGGGGTCGACGCAGCCGACGACCATCAGCCGCCCCCGCGGCGCCATCGTCGGTGCGGGGCCGGCGGCGAACTCCCCGGCGGCGAAGTCGGCGTTGCGTTCGAGCAGATCGGCGATGTCGGTCATGACGTCTCCAGGTGATGGATGTCCAGTCGGTCCAGTTTTTGGACTGACCCGTGCCGGTACAGTAGCAGCGTGAGTCCAGATTCGATACCGACTCCGCGGGACTGCACCATGTCCGACGCGCTGGAGATCCTCGGCGACCGCTACTCGCTGCCGATCCTGCGCGAGCTGATGTACGGCTTCCACCGGTTCACCGACCTCGCCGCGCTCACCGGGGCGCCGCGCACGCTGCTCACCGGTCGGCTGCGCAGGCTGGAGGAGGCCGGCGCGATCACGCGGACGCAGTACTCGCAGCACCCGCCCCGCTTCGAGTACCACCTGACGGCCGCCGGGGCCGATCTGCTGCCGGTCATCCTCACCCTCAAGGAGTGGGGCGAGCGGCACACCGGCGATCACGAGGCCAAGACCGTGTTCCTGCACCGCTGCGGGGCGGCGCTGCATCCCGTCGTGACCTGCGGCGCGTGCCGTGAGGACGTCCGGCCCGGCGAGTTCGTCGTCGAGGACGGGCCCGGCGGCGGGCACCCTGCGGCGACCGACGGCACCGACGACTGAGGGGACGGTGACGACGCTGCGCGCCCCGGGCCGTCCGGCCGGTTCAGGCGTCCGGTCGGACGCGCGGCGCCGGCGTCGGCGCCTGGCCGCGGGCTCGGACGTCGACGGCCGTGCGGTGCACCGTCCAGCCGAGCGCGACCAGGCTGACCACGGCGACCACGGCCGTCCAGACCAGGGAGGGCGCACTGTCCCATGCGGTGTGCAGGGCGACGGCCAGGACGAACGCGCCGACGGACATCCAGGTCCGACGGGCCGCCCACCCCGACTCGGCGGCCGCGTACAACGCCGTGGCCGTGATGCCCGTCCAGGCCATGTGCGCGGCCGGGCTCATGATCCCGCGCAGCAGCAGGACGTCGACGGTCGCCGTGACGCTGCCGTGCGACTGCACGAGCGTCGTGAAGGCGTAGCCCATCGTCTCCAGCGCGGCGAACCCGGCGCCCGCCGCGACACCGATCAGCAGGCCGTCGGCACGCGTCCGGTAGCCGGCCGCGAAGATCAGCACGAGGACCGGGACGAGCAGCTTGCTGGTCTCCTCGATCAGCCCGACCCCGGCCATCGGGACGAACCCGAAGGACCGCTGGACGTCGTACTCCAGGAGCCCGGCGACGACGGTGCCGACGACGCCACCGACGAGGGCGGAGATCCCGATCGTGGCGGCGTCGACGTCGTAGGGCAGGCGGCGGCCGTAGACGAACGCGATGAACGACGCCGGCACGATCGCCGCGCCGAGCAGGAGGGCCGACGGGACGAAGTTCGGGTTCCCGGTGGCGACGAGCGTCCGCTCGACCACGACGAACAACACGACGCCCGCCGCGAGGACGACGACCCACCCGTGCCGGCGCGCGAGCGAACCGGATGCTCCCGGATGGGTGTCGCCGCAGGCGGAGACGGACATCGGGGGTTCCTCCTCGGATCGGCGCCGTGAACCGACGATCACACCAAAACGGTCCGATCCTGCTCCACACGGCACCGCCGGCAACACCCGGCCGTGCGCACCGGGATGGCCGCCCAGGCCTCTCACCTGCAGCTTCACTGCAACAGGAATGTTCTGGAGACAACGGCCGAGCCGTTCCCCCGGCGCCCGCGGGCCCCTACCGTCGACGCCACGAACCAGTCCGGCCCCCATCGACGAAGGGCGAACGATGAGCGCGACGCACTCCCACGAGCACACCCACGGCGACGCCAGCCACACCCACGAGCACGGCGCGCACGACCACCGGCACGTCGAGCACACCCACTCCCACACCCACGACGGCGAGACCCACGAGCACACCCACGTGCACGACGCCGCCGCAGAGCAGGTCCACGAGCACGCCCACTGAGCCGTGGGCGGGCCGGGCGGGCCGGGCGGTCCTCCCTCGTGAGTGGCGACCATCGCCGCTCGGACTGGTCGGGCGACCGTCGCCGCTCGCGGTGGTCCGGGCGACCGCGGCCGTCGTCGCTCGGTCACGATGAGGTGGTGACCTGGACCTCGCCCGCCCCCGCCGACGCACCTGCCGCGCCGATCACCGACGGCCCGATCACCGGCGCCGAACGGCCGATCCTGGAAGGCCTGCTGGCGCGGCAGCGCGCGTCGCTGCTCAACGTGTGCGCCGGGCTGACGGCCGAGCAGCTGGCCGAGCGCGCGCTGCCGCCGTCGACGCTGTCGCTGCTCGGTCTGGTCCGGCACCTGGCCAAGGTCGAGCGGGTGTGGCTGCGGCAGCGGCTGGCGGGCGAGGACGTCCCTGCCCTCCACGGCGGCCCCGGGGACCCGGGCGACTTCGCCGACGCGCAGCCCGCGTCCGCCGAACGCGACCTCGCGACGCTCGTCGCGGAGTGGCCGCGGGCCGACGCCGCGCTGGCCCGTGTCCCGATCGACCACGAGATCGACTTCCGCGGGAGGGCGATGTCGACGCGGGCGGTGCTGCTGCACCTGGTCACCGAGTACGCCCGCCACCTCGGGCACGCCGACCTCCTACGGGAGGCGATCGACGGCGTCACCGGCCGCTGAGCCGTTACGACACGCCCGCCCGACGGCCCAGCAGCTGCAGCGTGTCCTCCGGCGTCAGCGGGTGGAACATGCCGGCACGGACGTCGCGGTAGGCGCGCTCGAGCGGCGAGGACCGGAAGAACGCCCGGCCGCCCGCGACCTCCAGCGCGATGTCGACGATCGTCCGGGCCTCCGTGACGACGTGCCGCTTCGCGGTCATCACCGTCGCGAGCGTCTCCTCGTCGGCGGGTGGGTCCTCGCCGATCTCGGCGACGGCGGAGTGCAGCGCCCACCGCGCGACCCGCAGCCTCGCGTGCATCTCCCCCACGCCTCGCGTGGAACCGAGGCGTGCGAGGCGGGTCGCCTCCTCGACCGCACCACGGGCGACGCCCAGGTACGCGGCCGCGGCGACGGGCGCGAAGTGCATCGCGGCGACCAACAGCGGACCGGCGAGCACGCCGTACGGCCGCGTGCCGAGGACCGCCGCGGCGGGGACGAACACCCCGTCGAAGACGATGTCGTGGCTCGCGGTGCCGCGCATCCCGAGCGTGTCCCAGGTCTCGACGATGCGCACGCCCGGCGCGGACAGCGGGACGGTCGCGTGCAGGACGACGGCGTCGGCTCCCTCGCCGAGGGTCGCCGACGTGGAGATCGCGCCGGCCCCGGGGGCCTGGCTGCAGAACGTCTTGCGGCCGTCGAACCGGTAGCCGCCCTCGACCTCGACGGCCGTCGTCGACGGGCACACCCAGTCCGAGCCGCCACTGGTCGCGACCACGAGCCCGTCGGCGATGCGGCGCAGCGCGGTCTCGGCGCCGTCGGCACCGCGGCGCTGCCGCCAGCACTGCACGAGCGTGAGGTAGAGGTGCATGGCCGCGGCGAGGCCCGCCGCGCCGGACCGCGCGCCGAGCTCCTCCTCGGCGAGTACGACCTGGCGCATCGACGCGCCGAGCCCACCCAGCTCGACGGGGACGGCCAGGCGCAGGTACCCGGATTCGGCCATCTCGGCGTAGGCCTCGGTGACGAACGTGGCGTCGAGGTCGTGGGCGGCGTCGTGGGCGGCGGCGACCGCTCCGACACGGGCGGCGAGGGCGCGCACGTCGTCGTCGGTGATTGCGGTGGCAGGAGTGGTGATGGTGGTTGTCATACGGTGAGGATCGGGCGACCCCGCAACCGTCGATAGTTCCCAATCTGTACCGGCCGGAGGAGCATGTCCTCGTGTCCCGATACGGTCAGTACTGTCCGATCACCCGGTCGCTCGAGGTGCTGGGCGACCGATGGACGCTGCTGGTGGTCCGCGACCTGCTCGTCGGCGCGACCCGGTTCAACGAGCTGGCCCGCGGCCTGCCGGGGATGTCGCGCGGCCTGCTGTCCAAGCGGCTCGACCAG
This sequence comes from Pseudonocardia sp. D17, assembly GCF_036984265.1. Classification (NCBI taxonomy): domain Bacteria; kingdom Bacillati; phylum Actinomycetota; class Actinomycetes; order Pseudonocardiales; family Pseudonocardiaceae; genus Pseudonocardia; species Pseudonocardia sp. D17. Next base: position 68,243 of record NZ_BPRG01000125.1, on the reverse strand, counting down.
CTGCAGCGGCACGGGCTCGTCGAGCACGTCGGCGGCGAGTACCGGCCGACGCCGGCCTGCGAAGAGCTCCGCCCGATCGTCTTCGGGCTCGCCGAGTGGGGCGCGCGCTGGGCGTTCGGCGAACCGCGCAGCGACGAGCTCGATCCCGTCGTCCTGATGTGGTGGATCCGCGCGGGGATCGACCCGGCGCCGTTCGACGGCCGCCGCGCGGTGCTGCACGTCCTGCTGCCCGACACGCGGCGGCAGCGGTTCTGGTTCGTCGTCGACCCGACCGACGTGTCGCTGTGCATGACCGATCCCGGTCACGACGTCGACGTGACGCTGCGGTCGTCGCTCGGGGTGCTCTACCAGGTGTGGGAGGGCCGCATCGCGCTCGACGTCGCGACCCGGACCGGGCTCGTCGAGCTCGACGGCCGCCGCGACACCGTCGCCCGCATGCGGCGCGCGCTGCGGCTGAGCCCGGTGGCGCCGTTCGTGCGCCGCGCGGCCCGGACGCCCGCCGCCCGGATCCCCGCCGATGCCGTGTCGACCGCGCGGGTGCCCGCCGACCGGTGACGACGGCTCACCCCGGCCCGGACCGCGCGTGCCGGGGCGGGCGGCCACGACGTCGGCGCTTCTGCGCGTACATCGCCTCGTCGGCGGCCCGCCACGCCCCGGGGAAGCCGGTGACGATGCTGTAGGGCGCGTGCCCGAAGGAGCCGGAGATGCCTGCCGCCTCCAGCGCGCGACCGGCACGGACGACGAGGTCGGCGGCCTGGTCGGGGGTGCAGCCGACGGCGACGACGCCGAACTCGTCGCCCCCGAGCCGGGCCAGGACGTCGCCCGAACGGACGGTGCCGGCGAGTGCCCGCGCGGCCGCCCGGATGTAGCGGTCGCCCGCCTCGTGACCGAAGGTGTCGTTGATCTCCTTGAGGTTGTCCAGGTCGATCACGACGACGCTCGCCGAGTCGCCGAACCGGCGGAACCGCTCCTCCTCGTGCCCGAGGAAGCGGTCCCAGCCGCGCCGGTTGAGCAGGCCGGTGAGCGGGTCGACGTCGGCCTCCCGCCGGGCCATCTCCAGCGCGCGGGCCGCCGAGGTCGCGCCGAGATCGGCCTCCAGGACCGCCGAGAGCAGGCTCGACAGCAGGTCGAGCAGCGGCAGGTGGGCGCGCATCGCGTCGGGCTTGGGCGCCGGGTCGAATCCGCAAACCGTCCCGAACAGCGTCCCGTCGGGCCAGACGATCGGCGTCCCGACGTAGGCGCCCAGCTCGAGCGGCAGCGCGGCCGCGATCCGCGCGTAGGCGGGGACGTGGGAGACGTCGGGCGCGATCCGGGGGGCCTCGCCGGACGCCATCCGGCTGCAGAGCGTCTGCGCGAACGGCAACGACCGGCCGCCCTCGAGCTCGTAGGCGTCACCGCGTGCGGTGAGGATCAGCTGGCGGTCGTCGACCAGCCGAGTGACCACCCAGGCACCCATCGGCAACGCCGTGCACAGATAGTCGATCACGCGTGCACAGGCCGTGTCGAAGCTCCTGGTCGGCTGCAGCGGCGCCGCCACCCGCGGTGACGCGCCACTGTGCGGACCGGTGGCCATCGGCCGCCATCTAACCCGGCACGATCCCGCGGATCCACCCGGGCGAGTGGCAAGCCACACCGAATGCCGTTGACCCTCGCTCCGGCGCGACCTGACCGGTGCGGCGGTGCGGTCGCGGGTCCGGCCGGCACCGGGGGTTCTCCCGGTGTTCATCGGACCGACGCCTCGTGTCCGCCGGCGGCCGGTCGCGGAGCCCCGCCGGGACCGGGAGGATCGCTCCGCGCCGGGGCCGGCCGGACGGTCGGGGGGTCCGGACGCCCGGTCCCGGCGCCCTACCGGCGCTCGTCCGCGCTGTGGATCCCGCAGTCGGGTGCCACCAGCAGATCGCCGGACGCGGTCGCCGGGCCGTTCACCAGTACCGGGCAGCGGCATCCCAGACCGAGCGCCTCCTCGGTCCCCGGCCTGGAACCGATCGGGATGCTCTTCCCATCGGCGACGAGCTCGACCGTGCTCTCGGGTATCCCCATACGGGCACAACGAGGACGTTGAGACACGCGTCACCACGAGACGCCCGATCGTGTGGCGTGTCGAGCCGTCAGCGCGACGACAGCCGCGCCTCCGGACGAGTGGGCTCGAACAGCTCCACCGGGTTGCCGGACGGGTCGTCGACCAGCACCTGACGGCCGCCGACGCCGGACACGACGTCGTTGCGGAAACCGACCCCGGCCGAGCGCAGCGACGCGACCGCCGCGTCGAGGTCCTCCACCTCGAGGGTGAACCGGTTCCAGCCGCCGGGGGCGGGGACCCGGCCGTCCGGCATCGCCTGCCCGCCACCGCCCGGGCCGCCCGGGGCGCTGAGCACGAGCCGCAGCGCGCCGCGGGTCAGCATCGCGAACGTCGGAGCGGGATGCATGATCTCGGTGAACCCGAGGTGCCCGCAGTAGAAGGCGATCGCGTCGTCGACGTCGTCGACGACGTAGCGGACGCTGACGGACGCCATGGCCGTCCTCCGTTCCCGGCGGAGTGCCGACGCTAGTGACCGCCCCGCGCGACGGCAACCTCTTCTACCGTCGGCGGCATGGCCCCTGACGCGACGCCGCCGGACAGCACGACCGGACGTCCCGCCCTGGTGGCGGTCGGGCACGTCTCCTCCCCGCTGACCGACACCGACGCGGCGCCGAAGCAGGGCGACGAGGGCGGGCCGCAGGCCTGGGTCGTCCTCGACGACCGTTATCGCGAGGCCGCGCGCGACCTCGCCGCGGGCGCCGAGGTGCTGCTGCTGACGTGGTTGCACCGCGCCGACCGGGCGACGCTCGTCGTGCATCCGCGCGACGACCCCGAGGCGCCGCTGCGCGGGGTGTTCGCGACCCGTTCGGCGGACCGGCCGAACCCGATCGGCGTGCACCGGGTGACGATCACCGCCGTGGAGCCCGGCCGGTTCCGGGTCCGCGACCTCGAAGCCGTCGACGGCACGCCGGTGCTCGACGTCAAGCCGGTCCTGACCGGCGAACGCTGAGCCCCCGCGGCGCGCCCGCCGCGTCAGGGCCGGGGCCGGGGCCGGGGCGGGTCGGGGGCGGGGGGACACAGCCGCGGTCCGGATGGCACGCTCGGGTCGCCATGACCGTTCACGCCGACCCGTCGCGCCCGCGCGCGGCGTCCGCATCCGGGGCGGGCCGGTGAGGGCGCGCACGTCGTCCGGGCTCGGCCTGGCCGTCGCGTCGGCGATCTCGTTCGGGCTGTCCGGGCCGTTCGCCAGGGCGCTGATCGACGCGGGCTGGTCGTCGGCCGGTGCCGTGCTGGTGCGCATCGGCGGGGCCGCCGTGGTGCTGCTCGTGCTGCTGGCGGTGACCCGGCCCGGCGTGCTGGCCGCGCTGCGGGCCGACGGCCCGGCGCTCGTCGTCTACGGCGTGCTGGCCGTCGCCGGCGTACAGGTGGCGTTCTTCAACGCCATCCGGTACCTGCCGGTGAGCGTCGCGCTGTTGCTGGAGTACCTCGGACCGGTACTGGTGATCGCCTGGGTGTGGCTGGTCCGCCGGACGCCGCCGGGCCGGCGCACGGTCGTCGGCGGCCTCGTCGCGATCGCCGGGCTGCTGCTCGTCGTGCAGGTGTGGTCGGGCGGTGCGCTCGACCCGGCGGGGATCGCGTGGGGGCTGGCCGCGGCGGCCTGCCAGGCGTCGTACTTCCTGCTCGCCGACCGCGCCACCCGGACACCGCCGACCGTGCTGGCAGGTGTCGGCATGACGATCGGCACGGCGGTCGTCGCGGTGCTCGGGCTGCTGGGTGTGCTGCCGGTGGTCGTCACCACCACGACCGCGGAGCCGGTGGTGCTGGCCGGGCACGACGTCGGGTGGCCGGTCGCGGCGACGCTGCTCGTCGTGGTGTCGACGGTGGTCGCCTACCTCACCGGCGTCGCCGCGATCACGCGGATCGGCGCCGCGCGCGGGTCGCTGGTGGCGCTGCTGGAGGTCGTGGCCTCTACCGTCGCGTCCTGGCTGCTGCTGGGCGAGCTGCCGGGGCCGTGGCAGCTCGCGGGCGGGGTGCTGATCCTGGCCGGCATCGTCCTGACCCGGTCGGGACCGACGGCCGTCGCGGCGGACCCGCCGCCGGTCGCCGAGGCCGTCGACCGCCCCGTCCACCGGTCCGACGAGCGGGCACCCGGATGAGCCTCCGCAGCCGCACGACCACCGGCGTCGCGCTCGGACTCGTCTCGGCGCTCTCGTTCGGGGTGTCCGGGCCGGTGGCGAAGGCGTTGATCGAGGCCGGCTGGTCGCCAGCGGGCGCCGTGCTCGTCAGGATCGGCGGGGCCGCGGCGGTGCTGGTGGTCGTCCTCGCCGTCGCCCGGCCCGGGGTGCTCGCCGCGGTGCGCGCCGACGGCCCGGCGCTGCTGCTCTACGGCGCGTTCGCGGTGGCGGGGGTGCAGGTGGCGTACTTCAGCGCGATCCGCACGCTGCCGGTGAGCATCGCCCTGCTGCTGGAGTACCTCGGACCGGTGCTGGTGATCGGCTGGGTGTGGCTGGTGCGCCGCCGGCCGCCCGACCGGACGACGCTCGTCGGTGCGGTCGCCGCCGTCGTCGGGCTGGTGCTGGTGCTGCAGGTGTGGTCGGGCGGGGTGCTCGATCCGGGTGGTGTCGCCTGGGGACTGTTCGGCGCGGTGTGCTGGGCGTCGTACTTCCTCGTCGTCGACCGGGCCGGGACGCGGACCCCGCCGCTGGTCCTGACGGGCGTCGGCATGGTGGTCGGCACCGTGGCCGTCGTGCTGTGCGGGCTCGTCGGGATCACCCCGATCGTGCTGGCCGTGCCCCCGACGGCTCCCGTGCTGCTGGCCGGGGCCGACGTCGGCTGGCTCCTCCCGGCGGTGACGTTGGCGCTGGTCTGCGCCTTGATCGCCTACCTCGCCGGGGTCGGGGCGGTGTCGCGGATCGGGGCGACCCGGGGCTCGCTCGTCGCGCTGCTGGAGGTCGTCTTCTCGACGCTGATCACCTGGCTGCTGTTGGGTGAACTGCCGGGGCCGTTCCAGCTCGCGGGCGGGGCGCTGATCCTGCTGGGCGTCGTCCTGACCCGGAGCGCGCCGGTCGCCGACCGGCCCACCGTCCCCGCGGCCGGCGGCTGAGTCCGCCGCGCCACCGGTCCGGTTGACGCCTTCCCCATTCGGGTAGTCCGTGGCGCCGGTCGCCTACAGGCGGTGACCGCGGACCTGGAGGACGGAATGACCATCACCGGAATCCTGACGGCGATCGTGATCGGTCTGATCATCGGCGCCCTCGGCCGTCTCGTGCTGCCCGGCAAGCAGCGCATCCCGATCTGGCTGACGATCCTCATCGGCATCGTGGCCGCGTTCATCGGGACCGCGATCGCCCGCGCCATCGGCATCCCGACGCAGACCTCGGGGATCGACTGGCTGGAGTTGCTCGTGCAGGTCATCGTCGCCGCGCTCGGTGTGGCGCTCGCGGCGTCGCTCTACGGCCGTCGCCGCTCGCGACTGCGCTTGTGACCGCATGAACAGCACGTGAGCGAACCCTGAGCGGGCCGCCGATCCCGGGATCGGCGGCCCGCTCAGCGGATCCCGCGCCCGGCCTCGCGCGCCGCGTCCAGGAACGCCTCGACGGCCGGGAGCATCCCGTCCCGGTGGTAGGCCACGCCCAGCCCGAGCAGCGGTTTCGGCCCACGGATCGGCCGGTACACCACGCCGTCGCGGGCCAGCCGCTGTGCCTGCGACGCGATGAAGCCGATCCCGACCCCCGCACTCACCAACGCGATGATCGACTGCGCGGGATGCGCCTCCATCGCGATCGTGGGGCTGAAGCCGGCGTCCTGGCACAGCGTGACGATCGTGTCGTAGAGCTGGGGGGCGATCTGGCGCGGGAACATCACCAGCCCCTCACGGGCCAGGTCGGCGATCTCCACCTCCTCCTGCGTGCAGAGCCGGTGCCCGGCCTGCAACGCGACGTGGAACGGCGGGCGGGCGACCTCCTCCGTCGCGATCCGCGGGTCGTCCAGTGGCGGGTGCACGAGCCCGACGTCGATGTCCCCGATCCGCAGCGCGCGCTCCTGCTCGGCCGTCGTCAGCTCGCGCACGACGAGCCCCATACCGGGCAGCCGCCGCCGGAACACCGCTGCGACCTCGGGGAACATGACGTAGAGCGCCGGTGACGTGACGCCGACGGTCAGCTGCCCGATCTCCCCGCGGTCGGTGCGCTGCGCGAGCGTCACCGAGAGGTCCATCTGCCGCAGCGTGCGCCGGGCCTGCTCGAGGAAGACCTCCCCCGCCCTTGTCAGCGCGACGGACCGCTTGCTGCGGTGCGCGAGCCGGACGTCGAGCTCGCGTTCGAGACGGACGATCTGCTGGCTCATCGCCGGCTGGCTGATGTGGCAGCGCTCGGCGGCCCGGTGGAAGTGCAGTTCCTCGGCGAGGGCGACGAAGCACTGCAGCCCGAAGCGGTCCATCCGGTCAGCATTCCCTGATAAGCAGCATGGATCAATTGATCCGAACAAAGAGTTGGAGACGATCACTGCAGGCACCTACCGTCGTCGCAACCCAGACGGACGGTGCAAAGGAGTTCAGGAATGCAGCCCGAGGACCCGGGTGCCATCACGATCACCGGCGTCGAGACGCTCGTGGTCAACGCGGAGATGCGCAACTGGATCCTGGTGAAGGTCCGCACGAACGTCGACGGCCTGTACGGCTGGGGCGAGGCGAGCCTGAACTGGAAGACCCGGTCGGTCGTCGGCGCGATCGAGGACCTGACGCCGATGATCCTCGGCCGCGACCCGCGCGACGTCGCCCAGTGCGTGCGCGTCATGACCAAGCACAGCTACTACCGGCTCGGTGTCATCGGCGCGACGGCGATCAGCGGCATCGAGCACGCGCTGTGGGACGTCTTCGGGAAGTCGGCCGGGCTGCCCGTCTGGCGGCTGCTCGGCGGCCGCACCCGCGACGCCGTCCGCGTCTACACCCACCTCGGCCTCGGCGACATGACGTCGGTCTACGACACCGTCGACATCGGGGTGATCCGGGAGAAGGCCTCGAAGGTCGTCGAGGCGGGCTACGACGCGCTCAAGGTCGTCATCGTCCCCTACGGCCACCACCTGACCGTCGCGGCCGAGCGCCGCCACGTCGACGCGATGATGTCGACGCTGCGCGACACCGTCGGCCCCGACGTCGACGTGATGATCGACTTCCACGGCCGGACGGCGTCGGTCGCCGCCGCCCTGCAGTACATCGAGGTCCTCGCGCCCTACGACCCGCTGTTCTGCGAGGAGCCCGTGCAGCCCGGTGACACCGAGGCGCTGCGGGCCGTCGCGGCGCGGTCGCCGTCACCGATCGCGACGGGCGAGCGGCTCGTCGGGCTGCGGGAGTTCCTGCCGGTGCTCGCCGCGAAGGCCGTGCACGTCGCCCAGCCCGACCTCAACCACACCGGCGGCCTGCTCGAGGGCACGCGCATCGCCGCACTGTGCGACGTCGAGGGCGTCGGCGTCGCGCCGCACAACCCCAACGGTCCCGTCGCGGGCGCGGCAGCGCTGCACTTCGACGTGGCGACCCCCAACTTCGTGATCCAGGAGGAGATGAGTGGCGCGGTGAGCTGGTACGACGACGTGGTCTCGACACCCATGCGCCGGGTGGGGAGCCACTGGCAGGTGCCGACGGCCCCCGGCTTCGGCATCGAGGTCGACGAACGGGAGGCGGCGAAGCACCCCTACCGTCCCGAGGTGCCCCACAGCAGCTCCGCCGTGCTCGCCGACGGAACGGTGGTGGACTGGTGAGGCCCGCGCCCCGCTCCTTCGCCCACCCCGGCGGCCTGCACAACCAGACGCCCAAGCGCGTCGTGTTCGGCCCGGGCAGCGTGGCCGGACTGCGCGACGAGGTGGCCCGGCTCGGCGCGTCGCGCGCGCTCGTCGTCACGACACCGGGGCGCACCGAGCTGGGCGACCGGCTGGCGGGCGAGATCGGCGACGCCTGCGCCGGGCTGCTGCCCGAGGCCGTCAGCCAGGTCCCGATCGAGCTCGCCCGCCGCGGCCGGGACAAGGCCGAGAGCATGGACGCCGACTGCCTCGTCGCCGTCGGCGGCGGCGCCGCGACCGGGCTGTGCAAGGGCATCGCCTACGAGTCCGGGCTCCCGATCATCGCCGTGCCGACGACGTACTCCGGCTCGGAGATGACCGGCTACTGCGGCATGACGATCGACGGCGTCAAGCGCATGCACGAGAGCCAGGCGATGCGCGCGTCGACGGTCGTCTACGACGCCGAGCTGTCGCTGGGCCTGCCGGCCGCGGTGAGCGCCGCCAGCGCGCTGAACGCGCTGGCGCACTGCATCGACGTCGTCCCGCTGTCCAGCGTGAGCCCGCTGATCCTGCCGGCCGCGATCGAGGGCGCACGCGTCATCACCGCGACGTTGCCGCGGCTGCTCGCCGACCCGTCGAGCCTGTGGGCGCGCAACGAGATGCTCTACGGCGCCTACCTCGGCGGGGCCGCGCTGACCGGCGGGTTCGCGTTGCAGCACGCCGTCGCGCACATGCTGGGCGGCAGCTTCGGGGTCGAGCACGGCATCGCGCACGCCGTCGTGCTGCCCTACGTCACCGCGGTGCTCGTCGAGCGCGCACCGGCCCCGCTCGCGCGGGTCGCCGAGGCCGTCGGTACCGACGACCTCGCCGGGTTCGTCTGGGACCTCGTGCACGACGCCGGGCTCCCGGTCACGCTCGCCGACGTCGGGCTCGACGCGAGCGACCGGGCCCGCGCGATCGAGATCTCCGTGTCGGCCGACGACCACTCCGACGACGCGTTCCTGCACCCCGACACGCACGACCAGAACCGCGCAGGCAACCCCGTCCCGGTCACCGGCGACGTCGTCGCCGAGATCATCGACGCCGCCGCCGCGGGCGAGCGGCCGAGGCGACGGCGATGAGGGTCCTGCTGGTCGGCGAGGCGGCCGAGCACGAGGCGGACCTGCGCCCGCACCTCGACCCCGCGGTCGAGGTCGTCGCGCTGCCCGCCGAGGCCGCCACGACGGACGCCCACGACGACGCGATCGACGTCGACGACGTCGTCGTGTCCCTCAGGCTGCGCCGGAACGGGGCGCCCCTGCCCCCGTTCCGGCTGCTGCACGTCCCCGGCGCCGGGCTCGACGGCATCGACCTCGACGCCCTCGACCCGCGCACCACCGTCGCCAACGTGTACGAGCACGAGATCCCGATCGCCGAGTTCGTGCTGGCCCGGCTGCTGGAGTGGGAGATCCGGGCCGCGGACATGCAGGCGGCGTTCGGGCCCGACACCTGGGCGCGGACCTACCGGCGCCGCGCCGAGCACGGCGAGCTGCACGGTCGCTCACTGGGCATCGCCGGCTACGGCCGCATCGGCCGCGCGATCGCGGCCAGGGCGGCGGCCTTCGGCATGCGGGTCGTCGCGGTCGACGACCACGCCGCGGGCCACGACCACGCCCAGGTGCTGCCGACCTCGCGGCTTCCCGACGTGGCCGCCGGCGCGGACCGCTTCGTCGTCGCGTGCCCGCTGACCGACGACACCCGCGGCATGGTCGACGCCGCGCTGCTGGACCGCATGCCCTCGGACGCCGTCCTCGTCAACGTCTCGCGCGCCGAGATCATCGACGAGGACGCCCTGTGGCACGCGTTGCGCCACAACAGCATCGGCGGCGCCATCCTGGACGTCTGGTACCGCTACCCCAGCCCGGCCGACCCGACGCCCGCGCCGGCCGCGCACCCGTTCTGGGAGCTCCCCCACGCCTGGTGCACCCCGCACTCGTCGGCCTGGACCCGCTCCCTCGCGCGACGCCGCTACGCGGTGATCGCCGACAACGTCGAGCGGCTGGCGTCGGGGCGTCCGCTGCGCAACACCGTCCGCACCGGCGTGGAGGCCGACGCGGACAGGGCCTGCTCGAGGAGGAGCACATGACCACACCAGCGACGACCGCCACCCGGGAAGAGGTGTGGGCCGAGTCGCGCAGCCGGCTCATCCCCGCCACCGTCATCGGCAGCCTGATCGAGTGGTACGACATCGCGATCTACGGGCAGGCCGCGGCGCTGGTGTTCGGGACGCTGTTCTTCCCCGAGTTCTCCAGCACCGCGGGCCGCGTCGCCGCGTTCGCGACGTTCGGCGTCGGCTACTTCGCCCGCCCGCTCGGGGCGGCGATCTTCGGCCACCTCGGCGACCGGTACGGCCGCCGCGTCTCGCTCGTCGGGACGCTGCTGCTGATGGGCATCTCGACCGTCATCATCGGCTGCCTGCCCACCTACGCCTCGATCGGTCTCGCCGCGCCGATCCTGCTGGTCGTCTGCCGGCTGCTGCAGGGCGCGGGCGTCGGCGCCGAGTACGTCGGCGCGGTGACGATGGTCGCGGAGTTCGCGCCGCCCAAGCGGCGCGGCTACTACGCCTCGCTGCCGGCCTGCGGCGTGTTCCTCGGCATCGGGCTCGCGGCCGCCGTCAGCGCCGCCGTGGCGACCCTGCCCAAGGACCAGCTCATGACGTGGGGCTGGCGGATCCCGTTCCTGCTCAGCATCCTCGTCGTCGGCACCGGACTGTTCCTGCGGCTGCGGGTGCCCGAGTCGCCGGTGTTCGCCGACCTCAAGAGCGCCCGCGCCCGCACCAAGGTCCCCGCACTGACGCTGATCCGCGCGATGGGCGGCCGGCTGCTGCTGGTGATGGTCGCCAACACCGTCCTGGCGTTCAACATCTACGTGATCCAGACCTTCGCGCTGGGCTACCTCGCCGACCGCGACGTGGCCAAGAGCACGACGCTGATCGCCCTGCTGCTCGGCTGCGCCGTCGGTGCCGTGGCGATCCCGCTGGTGGGCAAGCTCTCCGACCGTGTCGGGCGCAAGCCGGTCTACCTCGTCGTCGCGGTGCTCTGCGCGCTGACCGCGTTCCCGTTCTTCTGGCTGATCGACACCGGCAACACCGTGTTGATCATGATCGGGTTCGCGCTGGCGTTCGGCAGCATCCTCGCGATGTTCGGCTCGCAGGCCGCCTACTACGCCGAGCTGTTCCCGGCCGCGTACCGGTTCAGCGGCTTCGGCCTGGGCCGCGAGATCCCCGGTGCGGTGCTCGCCGGGCCCGCACCGGTCATCGCCGTCGGGCTGCTCGCGGCCGCGGGCGGCGTGCCGTGGCTGATCGCCGGGGCGATGGCGCTGCTCGCGATCGCGACGATCGCCGCGCTCGCCGCGCTGCCCGAGACCGCCGGGATCGACCTCACCCCGATCCACGAGGCCGACGACGAGGCCGCCCACGTCTGACCCGTCAGCGCAGCTCCGGGAACGTGACCTCGGAGATCGCGACGCGGTCCGACGCCGGCCGGGTCCCGACCGGCGCGCCCGGCACCGACGACGTGATCGTCAGGGTCACGGTGTCGGTCTCGGCCGCCGGGAACCGGACGGTCTGGGCGGCGCGGCGGGTCGGCGAGGGGTCGAGCGAGACCGCGGTGGGCGGTCCGTCGCCGGTGTCGACGGTCAGGCCGCTGATCCGCCGGTTCTGGGCGTAGCGGTCCGAGCCGTCCGCCTGGTCGGTCTTCGCGTAGCCGGGCACGATCGTGAGCTGCGAGACCCGGCCGGACCGTGGCAGCCGCAGCACCAGCCGGTCGCCGACCCCGTCGCCGTCGCAGCGCCACGCGGTGTCCATCCGCCCGTCGACGGCGTTCCCCGCGTCGAACGACGTCGGCGTGCCGTCGGCGGCGCGGCTGGGCGCGGACGTGCAGGAGGCCGTCGCGACCACCCCGCCCGCGATCGCCGCCGGTCCCGTCGACACCGGACCGGCGCCGGCCCCGGCCGCGCTCGCCTCGCCGGCGACGGCCACCGTCGGGCCGCCGTCGCGCAGCAGCAGGACGCCTGCGACCGCGGCCGCCAGCACCAGCACGACGGCCACGGTGGTCGCAGCACGGACGTCGCGCGATGCGGTCACGGCGGGCTCCTGTGCGGCTCGGGGGGCGCGGCTCGGGGGGCGCTGCTCGGGGCGGCCCGACTCTACGTCTCCCACCCCCACGACGGGGTGACGACGACCACGTGACGCGGATCGGCCCCGAACGGGGCGGACAACTCCGGTGCCGCGAGGCAGGATCGGGGCAGGCGAACGACGGAGGTCACCAACGGTGAAGACCACAGCTGCCGTGCTGCACGAGGTGGGCAAGCCCCTGCAGATCGAGGAGCTCGATCTGGCCGACCCGGGCGAGCACGAGGTTCGCGTCCGCTGGACGCACACGGGCCTGTGCCATTCCGACCTGCACGTGCTGCAGGGTGATCTCGGCGCATGGCTGCCGATCGTGCTCGGGCACGAGGGCGCGGGCATCGTCGAAGAGGTCGGGCCGGGCGTCACCCGGGTCGCTCCCGGCGACCACTTCGTCGCCTCCTTCCTCCCGACCTGCGGCACGTGCCACTGGTGCGCCATCGGCCGGCAGAACCTGTGCGACATGGGCGCGGCGACGATGCGCGGCCACCTGCCCAGCGGCAACTGGCCGCTGTCGGGCAAGGCCGGGCGCTACGGCGCGATGTGCATGATCGGCGCCTTCTCGACCCACGGCGTCATCCACGAGAGCTCCGCGGTGAAGATCGCGCCCGAGTTCCCGCTGCAGGTCGCGGCGCTCGTCGGGTGCGGTGTGCCGACCGGCTGGGGCTCCGCGGTCAACTCCGCGAACGTGCGGCCGGGCGACACCGTCGTCATCTACGGCATCGGCGGCATCGGCATCAACGCGGTGCAGGGCGCGCGGCTCGCGGGCGGGCGGCACATCATCGCCGTCGACCCGGTGCAGCTCAAGCGCGACACCGCGATGAGCCTCGGGGCCACGCACGCCGTCGCGACCGCGGAGGAGGCCAAGGAGCTCGCCAAGGACCTCTCCCGCGGCGTCGGGGCGACCTCGGCGATCATCACCGTCGGCAACGTCACGTCCGACGTCGTGGACGCGGCGTTCGAGGCGATCAGCAAGGACGGGACGGTCGTCATCACCGCCCTGGCGCCGTTCGCCGACCGCACGATCACGCTGTCGGGCACCGAGGCCGTGCTGTGGCGCAAGACGATCCGCGGCAGCCTCTTCGGCGACTGCAACCCGACGACCGACATCCCCCGGCTGCTCGAGCTCTACCGCGACGGTTCCCTCAAGCTCGACGAGCTGATCACCCGCACCTACACCCTCGACCAGATCAACGAGGGCTACGAGCACCTGCTGGCCGGCGAGCTGGTCCGCGGCGTCATCGTGCACGAGCACTGAGCCGAGCACCGGGCCGAGCACCGGGCCCGGACGGAGCCGAGATGGTGGCGGCGCCCCCGCCGCCGCCACCATCCGGCCGCCGACGACCTCAGCAGGGCATCGTCAGCAGCGCCCGGCCGTCGACCGTGCGGATCTCGACCTCGGCCAGGTCCGCCCGCTGGATCGCCGTCGCGCCGTCGACGACGGCGCGACCGCTCGGGGTGGCGCCCCAGGTCGCCGCGACCTCGGTGCGCCCGTCGCGGGACATCGCGTACGCCTGGTACGCCGCCGCTGCGGGGAGCCCCGCGAGCTCCAGGTGCAGGCTGGTCCCCCAGGTGCGCGCCGAGAGCGCGCCCGTGCCGCTGGCCCCGATGCCGGCGGCCGCCGCCATCGCCACGTTCTCGGGTCCGCCGACCATCGACGGCACCGTCGCGACACCCACGCCGACCACCGCGGCGACCGCCGCGGCCGCGGTCAGGACCTGCCAGCGCCGCACGTGGCGGCGTTCCGCCCGACGCTCGGTGCGGACGCCGTCGAGCGTGCGGCGCAACAGGTCCTCGGGCGGGGCGACGAGGCCCTCGTGGGCCTCCTCCACGGTCAGCCGGCCGAGCAGACCGGGCAGCGGCGCGAGCGAGGCGATCTCGGCGCGGCACTCCGCGCAGGTCAGCAGGTGCCGGTCGACGGCCGCGTGCTCGGCGGGCGACAGGCTTCCGAGCAGGTAGGACCCCAGCTCGATGCGGAACGGGTCGTCGTCGGTCATTGAGCCGCCCCCAACTCCTCCAGCGCCAGCCGCAGCGCCCGCAGCGCGTAGTAGGTGCGCGACTTGACCGTTCCCTGCGGGATGCCCAACCTCGCGGCCGCCTCGGCGACCGACCGTCCCTCGTAGTACGTCTCGACGAGGACCGCGCGGTGCTCGGGGGTCAGCCGGTCGAGGGCCGCGGCGACGGTCCAGCGCTGGACCGCCTGGTCGAGCGCGTCGTCACCCGGAGCCGCGACCGCCTCGAGGTACGCGTCGTCGGCGACGGTGCGCGGGCGGGCCCTGGCAGCCCGCCACTGGTCGGTGACGAGGTTGCGCGCGACGGTGAACAGCCACGCCCGCAGCGCCGCAGGCTCGGTGTCGAGGAGATCGGCGCGCCGCCAGGCGCGCACGAGCGTCTCCTGCGCGATCTCCTCGGCACGGCCGGGGTCGCCGGTGAGCTTGAGCGCGTAGCCGTGCAGCGGCCCACCGAGCTGCTCGTAGAGCGCCCGGAGGTACTCCTCCGCCGGGTCGGGCGGGCGGCGCAACGCGGTCACCTCCCCACAGACGAACAGCCGGTCCGATCGGTTCAAGCCTGCTCCCTCCCGGCCGGTTCCCGGGCCCTGCCCCGGGGGAGGATGGGCGGCGTGGCCGGGGCGGGGCTGGACGAGCAGGTGGCACTGGTCGTCGACACGGTGCGCCGACGCGCCCCGCGCGTCCGGGCCGGGGTGCGGCTGGTCACCGTCGACGGGTTCTCGGGCTCCGGCAAGTCCCGGTTGGCCGACGCCGTCGGGCTCACGCTCGTCGCACCCGTGCTGAGCCTCGAGGAGCTCTACCCCGGGTGGGACGGGCTGGCGGCCGCGGTGCCGCTGGCCGTCGACTGGATCGCGCGCCCGCTGGCGCAGGGCCGTCCCGCGCGCTGGTGGCCGTGGGACTGGACGCGCGGCGCGCGCGCCGGCCCACGCGAGCTCGCGCCCGCACCGGTGGTGCTGCTCGAGGGGTGCGGTGCCGGCGCCGCGGCGCTGCGCCCGTTCACGGACACGGCGGTCTGGGTCGACGCGGCCCCCGACGTGCGCGAGCAGCGACTGCGGGCCCGCGCCGACTGGCCCGGGTACGCACCGTTCCGTGCCCGCTGGGCGGCGCAGGAGGACGCCTGGCACGCCGCGGAGCGGACCGCGGAGCACGCCGACCTCGTCGTCCGTACCTGAACAGGGCACGACTGCAACCGGTCGGGCGGAAATGCGCCGGGCCCTGCCGCGGGTGCGGCACCATCCCCGCTCGTGACGACGACCGAGCGCCCGGCTCGCCTCAACTCCCTCCACGTGTTCGCGGGCCTGCTGGTGGTCGCCCTCGTCCTCCGGTCGACGATCACCGAGGCCCTCACGGCGCCCGTCGTGCGGACGGTCGCGACGGTGTTCGTCGCGATCTGTGTGCAGGCGCTGCCGTTCCTCGTGCTCGGTGTGCTGGTGTCGGGGGCGATCGCCGCGTTCGTGTCGCCCGCCGCGCTGCGCCGCGTGCTGCCCCGGCGCCCGGGCGCGGCCGTCCCGGTCGCCGGCCTCGCCGGGCTGGCCCTGCCGGGCTGCGAGTGTGCATCGGTCCCGGTGGCGCGCAGGCTGATCGGGCAGGGTGTGCCCGAGGCCGCGGCGCTCGCGTTCCTGCTGGCCGCGCCCGCGGTGAACCCCGTCGTCCTGGTCGCGACGGCGGTCGCGTTCCCCGGCGAACCGGGCATGGTCCTCGCCCGGGCGGCGGGGTCGCTCGCGACGGCGTGCGTCATGGGCTGGCTGTGGCAACGGGCCGGCAGGGCGGAGTGGATCGCGGCACGGGTACGGAGCCCTGCCCACGCGGGCGGCGGCCGGTGGGCGGTGTTCGCCGAGTCGGCGCGGCACGACCTCGTGTCGGCCGGCGGGCTGCTCGTCGTCGGGGCGCTGGTCGCGGCGGTCCTGTCGGTGCTGGTCCCGACGTCGTGGACGGTCGGGCTGGCCGACCGGTGGCTGCTCGCGGTGCTCGTCATGGCCGTGCTCGCGGTCGTGCTGGCGCTGTGCAGCGAGGCCGACGCGTTCGTCGCCGCGTCGCTCTCGGCGCTGCCGCTGGTGCCGCGGCTGGTGTTCCTGGTCGTCGGGCCGGCGGTCGACGTCAAGCTCGTCGCGCTGCAGGCCGGGACGTTCGGCCGGGGGTTCGCGGCCCGGTTCGCGCCGGCGACGTTCGTCGTCGCGGTGCTGTGCGGGGTCGCCGCCGGAGTGCTCACGCTCGGGGTGCGGTGATGCGTCGGGAGACCCAGCACGCCGTGCTGTTCCTGCTGGGCGGGGCGCTCGTGCGGATCGCGGCCGACGAGACGTTCCTGCGCTACGTCCGCCCCGCGCAGCGCTGGTGGCTGATCGGCGCCGGCGTCGTGATGATCGGGCTCGCGGTGGTGGCGACGGTCCGCGACGTCCGCGGCCGTACCGTCCCCGGCGCCGACGGCCACGACCACCGGACCGGCCCGTCGCCGTGGCTGCTCGTGCTGCCCGTCCTGGTCGTCGCGCTCGTCGCGCCGCCCGCCCTCGGCGCCGACGCGGTCGCCCGGCAGCCGACGACGGCCCCCGCGGACCTCGCCGCGCCCGCGTTGCCACCGGGACCGGCCGAGCTGGGGATCGGCGAGGCCGTCGCCCGCTCGATCGACGGCACGCTCGGCGACGGCCGCGACCTCACCGTGACGGGGTTCCTCGCCCACCGCGACGGTGACGTCGTCGTCGCCCGGCTCACGATCTCCTGCTGCGCCGCCGACGCCCGACCGCACACGGTGCGGTTGCGCGGCCCGGGGCTGCAGGGCGCCGCGGCGCTGCCCGTCGACACCTGGGTGCGGGTGCGCGGCACGGTCGTGGCGCAGGCGGCGAAGGACAACCGCTGGTCGCCCGATCTCGAGGTCGCCGAGCTCACCGTCGTCGCCCCGCCGGACGACCCGTACGAGCTCTGATCCGGGTCAGTCGGTGCGCGCCCCGACCCGCGCCGACACCGCGGCGGCCCCGACGGCCAGCAGCGCGCCGAGCGCCACCCCGGTGACGACGACCGTGCCCGAGCCGGGGAGCCCGCCCTGGGTGATCGCCCGCACCACCGTGCCGACCGGCGGCACCCGCGACTGCGTCCCGGTCACGACGACGACCGTGCCCGCTGCCAGCAACGACCAGCCCACCTTGCCGATCAGCGGCCGCGCGCACAGCAGCCCGACGGCCGTCCCGGTGAGCGCGCACGCCAGGTGGGCGCCGAACCCCAGCGCCAGGACGGACAGCGGATGCGGATAGTGCGTCGTCACCATCGGCCACACCACCGACAGCGCGGAGAGGACGACGTCGCCCGCGACCGCCAGCAGCAGCACCCCGCCGACGACGCGCCGCACCCCGCCCGCGGAGACCACGGTGACGTGCCGCTGGACCGGGTCCTCGGTGTTCGCGACGACGATCCCCAGCCAGGCCGCGATCGGGTACAGCGCGAGCGCCGACGCGGCCCAGGGCGCGGGCAACGGCCCGGGGTCGCCGCCGAAGAGCACGGCGAGGAGCACGGCCTGGCCGACGACCGGGACGATCGCCCGCTGCGACCGGTAGAGGTCCGACAGCAGGAACCGGGAGACGGCGACGGCGCTCACCGGTGCGCCTCCTGCGCGTGGCGCCCCGCGGCCACCGGCCGGTCGACGGGCTCGCGGCGCACGGCCAGCACCGTCGCCCCGCGCGCGATCGCGGCGGCCAGCACGGCGTCGCCCTCGCTCGCGGGGACCCGCAGGCGCAGCCGCCAGGACGCCGGTCCGGGGCCCGGCACGACGCGCGTCTCCGCGCCCGGCGGCAGCGTCCGGACGGCGGCGCGCGGATCACCGTCGCCCGCGAGTTCGATGACGGTGATCTCGTCGGCCACGGGCGCGGGCTCCTCCGGGCGCAGCGTCCCCGCCTCGACCCGGTACACCTGGGCGCCCGCCAGCCGCGGTCCGTGCGCGGTGTGGTCGGCGACCAGCACGACGATGCCTGCCGCGGACATCGCGTCGAGCCGGGCGGCGAGGACCGGCGACGCGTCGGCGTCGAGACCGGACCAGGGCTCGTCGAGCACGACGAGCCCCGCCCCGCAGGTCAGCGCCTGCGCCAGGCCGACCTTCTGCGCGTTGCCCTTCGACAGCTGCAGCATCGGCGTGGCCGCGCCCGCGGTGAAGCCGAGGACGGCGAGCAGCTCGGTGGCCTCACGGACGGCGTCGGGCCCGGCGCCGTGGATCGCGGCGAGGTGGCGCAGGTACACCCCGACGGGCATGCGCTGCTGGGCGGGGAACCGATCGGGCACGTAGCCGACGGTCCGCGGCCGCCCGACGACACGTCCGGCCGTCGGCGACGACGCCCCCGCGGCGATGCGCAGCAGCGTCGACTTGCCCGAGCCGTTGCCCCCGCGCAGCACGACGGGACGGCCCGGCCGCAGGTGCAGGTCGATCCCTACGAGGACCTCCGACGACCGCCTGCCGTACCGCTTGCGCACCCCCTCCAGGCGCACGCCCTCGACCTCCATGACCGTCATCGTGCCCCGGGCCACACCCGGCCGGAACCGCGGAACCGCCGGGCGGGCGTCCGGTGCAGGGAACGGTCAGAGCGTGAACTGGATCCGGTCGATCGACGCGCTGATCGGCGCGAACAGCTCGCGGCGGACCCGGTTGTGCTCCTCGTCGGCGTCGTAGCGCCGGTAGGCGTCCTCGTCGGGCAGGTCGACGGTGATCGCGAAGTTCGCGTTGCCGTCGCGCAGCCCGAGGTCGACACCCGTGCGCACATCCATCTCGACCCCGTCGATCGAGAGCGCGCGGATGGCCGCGAGGGCCTCCTCGATCTGCTCGACCGTGACGCCGTCCTTGACCTTGCCGACCACCACGTTTCGGATCACCCGCTCACGGTGCCACAGCGTCCCGGGGGTGGGGACAGCCCCACCCCCGGGAGTCGGGAAGCCCGCGCCGACGACGCCTGCTGACCCCGCTGTCCTCGCCGCTCCCCGGCGACAGGCTCGACGCATGACGACGCCCACCGCCACGCCGCCCCGCGATCGGGCCGCGGCCGCCCACGGCCGAGGTCGCGACGTGCTGCTCGACCTGATCCGCAGCGGCGCGATCGCGCTCGTCGTGGTGCAGCACTGGCTCATGCCGGTGATCACCCGTGACGGCGACGCGCTCGTCGCCGGGAACGCGCTCGCGGCGCCCGGCGCCTGGGTGTGGACGTGGGCCGGGCAGGTCATGCCGCTGGTCTTCTTCGCCTCCGGCGCGGCGGGCGCGATCTCGTGGGCGCGTACCCGCGACCGGGGTGGCGACGCCGCGGGCTGGCTCGTCGGCAGGGTCCACCGGCTGGTGCTGCCCGTCGCGGCACTGGTCGTGGTGTGGCTGCCGCTGCCGGTCCTGCTGCTCGCGCTCGGGGTGCTGGGGCAGCCGGTGCACCTCGCGGCGAGCACGGTGCCGCAACTGCTGTGGTTCCTCGTCGTCCAGCTGGTCCTGGTCGCGCTGACGCCGCTGACGGTCGCGCTGCACCGCCGGTTCGGCCTGGCCGTGCTCGTCCCGCTCGTGGTCGGCGCCGCCGCGATCGACGCCCTGCGGTTCGCGGGCGTCCCGCTCGTCGGCTACCTCAACGCGGTCCTCGTCTGGGTCGCCGTGCACCAGGTCGGCGTCGCCTACGCCGACGGCCGATTCGCCACGCCGGGCCGCCGCGGGGCGGCGCTCGTCGGGTTCACCGGCCTGGCCGCGACGGCCGCCCTCGTCGGGTTCGGGCCCTACCCCGCGTCCATGATCGGGATGCCCGGGGCGCCCGTCTCGAACATGAGTCCGCCCACGCTGTGCCTGGTGACGCTGGCGATCGCCCAGCTGGGTCTGCTGCTCGCGCTGCGCCCCGCGCTGGTCCGGTTCGCGTCGTCGCGACCCGTCGCCGCCGGGCTGGCCGTGCTCGCCCCCCGCACGATGACCGTCTTCCTGTGGCACATGAGCGCGCTGGTCGTCGGCGTCGGGGTGCTGACGCTGGGCTTCGGCTCGCACACGCCCGACCCGTTCGGCCCGGTCTGGCTGGCCGGTTCACCGCTGTGGATCGTGGGGCTGCTGGTGGTGCTCGTCGTACTGGTCCGCGCGTTCGGGTCCCTGGAGACGCGCTCGGCCGCGGCCGCCCGCCGGGGCGCGTCGCCCGCGGCCGTGTACGCGGGACTGGTGCTGGCCGCGGCCGGGATGCTCGGCCTGGCCGCACGCGGCTTCGCCTCGCACGTCGACGCCGGGCTGCTCGCCGTCGTCGCCGAGCCGGCGGCCTGGTCGGCGCTGGTGGCCGTCGGCTACCTGCTGGCGACCCGCCCGTTCCCTCGCGTCACAGTTCCGCGCGCCGGGACGCCAGCGTCTCGGCGAGCTGCGCGAGCTTGACGTTGAGCGACTGCGACGCCGACCGCAGCACGTCGAACGCCTCCGCGGCGCTGATGCCGCGCCGCTCCATCAGGATGCCCTTGGCCTGCCCGATCACGTCCCGGCTGGCCAGGGCCTCCTTCAGCTGCGCCGCCTCCAGCTCGGCGGCCGTCACGGCCTTCGTCCCGACCAGCGCCGTCGACGCGTGGGCCGCGAGCACCAGTGCGATGTCCGGGTCGGCGGCGGTGAACCCGTCCGGCGCGAACGAGTAGAGGTTCAGGGCGCCGAGCCGCGGGATCTCGCCGCCGGGGAACAGGCCCACCGCCAGCACGCTGCGCACGCCCGCCCGCGCCGCCGCGGGTCCCCACGCCGGGAACTCCGCGCCTGTCGCCAGGTCGGCGCTCGCGACGAGGCCCAGCCCCGGCGTGCGGGTGGCCTCGACGCAGGGACCCTCGTCGAGCCGGTACTGCAGCTCGTCGAGCCGCGAGGCCAGTGAGTCCGTCCCGACCGGGGTGTGGAACTGCCCGTCGGAGTCGCGCATCGTCACGCTGACGAGATCGGCTCCGGCGACGACGGCCCTACCTGCGTCGACGACCCGCGTGAGGACCTCGTGCACCGTCGAGGCCTCGAGCAGCCGTTCGGCCAGGCGGACGAACTGCCCCGCCAGCAGCCCGCTCGACGCCCCTTCGAGGCCCTCGACGAAGGCGTACCGGTCACCGGCCCAATCGTTCTCGGTCGCCACGCCACTCCTTCGTCGTCCCGTCGGGGGAACACATGTTGCGACGGCCGTCACCGACTGACAAGCCGCCCGCCCGACCCGGCACCAGGATGCCTGCTGCCGTGCCCGCTACGTTGCTGCCCGTGACCGTACGCACTGTCGGCGTCGAGGAAGAATTCCTGCTCCTCGACCCGGACTCCGGACGTCCGAGCGCCGTGGGCGGCGTGGTGCTGCGCCGGGCGGACGACGACGGGCCCGAGCTCACGGCCGAGCTGCACGCCGAGCAGCTCGAGACGGGTACCGACCCCGCCCGCACGCTCGACGAGCTCGACCGCGGTCTGCGCGCGGCCCGCGCCGCCGCGGTGTCGGCCGCCGCGACCGCGGGCACGGTCCCTGCGGCGATCGCGACGTCTCCGCTGCCCGCGGAACCCACGCTGTCCGACGGGCCCCGCTACCGCCGGATGGCCGAGCGCTTCGGCATCACCGTCGCCGAGAGCCTCACCTGCGGGTGCCACGTGCACGTCGCGGTCAGCTCCGACGAGGAGGCCGTCGCCGCGCTCGACCGGGTCAGGCCGTGGCTCGCGCCGCTGCTGGCGCTGACCGCCAACTCCCCCCTGTGGCAGGGCGAGGACTCCGGCTACTCGGCCTACCGCCAGCAGGTGTGGTCGCGCTGGCCGTCGGCCGGGCCGACGCCCGCGTTCGGCTCGGTCGCCACCTACCGCGAGACCGTCGAGACGATGGTGCGCAGCGGGACCGTCCTCGACGAGGGGATGGTCTACTTCGACGTCCGTCCGTCGGCGCAGCACCCGACGCTGGAGATCCGGGTGGCCGACGTCTGTCGCGACCCCGCCGACGCCGTGCTGCTCGCCGCGCTGGCCCGGGCGCTCGTCGAGACGGCCGTGCGGTCGTGGCGGGCGGGCGAGGCGGCGCCGCAGGTGCGCGTCGAGGTGCTGCGGCTGGCGTCGTGGCGGGCGGCCCGGTCGGGTCTGGACAGCTCCCTGCTCGATCCCCGCACCTGGCGCCCCGCCCCGGCGCCCGACGTGCTCGACCTGCTGCTGCGGCACGTCGGCGACGCGCTCGACGAGGCGGGCGACGCGGCGACGGTCAAGTCGCTGCTCGCCGACGTGCAGTCCCGCGGCACCGGCGCCGTGGCCCAGCGTGCCGTCCTCGCCCGCGGCGGCGACCTGCGCGACGTCGCCCTCTCCGCCACCCTGTGAGCGGCGGCCGGGTCGGCGGCGCAGGCCGCCCCCTGTGTGCAGGAACGGCACTTTCCCGCAGTCCAGCTGCGGGAAAGTGCCGTTCCTGACGTTCGGGGCGCACGCCCCCGCGGGCCTACGCCGCGGCGGCCGACGCCCGGGCGCGCAGCGAGTCCGGCACCCGGAAGCGCTCGCCGTACTTGGCGGCGAGCTCGTCGGCACGGGCGACGAAGCCCGCGACGCCACCCGGGTAGCCCTCGACGTACTGCACCACGCCCCCGGTCCAGGCCGGGTAGCCGATGCCGAAGATCGAGCCGATGTTGGCGTCCGGCACCGTCTCGAGCACGCCCTCGTCGAAGCAGCGCTGCGTCTCCAGCGCCTCGATGACGAGCATCCGCTCCGACAGCTCGTGCAGGTCGACGTCGTGGTTCGTCGCGCCGAACTCGGTGCGCAGCCCCGGCCAGAGCCCGGCGCGCCTGCCGTCCACGTACTCGTAGAACCCGGCGCCGCCCGACTTGCCGGGGCGCCCGAGCTCCACCAGCCGATCGACGATCGCGTCGGCGGGATGGGCCACCCACGAGTCCCCTGCGGCGGCCTTCGACTCGAGCCGGATCTTCTGCGGCAGGGTGAGCGTCAGCTCGTCGAGCAGCTGCAGCACGGGCGCGGGGTACCCGGCCTGCGACGACGCCTGCTCGATCGTCTGCGGGTCGATGCCCTCGGCCAGCATCGCGACGCCCTCGTTGATGAACGTCCCGATGACGCGGCTGGTGAAGAAGCCGCGGCTGTCGTTGACGACGATCGGGGTCTTGCGCATCCCGAGCGTGACGTCGAACGCCTTCGCCACCGCCGCGTCGGACGTCCGCTCGCCACGGATGATCTCCACGAGCGGCATCTTGTCGACGGGCGAGAAGAAGTGCAGGCCGATGAAGTCGCCTTGGCGGTCGAGGCCCGCGGCGAGCTCGGTGATCGGCAGCGTCGAGGTGTTCGAGCAGAGCAACGCGTCGGGCTCGATCACCTTCATGGCCTCGCGGAAGACCTCCTGCTTGAGCGCCACCGACTCGAAGACGGCCTCGATGACGATGTCGCAGCCGGCGAGGTCGTTGTAGTCGTCGGTCGGCGTGATGCGCTGCAGCAGCGCCTCGCCCTTCTCCAGGGTGGTCTTCCCGCGCTTCACACCCTTGGCGACGAGCCCCTCGGAGTACGCCTTCCCGCGGGCGGCGGCCTCCAGGGAGACGTCCTTGAGCACGACCTCCCAGCCCGACAGGGCGCACGAGTACGCGATGCCCGCACCCATCATCCCGGCGCCGAGGACCGCGACCTTGCGCGGCTGCCACTTCTCGAAGCCGTCGGGACGCGAGCGGCCGCCGTTGATGGCCTGCAGGTCGAAGAAGAACGCCTTGGTCATGTTCTTCGAGACCTGACCGACGACGAGCTCGACGAAGTAGCGCGACTCGATGCGCAGGGCGGTGTCGAAGTCGACCTGAGTGCCCTCGACGGCCGCCGCCAGGATGTTGCGCGGACCGGGCATCGGAGCGCCCTTGAGCGTCTTGCGCAGGTTGGCCGGGAACGCCGGGAGGATCGCGGCGAGCTTCGGCTGGGCCGGGGTGCCGCCGGGAACCTTGAAACCGGGCTTGTCCCAGGGCTGGGCCGCGTCCGGGTTGGCGGCGATCCAGGCGCGCGCCTTCTCCAGCATCTCCTCGGGCGTCGACGCGAGCTCGTCGACGATCCCGATCTCCAGCGCCTTGGCCGGCTTGTGCCGCTGGCCCTGCGCGAGGACCTGCATGAAGCCGTTCATGATCCCGAGCATGCGGGTGATGCGGGTGACGCCACCGCCGCCGGGCAGCAGGCCCAGCGTCACCTCGGGCAGCCCGTAGACCACGCCGGGCGCGTCGAGGCCGATGCGGTGGTGGCAGGCGAGCCCGATCTCCAGGCCGCCGCCGAGCGCGGTGCCGTTCATGGCGGCGACGACGGGCCTGCCGAGCGTCTCCAGCTTGCGCAGCTGCGCCTTGATCTCGGTGACGTTCTCCATCACGGCGCCGGCGTCGGACGGCTGTGCCGCCGAGAGGGCCTCGAGGTCGCCACCGGCGAAGAACGTCTTCTTGGCCGACGTGATGATCACGCCGGCGAGCTCGTCCTTCGCCGCGACCAGCGCGTCGACGGTCGCACCCATGGCCGTCTTGTAGCGGTCGTTCATGGTGTTGGCGCTCTTGCCGGGGTCGTCGAGGGTGACGACGGCGATCCCGTCGGCACCCTTCTCCCAGCGGACGGCCTGCTGCTCGCCGTTCTCCACAGAGGTCATCTCACACACGCTCCACGATCGTCGCGATGCCCATGCCGCCGCCGACGCAGAGCGTGGCGAGGCCGCGGCGCAGGTCCCGGCGTTCCAGTTCGTCGACGAGGGTGCCGAGGATCATCGCGCCGGTCGCACCGAGCGGGTGTCCCATGGCGATGGCGCCGCCGTTGACGTTGGTGATCTCGTGGGAGATCCCCATGTCGCGCATGTAGCGCAGCGCGACGGCGGCGAAGGCCTCGTTGATCTCGAAGAGGTCGATGTCGTCGACGGTGAGCCCGGCCTTGGCGAGCGCCTTGCGGCTCGCGGGCGCGGGACCGGTGAGCATGATCGTCGGGTCGGCGCCGGAGAGCGCCGTGGCGACGATCCGGGCGCGCGGGGTCATCCCCGCGGCCGCGCCGGCGGCCTCGGTGCCGATCAGGCAGAGGGCGGCGCCGTCGACGATGCCGGACGAGTTCCCGGCGTGGTGCACATGGTCGATCTTCTCGACCCAGTGGTAGCGCTGCAGGGCGACCGCGTCGAAACCACCCTCGGCGCCCATCATCTCGAACGAGGGCTTGAGCCCGGCCAGGTTCTCCAGCGTCGTGCCGGCCCGGACGTGCTCGTCGCGCTCCAGGACGGGCAGGCCGTTGCGGTCCTTGACCGGGACGACCGAGCGGGCGAAGTAGCCGTTGGCCCAGGCCTTGGCGGCCCGGGTCTGCGACTCGACGGCGAAGGTGTCGACGTCGGTGCGCGAGAAGCCCTCGAGCGTCGCGATGAGGTCGGCGCCGATGCCCTGGGGCACGAAGCCGGTGTCGTAGGCCGTCTCCGGGTCCATGGCCCAGGCTCCGCCGTCGGACCCCATGGGGACGCGGGACATGGCCTCGACGCCCCCGGCGAGGACCATCTCCTCCATGCCGGACCGCACCTTCTGCGCGGCGGTGTTGACGGCCTCGAGGCCGGACGCGCAGAAGCGGTTGAGCTGCACACCGGCGACGGTGTGCGGGAGCCCGGCGGCGATCGCGGCAGCCTTGGCGATGTCGCCGCCCTGGTCGCCGATCGGGGACACGACGCCGAGCACGACGTCGTCGATCGTGGCGGGGTCGAGCCCCGGGAACCGGTTGCGGAGCTCGTGGATCAGGTCCACGACCAGGGAGATCGGCTTGACCTCGTGCAGCGAGCCGGAGGCCTTGCCCCGGCCACGTGGGGTCCGGATCGCGTCGTAGATGTAGGCCTCGGGAATCTGGCTCATGCGGACCTCTCGTCTGAGGACGGCCCTCTCGGCTGAGGACGGCTCTGTCGGCACCATCTTTGTTACAGCAGCACTGTCACATAGGTCAAGGTCGTCGTAGCCTCCTGACATGGCAGTGCACCCGACCGCGCCCGCGAGCCCGCCCGCGAGCCCGGAGACGAGCCCGGCCGCCGAGCCGGCCGGCGCGGGCCCGGCCGCCGAGCTGACCGTCGACCAGCTCGCCGAACGCACCGGGATCAGTGTCAGGACCATCCGCTTCTACGCAGGTCGCGGTCTCATCGGGCCGCCGCGGCTGCGCGGCCGGACCGGGCTGTACGGCCCCGAGCACGTCGCGCGGCTGGAGCTGATCGGGGAGATGTCCGCGCTCGGCTTCACCCTCGCGGCGATCGAACGCCATCTCGGCCGGGTGCCCCACGACGCCGGCCCCGAGGACCTCGCCCTGCACCGCGCACTGCTCACGCCGTGGGTCCCCGAGCACCTCGAGGACGTCTCCCGCGACGAGCTCGACCGGCGCGCCGGCCGCCCGCTCGACGACGCCGCCGTCGCCGACCTGCAGACCCTCGGCATCGTCGAAGTCCTCGACGACGGCACCGTCCGGCTGCACGGCGCACTGGGTCCGGGCCTGGACATGCTCGACTCGGGCCTGCCTCCGACGCTGTTGCGCGACTCCCAGGCGCTGATCGCCGCCCACACCACCGCGCTCGCCGAGGACCTGATGGAACTGTTCCAGCGGGAGGTCCTGCAGCCCTACCGCGACGCCGGACGTCCTGCGGCGCAACGGGTCCGCCTCGCCGCGGCCCTCGCCCGGCTGAAGCCGATCACCGTGCAGGGCCTGGTCGCCGCCTTCGGCCGCGCGGTCAACCGGACGATCCGCGACCAGGTGGGCTGACCCGGACGCCGTCGGGACCGGGCGCCGGCACGCCCGGCCGGAGGCCGTGTCGATCAGAGGCCGTGTCGATCAGAGGCCGTGTCGATCAGAGGCCGTGTCGATCGGAGGCCGCGTCGTCAGGCCGTCGGACGCAGCCAGATCCCGTTGCGCGTCTGCACGAGGTCGAGCTCCCGCGGGTCGCGGCAGCGACCGGCCCGGCGGTGCGCGTCCCACAGCGCGGCGTCGTCGTACACCGCGCCGCACCCGCCCGTCCGCCGGCAGCAGTGCGCCCTGTCGGCGCCCACCCACTCGACGCCGCAGCAGTGCATCCGCAGGATCTCCGTCGCCACGACACTCCCCCCGACCAGCGGCCCGAACACATGTTCGCACGCCGCCCGCGGGCGGGCAACGGCCGGTCGGCGGCGCCGGGCCGGTCGGCCGACGCGTCGGGCCCGGCCGCCGGTATACGTTCAGCGCGTGGAGATCCTGCGAGCCGCCGGCGTCTTCGCCGTGCGCGACGGTGAACCCAACCAGTACCGCGAACACGTCCGCTCCGCCGCGCTGTCCGTCGGCACCTACTGCATCCCGGTGGGCGGCAAGGACGGCCAGCACCCGCACGTCGAGGACGAGGTCTACATGGTCGTCCGCGGCCGCGCGACGCTACGCACCCGGGACGGCGACCACGAGGTCGGGCCCGGCAGCGTCGTGTTCGTCCCGGCCGGCGAGCACCACCAGTTCGACGACGTCAGCGAGGACCTCTCGATCGTCGTCGTGTTCGCGCCGCCGGAGGGCGCGCGGTGACCGAGCCGTTCGTCTTCCCGGTGACGGTGCGCTACCTGGAGGTCGACGCCCAGAACGTCGTCTTCAACGCCTGGTACCTGGCCTGGTTCGACGAGGCCATGGCCGCGTTCCTCGCCCACCGCGGGCTGCCCTACCCGCAGATGCTCGGCCAGGGCTACGACGTCCAGCTCGTGCGCTCGGAGATCGACTGGCGGACCGGGGTCGGCTGGGGCGACGAGATCGGCGTCGCGGTCTCGACGGCGCGGTTGGGCCGCACCAGCTTCGTCCTCGACTTCGACGTCCGCCGCGGCGACGAGGTCACCTGCGCGGGCCGCACGACCTACGTCGTCATCGCGACCGACGGCTCCGGCAAGCGCGAGATCCCGCCCTTCGTCGCGGACGCACTCGGCACGCCGGACCCGCTGCGCCCGCTCTGACCCCGCGAGCGGCGCCCGCGGCGGGCCCGGGGCCGCTCAGCGTGCCGGGAGCACCCGGTTGCGCACCTCCGGCAGGGCGAGCCGCGCACCGTCGGGGCCGGGGAACGTCGCGGTGATGACGACCTCGTCGCCGTCCTCGAGGTAGGTGCGGGTGGTGCCGTCGTCGAGCGCGACGGGGTCCACACCGCCCCAGGACAGCTCGAGGAAGCTGCCCCACTGCTCACGGCGTCCGCCCGAGACGGTGCCGGAGCCGAGCAGGTCGCCGGGGCGCAGCGACGCACCGTTCGACGTCAGGTGCGCGACGAGCTGCGCGGGCGTCCAGTACAGGTCGGCCGCGGGCGGCGACGAGACGAGCGTGCCACCCACCCGCACCTCCATCGTCACGTCGAGCCCGCGGTCGGCCTTGCCGCGCAGGTACGGCAGCGGCTCCGGGTCGCGCGGGGGCGGGTCGACCCAGGCGCCCGCCAGCGCGTCGAGCGGGGTCACCCAGGCCGAGATCGCCGTCGCGAAGGACTTGCCCAGCATCGGTCCGAGGGGGCGCGACTCGAAGGACTGGATGTCGCGCGCGGACCAGTCGTTGAGGAGCACGACGCCGAACACGTGGTCCAGCGCCTCGTCGATCGGTACGGGCTCGCCCGCGGGGCGGGGTGGGCCGCCGCACACGAACCCCAGCTCGGCCTCGACGTCGAGCTGCCGCGTCGGCCCCCAGTCGCCTGCCGCGCGCTGCCCCCGCGGGCGGACGACGGGCGTCCCGCTCACCACGACCGTCCCGGCCCGGCCGTGGTAGGCGACGGGCAGGTGCCGCCAGTTCGGCGCCGTCCGGGCGGTGCCGGGGCGCAGGATCTCGGAGCCGTTCATCGCGTGCTGCTCGCAGGCGTAGAAGTCGACGTAGTCGGCGACGGTGAACGGCAGCACCGGCGTCACCCCGTGGGGCGGCAGCAGGAACGGCCCGATCCGTGCCGGGTCGGCGAGCCGCTCGCGCAGCCAGCCGAGGACGTCGCTCCACGCGCCTCGACCTGCCGCGAGCAGCGCGTCGAGCGTCGGGTGGGTGAGGAGGTCGGCGAACGCGGTGTTCTCGGTGGTCGCCAGCGCACCGACGTCGAGGAGGCCTTCTGGCGTCGGTGCCGCGATCCGCGACGGCCCCGGACGACCGACCCCGGCGACGACCCCGATCCCGAGCGCCGCCCGCGATGATCCCATGGGCCGAGACGCTAGCGGCCCCTGCGGCCCTTGGGCCGAGCCGTTACTCGGATGTGAACGTGTAGCGGTGCTCGCCCCGGGCCGTGCGGCTCCCCGTCGGGAGTCCCGGCCGGTCCGACGAGCTCGCCGCTGCCCGAGCCACGCACGACGGACACCGCCGGCCGGGTCGCCGACGGCGGTGTGCGGCAGCACGAACCGGCTACCGCCGGGTGACGCGGGCGAGGTACTCGGCGACCCACCCGTCGGTCGCACGCGTGCTCCACAGCCGCAGGACGGCCTCGTCGTCGTCGGCGTAGCGGTCGGCGCGTTCGCTCGCCTCGCGGCGCAGCGCGGCCTTGGTGACGGCGAAGGTGTCGGCCGGGACGTCGTCGGCCATGGCGCGGGCCGCGGCGACGGCCCGGTCGCGCAGCTCGCCGGGGTCGACGATCTCGTCGACGAGCCCGAGACCGTGCGCGTCGGCGGCCGTGTAGGTGCCGGCACCGGTGATCATCCGGCGGGCCGTCGTCTCGCCGACGGCGAACCGCATGGCCTCCAGCGCGATCCGCGGGAACGGGACGCCGACCTTCAGCTCCGGGACGCCGATCCGGCCCTTGCCGTCGGCCATCAGCACGACGTCGGCGCACGCAGCGAGGACGCAGCCGCCCGCGATGGCGTGCCCGTTGACCGCGGCCACTACCGGCTTGGTCAGGTCGAACACCGCGCGGAAGCTGTCCGCGAGCGCAGGCAGGAACTCCTCGGCGTAGGGCGCCCCGCCGTCGAGGAACCGCTTGAGGTCCACCCCCGCGGAGAAGGAGCCACCGCCCGCGGTCAGCACGACCGCGCGTGCGGGATCCGAGGCCAGCCCGCGAAAGGTCTCCGCCACCGCCCGGCACAGCTCGATGTCCATCGCGTTGACGGGCCCGTGGGCCATCGTCAGGACCGCGACGCCGTCGTCGTCGACTCGCTCGATCACCCCCGGAACCTAACCCGACAGGCAGCCACGATGAGGCACGCGTGATCCGGGTCGCTAGGGCAACATGACAAGCTGCCAGCGATGCGGCCGTGATCCGCGTCGAACCGAGCAACCGGGAGAGTCAGCCATGTCGCAACAGGTCCGCGCGGTCGTCGCCCACTCCAAGGGCGCACCCGTCTCGGTCGAGACGATCACGATCCCGGATCCCGGCCCCGGCGAGGCGGTCGTGCAGATCCAGGCGTGCGGGGTCTGCCACACCGACCTGCACTACCGCGAGGGCGGTATCAACGACGAGTTCCCGTTCCTGCTGGGCCACGAGGCCGCGGGCATCGTCGAGGCCGTCGGCGAGGGCGTCACCGAGGTCGCCCCCGGCGACTTCGTGGTCCTCAACTGGCGCGCGGTCTGCGGCGAGTGCCGGGCCTGCCGCAAGGGCAAGCCGTGGTACTGCTTCGCCACCCACAACGCGTCGCAGAAGATGACGCTGGCCGACGGCACGGAGCTCTCGCCCGCGCTCGGGATCGGCGCGTTCGCCGAGAAGACGCTGGTCGCGGCCGGCCAGTGCACCAAGGTCAACCCCGAGGCCCGGCCCGCGGCGGCCGGCCTGCTCGGCTGCGGCGTGATGGCCGGGCTGGGTGCCGCGATCAACACCGGCGGGATCGGGCGCGGCGACTCCATCGCGGTCATCGGCTGCGGCGGCGTCGGCAACGCGGCCATCGCGGGCGCGAACCTCGCCGGGGCGACCACGATCATCGCCGTCGACGTCGACCCCACCAAGCTGGAGTGGGCCAAGGGCTTCGGCGCGACGCACCTGGTCAACTCGCGCGAGGTCGACGCCGTCGAGGCGATCAAAGAGCTCACCGGGGGCAACGGCGCCGACGTCGTCGTCGACGCGGTCGGCCGGCCGGAGACCCTCAAGCAGGCGTTCTTCGCCCGCGACCTCGCCGGCACCGCCGTCCTGGTCGGCGTCCCGACGCCGGACATGACCTTCGAGGTCCCGATGATCGAGATCTTCGGCCGCGGCGGCGCGACGAAGTCGTCCTGGTACGGCGACTGCCTGCCCACCCGCGACTTCCCCGCCTACATCGACCTCTACCTGCAGGGCAGGCTCCCGCTCGACAAGTTCGTGTCCGAGGAGATCGGGCTCGACGCCGTCGAGGAGGCGTTCCACCGCATGGAGCGCGGCGAGGTCCTGCGGTCGGTGGTGGTGCTCTGATGCCGCCCGTCGACCACGTCGTGACCTCGGGGACGTTCTCCCTCGACGGCGGCACGTGGGACGTCGACAACAACGTGTGGATCGTCGGCGACGAGAACGAGGTCATCGTCGTCGACGCCGCCCACGACCTGGAGAAGATCACCGAGGCGGTCGCGGGTCGCCGCGTCGTGGCCGTCGTGTGCACCCACGCCCACGACGACCACGTCAACCAGGCCCCCGCGCTGGCCGACCGGTTCGACGCGCCGATCCTGCTGAACCCGGCCGAGGCCCCCCTGTGGGAGATGACCTGGCCGGACCGCAGGCCCGACCGCGAGCTGAACGACGGCGACGTGCTCACCGCGGGCGGGGTCACGCTGCGCGCGATCACGACGCCGGGCCACTCCCCCGGCTCCACCTGCCTCTACGCCGAGGACCTGGGCACCGTCTTCACCGGCGACACCCTGTTCCCAGGGGGTCCAGGACGGTGCACAAGCCAGGCCGACTACGAATCGATCATTACCGACCTTGACCAGCGGATATTCGGGGTTCTCCCCGATGAGACCTGGGTTTACCCCGGCCACGGGGACGACACGGTCCTGGGGCGCGAACGGCCCCATCTGCCCGAGTGGCGGGCCCGCGGGTACACGGGCCCGTGCCCAGCCGGGGGCGAACACGACACCACCGCCCGGCCAGGCGGCGGACTGGTCTGCCGGAAATGTGGGGGACGGTTCGATGGCTGACAACGACGACCGACGTCCGGTCGACCCTGACGAGGCGGCACGCGCGGCCCGCATCGCGGCCCTGGTCGACGCCGCACCGCCACTGACACCGGAACAGCGGCGACACGTCCGGGACATCCTGGCGGGCGTCCCACGGCGCGCTGTGGCCATCCCAGACGCCGAGGACGACGACGAGGGTTGACCGACGGTCGGTCGCACGGCCCGGTCGACTGCCCTGGGTGCGCGGTGATCGT
This sequence comes from Pseudonocardia sp. D17, assembly GCF_036984265.1. NCBI lineage: Bacteria > Bacillati > Actinomycetota > Actinomycetes > Pseudonocardiales > Pseudonocardiaceae > Pseudonocardia > Pseudonocardia sp. D17. The sequence continues at coordinate 36,118 of NZ_BPRG01000125.1, read as the reverse complement.
CGACCGGGGGCCGCGGTCGTACCCGGCGCTGTGCCCCGACGCGCCGACGCACATGGGCACCCGGTGGTACCCGCACACGCGGGCCGGTTACCGGGTGGCCGTGTGCTCGGCGCATCTGGACACGGTCGACGACCCGCACCCGCTGACGGCGGCCGACCGCGCCGAACTCGACGCGCGGGCGCTGGCGCGGTGGCGCGGTGAACGCGGCCTGTCGTTCGTGCGGATGACGACGCCGCTATGGCGCGGTCCGCGGGACCGGCGGCCGGACGACTGGGCCGACTCGTTCTGACCGGCCCTCGACGGGGCCGAGGATGTCGGCGAGGACGTCCACGACGGCGCGGCACTCGGCGCACGCGTGCGGGCCGGTGGTGGGGAGCCAGCGGCGCCACGTCCAGCCGACGTGGCGGGCGTGTAGGACCGCGGCGGCGGCGTCGAGGCGGTCGGTCACGGCGTAGTCCTCTCGGTCAGCGGTGGGTTCAGGTCCACGACGCGCCGTTCCCAGCCGCCCTCGACGGGGTCGACCCGCCACAGGACGTCAGGACAGCGGCAGGCACGCCACAGGCCCGGCCCTGGGCCGTCGACGTTGCGGCGGATCGGCCACCCGCACACGACGCACGCGGGCCACAGTTCGATCACCTCGGCCGGGTACGTGGCCTCGCCGCGTTCGCGGGCGGCGGCGCGTCGTCGTTCGTTCGCGGCCTCGACGGCGCGACTCATCGCGCGCGGTCCTGACGGTCGGCCGGGCGCAGGAAGATGCTCGCGATCCGGTCCCGTTGGGCGGGGGTCAGCGGCGGCGCCTCGTCCACGGTGCGTACGACCGCCGCCCTCATCCGTTCACGGTTGCGGGCCGCCAGAGTCCGGGCCGCCTTCTCGGCCGGGGTCATCGGGGACCCACCACAGCCGGGCCGTCCAGATGGGCGCGCCGCCAATCGGACGCCGCTATCTGATCGGCCAGGCCGTCGACGCGTTCCCCGCAGGAACACACCACGAACCAGCGACGCGGCGGGTAGTGGCCGCCGCTGTCCCACGACGTAGCCATGCAGGCCACTTGCCGGTGCTCGGCTTCCGGGGCTGTCATGACACGTCCTCGGCGGGCAGGTCGATGCACGCGCCATCGGGGGCGACCACCATCCGGAGGCGGCGGGTGCGGCGGGCGTAGCGGATCGTCGACCAGGTCCCGGACCGCTGGCGTTCCAGGCGGCTGTCGGGGTAGCCGAGGAGGAACCAGACGGCGTCGACGATGTTGCGGTTCCGGTCCAGGTACAGCGCGGGCGGCATCGTCCGGTCCGACGGCACGAACGCGCGGAGGCCCTCGGCGGTCGGCGGGTGAGCGACGAGGACGTACCCGAGGCGGCGGGCGATGTCGGCGACCTCGGCGTCACCCCCGACACAATCGCCGTGGTGCAACTCGTCGGCGCCGTGGATCAGTTGCAAGCCTCGCAGCATCAGGTGTGCGTGTTCGCGCTGTTGCGCCGAGAGGCCGTACCGGGTGGCGGTCACCCCGACGGCCCTCACCGGGCGTCCTGGCGGAACTCGGCGCACCGCTCGGGGGTGTGGTGGCGCAACGTCCACGACACGCCACCGTCGGCGTCCTGGGTGGCCTCGGTGTCGACCATGCGGGGGTTCTGCTCGGCGACGTCCAGGCCCGCGCACAGCCGCGCCAGGGCGAGGAGGTCGACGTACTGCACGGGGGTCCCGCACGACTCGCACGGTTCGCTGTCCGGGCCCATCGGGGCCGGGGCCAGGACGGTGTCGGGGTCCGGCTGAACGGACAGGGCCAGTTCCATCGATCAGTCCTCGTGTCTGGTGCACAGGGTGCGGTGGTTCGGGACGGGCGTCGAGCACCCCCGGTGCGGGCACGGGTGGTTCCAGTACCCGAACGAACACTGGGCGTCGTACTCGACGTCGGCGGCCCGGTAGGGCGGCATCGCCGGGACGGGGTCCGGGTCCGGTGGGGCGGGGACGGACACGAGGCGCCGCGACGGCATCACGGCCGGGGATGGGGCGCTCACGGCCGCGGGTCCTCCCCTCGGAACCACAGGCGCGCGTTCAGCATCGCGTCGACGTGCTCGACGGTGCCGCGTTCGTTGCCGGTGATCGCGTCGCGGAACTCCTTGGGCAGCCGTTCCCAGTCGGGCCCGCACGCGTAGTAGCGGTCCGGGACCTGGCGTCCGCATCCGCCGGGGCAGGTGTGGGTGCGCTCACTGGCGCGTGGCTTTCTCACTGGTGCGCCCGGTGGATCGCTGATACCTCTTCGGCGCGGGCGGCCAGGCCCTCGGGGCACGACCCGTTCCAGCCGTCGGGGTCGACGTCGCCGACGATGACGACCGTCCCGCGGAGGTCGGGGGCGTGGTAGCCGTAGGCGCGGACCATCGCCAGCGCCAGGCTGTTCGTGGGGACGTCGGGGACCAGGGCCGAGTGCCCGCCGACGTAGGCGCGGACGTCGCCCCACGGGGTGGGGATGGCGCTGGTTGCGTCGACGCCCTGGCGTTCGCCGTCCTCGATCAGCTCGTACAGGACGTCGAGGAGCCGCTCACGCTTGAACGGGACGCGCTCGGGCGCAACGTTGGTGTCGGGTCGGATCACCAGCGCGAACAGGTCGTCGGCGTTGGGGTTGGTCTTGTCGGTGGTCATGTCGTCGCCTTTCGTTGATACGGGGTTTCGCCCCCAGCCTCGCCGCGCGCCATGTCGGCGGCGGGGCCGGGGGCCTACACCTTGACGCGCGGCCCCAGTGCGTCGTCACGGCTGTCTGTGTGGGCCGTCAGCGGCCCAGGCACGACCGGGCGGCCAGGAACACCAGGGCGGCGGTGGGGATGGCCCACAGCGCCCACCTGATGAGGCGTTCGCGGTGCCGGTGGTCGTCGTCGGTCATGGCGGCGCCGGGTAGGTCCACACGTCGCCGGTGGCGAATCGGAACCGCACAGCGACGCGGACGCCGTCGCGCGGTTTGGGGATGTCGACCACGCCCGCGTCGGGGACCTCGATCGACCACACCACCGTCTCGTCGGGGGTGCCGAGGTCGCGGATCGCCTCGATGGTGAACGGGAACGCCTCGGGCCGGAACACGCCGTACGGCGACTCGGGGATCGTGACGCCGCTCATGATCAGAGGTACTGGCCGACGTTCGTGGCCGGGGCGTCGTCCTCGTCGGGGCGGCGCATCCCGCCCATGCCCGCGGCCATGGCGGCCATGGCGGCCATCAGGCCCTCCGAGCTGCCGAACTGGACGCCGATTCCGGCGCGGTCGCCGATGTGGCGCATGGCCGAGGCGAGGACCGACAGCGCGGCCTCGGGGTCCATCCGGTTGAACACGGCCAACTCCGTGCGGTTGTGCGGGTCGCGCTGGTCGTCCTCGCCGCACCGGTCGCACGGGGTGTCCGTCTCCCGCAGGGCCAGGACCAGGAGGTACCCCTCGGGCAGGTGGGTCTCGTCGGGCTGGTCGGGGTTGGCGGTGGCGGAGTCCACAGTGGCCAGGACGTCGTCGGCGATTTGGCGCGCCTGGGCGTCGGCGTCGGGCGGGGCGTCGGGGGTGTCAGTGGTTGTGGTCACGGGCGTGTCTCCCTTGGGGGTCGGTGGTCCTCGGCCGTGGCGCGCCAGTACTCGATCTCTTTCTGGTCGGCGCACGGGCCGGGATGGAGTGGGGCCTCGAAGTTGATCTCGACGTATCGGGTCGGCTGGCCACAGTGCCAGCACGGTCGTTCGGGCTGGTCGGCGAGGAACCGGCCGCCGGACCGGTCGGCGGCGCGGCGCATCAGCGCGTCGCGCAACACCTGGGCCAGGCTCATCCCAGCGCCCCCGCGTGGACTCGGCGCTGGACCTCTCGGGCGGCGTCGCGACTGTAGGGGTCCCAGCCGGTGCACGCGCAAACCCCAACGACGTGCCCGACGACCCCGGCCAGTTGGCATTCGCGGTGCGTGGCCGTGAGGCTGACCCCGCGGCCGTAGACGTTGCGCAGGCCCACGAGGAAGTCGGGGTCCAGGCCGCTACCGATGTAGGGCTGGACGTATCCCTGGTCGCCCTCGACGAACAGTTCTCGGCACCGCAGGCACCGGGCGTAGGTGGGGGTCTCGGGGAGCTGGACGGCCTCGGGGTCGTCGAGTAGGGGCGCGTCCCAGCGGGGTCCGAAGAACATCGTCATCTGTCATCGCCTCCGTTTCGGCTTGGCCTTGGGGCGGCGGCCTCGGGCGCCTGGCCGTTCCCGCGGGGTTCGGCCCTCACAGCCGCGCACCCACTTGCGGCTAACGCGGGTGTACCGGCACTGGCCCGCGGCGGTGATCTCGTCGAGGGTCCAGGTCGTCCCGTCGGCCATGTGGGCGCCGGGGTAGGCCGTCGCGCCGTCGTCCGACAGCGCCGTCAGGCCCCCGCAGTGCGTGCACCGGCCGCCGGTCAGCAGGCGCCGGACCATCGCCTCGACGGCCTCGACGGGCCCGCGGTGGTGCTCGACGATGATCCGCGCCCCGCGGTAGTGCGCGGAGCAGTACCAGTCCGCCAGGTGAACCGGTACGCCCTCGTTCAGATACCCGATCTCCACCTGGCGGGCGCCGGTGCGGCCGATCAGGTCGAGGCCAGCGAACAGGGCGTCGTCCTCCACGTCGACGGTCACAGCGGCAACCTGGCCACGCCGGTGACCTCCTGGGATAGGCGTTCGATCGCGACCACGATCCGGCCGAACTCGGCCAGGCTGATCGTGCCGTCGGGGATGCACCCGTGGTCGCACATCATCGGGCCGGTGTGCGGGAGCGGGTTCTCCCGCTGGTGGACCAGGCCGAACGCCCGGCACACGAACGGCCGGACCTCGTACACGGTGCAGTTGTTCAGCGGGCCGAGGGCTGGGCAGCGGCGGTCCTCGGGCCGGGCGCGGGCGACGTCGACGAGGCCGTGGGCGTCGGGGCGGAGCCGGGCCACCCGGTCGGCGGCGGGTTCGTCGGGGAGGTTGACCCCGGCGGCGGCGATCCGGCGGCGTTCCAGTTCGGACGCGTCGATCGAGGTACACGTGTCGTGGCACAACCCCTTGCACTCGATCGCCGGGAGCTGGCCGTACAGGTCGTCGAGCATCGCCAGGGCCTCGGCCTCGGTCACAGACCCTCGGGGCATGCGTCGCCCAGGATGTCCCGCACGACCTGGCGCGGGACGCGGAACGATCGGCCGACCTTGACGCATGGCAGCTCTCCTGAGTTGATCTGTCGGTAGACGGTCATCCGCGACACCCGCAACAGCGCGGCGACCTCGGGGACGGTCAACAGCGGGGACGGCGGGGTGGCTGGGGCGGTCATCGACGGCCGCCCCAGCCAGCGCGGATGGACCGCGTGATGCGGGTCCGGCGCCAGTCCCAGGTGCCGGTGCGGACCCACCACAGTCCGCACAGCACCAGCCGCGACACCCAGAACGACGCGACCGCGGCGGCGGCCATGACCGCCCACAGGCCCACCGGGTCGTCACCGACCAGTAGGCCGCCGACGAACGCCAGCGCGACCGGGACGCCGATCATGCCGACGGTCGCCATGACGTACACGGCGCCGCTGATCACGATCAGGCCCAGTCGGTGGCGGTGGCGCACCACCCACGGAACGTCGTTCATCGCTCCCCCTACGGTTGTCGCGCGGCGCGTAGCTGCGCCTTGATCCTCGCGATGGACTGGCCCGCCAGGGCGGCGGTCGCCATCGACCCGCGCACCTGGCGCGGGGTCATGCGCCCGCGGCCGGGGGGCGACTGGTAGCGCTCCCCGGTGCGCGGGTCAGGCCGGTACTCCAGGCGGCCGTCGATGAACTCGACGCGCTGGTTCCGGCCACGGCCGACGGTGTCCCACAGTTCGCGGAACCACGCCAGGCCGCACGACTGACACTGGACGTGCCGGACCAGGAGGTCGTCGTCGGTGATGTCGTCGAACACCAGCCGCGTGCGGTCCGGTGGGGCGAACAGGTGTCGGCCTCGGGCCCGGCACGCCAGTACGCCGTCCGAGGCGCCGTCGACGTAGGCGTCTACGTCGCCGTCGGTGGCCAGCGGGACGGGTTCGCGCTGGTGTCGTTCGCCTTGGATCGATAGGGGCCGTTCGGTCAACGCGGTCACGCGTCCTGCTGCTCAATCGCGGTGGGGCCGTTGGCGGCCTCGAACTTGGCCAGGACGTCGTCGCTGATCGCGCCGCGGGGCGCGACGTTGACCCCGGCGGGTCCGGCCCAGGCCCGGATCGCCTTGTTCCGCTCGGCCCGCGTCGCGTACGTCGTGATCGGGGCGTCGGCGGTTGTGGTGTCGGCCCGCTGGGCGGGGACCGCGGCGGCCGTCGTCTCCGTCGCGACCGGGGTCCCGTTCACGCCGGGCCGCTGGGTGGCCTCGGGGCGGTGGGCCTCGTTGTAGGCGTCGACGATCTCGGCGGGGATGCGGCCCCGGTCGGACACGTCCATCCCCTGGCGCTTGGCCCAGTCGCGGATCGCCTGGTTCTGCTCACGGTTGGGGGCCGGGCGACGGCGGGCCGCCGCGACGGCGGCGTAGCCGTTCGAGCGGGCCGGGACGCGGCCGGGGCGGGCGCGGCGCGCGGCGGCGATGAACGGCGCCAGGATGCCGTCGAGCTTGGCGCGGTTGGCCGGGGACAGGTCGATGTCGTACGCGCGCCCGTCGAGTCCGAACGTCGTCGCGGACGCGTTCGGACTGCCGTCGAGGTCGTCGACGACCGTCACAGTTTCTTGTCGTGCCACTTGGGGGGCCTTTCTCGGGTGGTCGGTTACATGGGTCGTGGTCGTTCGTCGCGAGAATCCCGGCGCATGGCCAGGAGGGAGACGAACGTCTGAGTCATCGCCGACGGCCCGGTGGCTAGCGCGTAGCGATAGAGGAGCTGGTGCGCGTCGTTCCATTGGCCGTTCATCGCCGTGACGACGGCGCCGAGGGCGACCTGATCGTGGGCGTCCAGGGTGTCCCAGGTCCGGCCGCCGACGATCCGTCGGATGCCGTACTGGTGGTCGGGGCACGCGTCAGCGGTCAGCCGGTCAGCGGTCTGGCGGACCAGGACGCCGCACAGGATCGCCAGGCGGGTCGCGGCCAGCATCGGGTACGGCGCCGCGCTGGGTGCCTTGCGGAAGACGAACTCGGTCATGACCTTGTCGAGGCACGCCTGTGCGGCCGGTTCGTCGCCGCGTTCGTCGGCGTCGACGAGGTGATCAAGCGCGACGAGGGCGGCCACGGTGGCGATGTGCTCGTCGTGGGTCTGCGACACCGACTCCCCCAGGGCTGTCATCCGGCGGCCTTGTCCCGCAACGCCACAGCCAGGACGGTCTTGCGGTCGACGCGGACGACCATGCCGTTGACCAGGCGGGCCTCATCGGGGACGACGGCGATCCAGCGGTGGCGGGTCGCGTCGAACGCGCTGGGTCCGTCGTACATGCAGTCGAGGGCGTGCGTGTGGCCGTCGGGGTAGTGCAGCGTGACCCGGCTCGGCGCCGAGGGCGCGGGTTCCACCACGGCGTCGGCGGCGGGGATGCGGGGGATGACGCTGGTCGGGGCCGAGTCGGCGTCGAGGGGGGCCGGGGGGTCGACGGGGACGGTCCGGATGACCGGGGATGCGGCGCGCGTGGGCGTGGGATCGGTGTCGTCGGCCTCGACGGGCGCGGGCGCGGGGGTCTCGGGCTGGGGGCGCCGCTTGAACCAGCGGCGGGGTGTGGCGCGGTGGCTAGGCACAGTGGACGGCCCTTCCCTCGGGATTCGATCGTGTGCCACGACGCGTAAGACTAGACGCGTCGCGTGATGTGTATTGCACCGGGCGTCACGTGAGGGGGCAATGCGACGCGCGTTGTGCACGTTTCCAATACCGGATCGGTTGAATGTGGCACCGCGTGCCGGGCGAGGGCACGGTGCGGCGCTAATAAGCGCGCGATGACTACGGATCACACTTCTAACTCAGCGTGATTGCGGGCATGGGCCGTCCGGGTCGCTGTGTGGCGAGCTGTAGCGCATCGTGCGCGCTGGCCCTACCGTGAGGTCGTTCGGGCACGACCACGAGAGGCGACGACGAGACATGAGCACGCTTGACGACGACCACCCGGCCAACGGCGGCCCCAGGGGTGACCGGTTCCACGATGAGACAGGGCGTCATCGCACGTCACCACCCCCCGGCGACGGCGGGCCGTCCTGGGATCGGGCCATGCGCCTGCACCGGGAAAGTCACGGCACAGCGCGCTACGTCGCAACACTGTTGGCCGATATCGCCAGCGGTGGGCGTTAGGAGTACCCACGTTCGCGACCAGCCAAACATCGGGGACACGAACGCCCCTCCCGGAGAGCCCTCGGGAGGGGCGTTCGTGCGCTACAGGACGCCGTGGAGGCGACAGGCCGGGTGGGCCAGATGGGTGATTGGGTCGATACGTCCCGGCCCGGTCCGGACACCCGCGCCGTAGCCGTTGATCCACGCCGGACAGATACACCCGGCGATCCGGGCGGCGGGCGCCCCTGGGTCCAACTGGACGGCCGCGGTGTCGGCCTCGACGCCGGGCACCGGACGTTCGTCGGTCGTGCTCACGCTGACCCCCTCTAGTCCATCCGGGCGAAACCGTAGCGCGCCGTGTGGCGACACACTGCGCCGGGGCACGACAAAGCGGCCCCCCGCCGCGCGGGTGGGCGCGGCGGGGGGCCGTGTGGTGCGGGGTGCCGCTCTAGCGGCCCTCGGTCAGCGGAGGACGTCGTCCAGGTTCAGGACGCCGCCCAGGTCGTTCAGGACGCCACGGTGGACGTCGGCGGTCGCGTCGTTCAGGACGCCGCCGTGGACGATGTCCATGTTGGCGTGGTCGAGGATGTGCTGTCCTACAGCACTCCCGGCGCGGTCGGCGTCGACGTTCACGACGTCCGCGCTGGCCACGCCAGCGCCAATGGTGGCGAGCCCGAGGGCGACGAGACTGCCAAGTATCACGCTGTTTCGCATCTTGCGGAGAACTCCCAACTAATTGGGGGCTTACTTTGGACATTTCGGGCGTATCGGACACACTCCGAAGATCATTCACCCGGCAATTACCGGTCAGTTCACCACCGTTTCCGCCGACATAGTTAGGTTTGCCAAACACGATCCCGGCGGGGCTAGACGGCCATCATCATCCGGCCAGGCTCCAGCGGCGGCGGGGTCCACAGCGACTCCAGACCAGACCCGGTCAGGACCGCGTTCCCCACTCGCGTCGTGACGCCGGACTGGTCGGGGGTGGCCACGTCGTAGTCGGCGCCGCCGCCGTCGCCGTACCAGATGGTCGCCGTCCTGGACGACGACGTGGTGTTGGCGGCGCGCACCCCCATCTCGAAGACCAGCCGGTCCCCGGCTTGCGCGCTGACCGCGGACACGACGCCGGGGTTCCAGCCGCCGTTCGCCTGGCCCGTGCCCCAGTAGCTCGAACCGACCTTGTTCTGGAGCACGCCCCGGACGGAGCCGTCGGGGGCCATGACGTAGATGTAGATCACCGAGTAGAACGACGATGCGGCGCTGGCCTGGCGGCCGACGGTGAGGCCGATCGTCTCCGTGGCGGCGATCGAGGCGTCCCGTAGGAACGGCGCCGACGTCCAGGAGCCCTGGACCATGTCGTAGGTGCTCGACGTGCTGGTCTCGGACTGGGCCACGGACGCGTTGGGGCCGACCTTGTCCAGGCCCAGCGCCTTGACCACGGCGCCGGTGGTCTTGTCCCAGTTCGTCCCGCGCCAGGCCGGGGGGGCCATGTCGGGGTCGTCGTTGTTGAAGTAGACCTTGATCGTCATGGGTCAGGTCGCCGAGATCGTCGCGGCCACCAGCGTGTACGCGGCGATCAGCGCGGAGTACCGCATCAGGACGAACAGCACCTGCCCGGACGGGACCGAGTACGGGCCGCGGGTGACGCCGGTCGAGGTGCGCACGCCCGAGGCGACGGTGACCGTCCTCGTCGCACCGGACGCCAGGATCGCGTACTCGGCCAGGTACGGGTCCGACGGCGGTGACGACGGCCCGTTCAGGGTGGTGATGTTGCCTGTGGCGGTGATGTTGAACCGGGACCCCAGCGACCCGTCGGGGGTGATCGTGGCGGCGTACGCGACGGTGGCGGCGTCGTCGACGCGGCCGGACCTGAACGGAATGAGGGCCATATCAGTAGTTCGTCCCTCCGACGGAGACGGGCAGGCCGACGTCCTCGACGGTGATCCGCGCGGGCCACGCGTCCGAGGTCGCACCCCAGGCGGCGCCGGTCGAACCGATGATCGTCGCGAACAGGACCAGCCCCACGGTCTGGTTGGCCGGGGGGACATAGAAGTCGTCGGTGATCGCCGTCGACACCCGCACCCCGGCCGGGAGAACGGCCGAGGTGTGCTCGAACGCCGCCGAGGCCGCGGACGGGGTGCTCCCGTCGGTGGTGTAGCGCAGGAACACGTCCGCGATGGTCGGGCCGTTGTCGGCGTAGAACCCCGCCTGGGACCGGAACCGGTACATCCGCCCGGCCAGCAACGGCGCGGACAGGCCGACGATCGGGTACGTGGTGTTCGCGGCCATGGTGATGTTGCCGGTGTTGCGGCGGGCGCGGGCGATCACCCCGCGCGGCTGGTCGGCGGAGTAGGACCCGCCGGTGGCGATGATGTATCGGTACTGCCCCGACGTCGGCGCGGTGGAGAACGTCAGCCGGACCGTGTTGACGTCCAGCGTCTCGTTCGCGACCGGCGTCCAGATACCGGTCGCGACCTCACGCACCCACACCGTGACGTCGGTCGTCCCCAGGTTGTGGACGATCGACGGGGTAACCGACCCGGACGGGACGACCCCGGCGACCGACAACGGGCTGGACCCACCCCCACCGGCCGAGGGCGGATCGACCCATCCGAGCGCGTAGTCAGTCGCCGAGGTCTTGGCGAGGAGCTGGCCGCCGGTGCCGCCGCTGGGAACGCCCCGGTTCCCGGCCGCGACGGTCGTCGAGGTCGTGCCGACGTCCTTCGTGGCCGCGGTACCGAGGTCGGTCACGTCGGCCGCGACGAGGGCCGCGCCCGCCCAGGCGCCCGAGACACGCTTCAGAACTGACCCGTTGGTCGGGGACAGGCCCGCGATCGTCGTCAGGTCGACGTCGACGGGTTGGGCGCCGATGTCGCTGGGCGCCAGGGCGTCGCTGCCGCCGGTGGCGTGCGAGGACTTGTGTGCGGTCGGGGTGCGGGCATCGGAGAGCCGGGAGTCGTCACGCCGGACCGGGTGCGTGCCCAGCGTGCCGACCGGGATGACCGGCGCCGCGCTGAACGTCTTGGTCCCGGCGACGGTCTCGTTGCCCGTGAGGTGGACGACGGCCGAGTCCGTGGCCTTGCCCGCCAGCGCGGTCCGGACGGAGTTGATCTCCTGGGCTATCCGGGTCGCCAGCGCTGAGACACCGGATGCCAGGCTCACGTCAGGCCAGCCTCGAACGTCGTCACGAAGTTGGTGTTGGTGTCGCCGACGTTCGCCGTCAGCGCGGTCAGGGCCGCGTCGGAGGCGGCGCCGATGTTGGCGCGGCCCTGGGCCTGCTGGGGTGCGGTGAACGACTGGGCGGCGTCGACGCGGACCCGGTTGCCGAGGGCGGCGTTGATCGTGGCGGCGAAGTTGGGGTCGTCGCCGAGGGCGGCGGCCAGTTCGTTCAGGGTGTCCAGGGCGCCCGGCGCGGTGTCGATGATTGCCGCGACCGCCGCGCTGATCTGGGCGTCGGTCTTGGTCGAGGAGTACACCGACGTCGTGGACGGGGCCGCGTCGTTGATCACGTCGGTCACGTCGATGGCGCCGACCGCGGCGGCGATCTGGGCGTCGGTCTTGGTCGAGGAGTAGGCCGTCGACGTCGAGGGCGTGGTGTCGTCGATGACGTCGGGGAAGTCGATCCCGGCCACGGCCGAGTCGATCTCGTCACGGGTCTTCTGGCTGGACCAACTCGTCGACGTCGAGATCGTGCCGTCGTCGATGCCCGACGCCCCCGCGACGGCCGCCGCTACCTCGTTGATCGCGGCGACGAGGTTGGCCTTCGCGGTGGTCGTGAGCGTGGCGAGGTCGGGGTTGTTCCCGTTGATCAGGGTTCGGAGGCTCTTTGCCTCGGTGGCGACGCGCGTCGCCAGGTCGGTCACGTTCGTGGCAAGCGACATCAGATGAGTCCGTTCTCGAACAGGAGCCGGAGGCTGGGGAGGTCGTCGTAGGCGGGATGCGGGGCGGGCGCGGCGACGTGCGGGGCCAGGACGGCGTCACGGGTCACCGGCCGGACGATCTGGTCGTCCTGGCGTTCGAGGAGACCGACGACCGCCGGGGGCGCGTCGACGTCGAGGAGGTCGTCGACCCGTGTCGCGGCTGGGGGGAGGGTGACCCCGCCCGTCTCGACGACGGTCACGCCGGGCCGGTCGAGGCGGACGACCTGAACCGGGCGGGCGGCACCGATGGACACGACCTGCACGCTCACGCGTCGGTCACCCCCCGGTCGGCGCGGACGGCGGACTCCTCGACGATCGCGTACGTGGCGTCGGGGTTGTCGGGGTCGATGACGAGGACGTCGTACACGCCGAGGGTCCAGCGCCAGGCCGCCGAGTCGCGGGCGGGCACCATCAGCGACACCGCGGCGGTGGTCACCTGGTGCTCGGTCCCGGCGTCGTCGAGGTAGGTCACCTGGACGTCGGAGACCACGACGTTGCCCTCGTCGGTCGACCACTCGTACAGCACGTCGGCCGCGCCGACCGCGGGCCGGACCTGGGCGTGAATCTTGCGGCCCGCCAGGCTGACGGCCTGGCCCTGGTCGCCGACGAGGGCCCAGAACGGCCCGGCCCAGGCGCGGCCGGTGGGGATGACAAGGTCATCGCGGATCGGCATCTGTCCCCCCGTCGTCGCGGAGCGCGTGGCGGCCCGCGGGGTCGTCGGTGGTCGATGCGGCGGCCGGTGGGGTCACCGGGGGCGCCGCGGTCGCGTCAGGGACGGTCTGGGCGGGCACCAGGGGCGTCCCAGACGCGTCGACGGGGTTGGCCACGGGGGTCACGTGGGACCGGGCAACCCAGGTCGTCACCGCGGCGATGACGGCCGCGATGGCGGTCGCGACCGCCGCGGTGGCGGTGTCGTCGAGGCGGACCCAACCGAGGGTCACGATCGCCGCCAGGATCGCCTGCACCGTGGCCGCGGTGACCACCGGGCCGGGTGAGGTGTTCTGGCCCATCAGCCACCGGCCGCCGGGTCGCCCGGCTTGCACGCCGGGATGGCCTGCCGGACGCCGTCGGCCTTGACTGTGGCGGCCTGGTAGCCGTCGAGCGCGGCGCGGATCGCGGGGCCGTCGCTGGCCTTGATCGCGTCGAACACCGGCCGTAGGCCGTCGCGCTCGATGTTGGCGGCCTCGCGGAGCTGCTCGGTCTGGCCGGACTGGCAGTCGATGCGCTGTTGGGCCGCCCGCAGGTCCAGGCCCACGGTGACGCTGTACACCGACGTGGCGATGGCCACGACAGTCAACAGTGCCAGGAGGACCAACTGGGCCAGGGTCAGCGCCGAGACGCCGCGGGGCGCGGCGGGGGGATCGACGACGACGGGCACGACGGGCGGGTCACTTGGCAGTGACATCGAGGGCCTCCAGCAGCTCGGCGGGCTTGGGTGGGGTCGGCACGCCCGCGGCGGCGCACGCGGTTTCGAGCGCGAACGTGTAGCGGGTGAGGGCGACGACCCGTCGCTGTAGGCGCTCGGTCCAGTCCCGGTCGATCATCATCTGGCGGTGGGTGGCCTCCCCGCGCTTGGCGACGAACGCGGTGGACCCGGCCAGGAGCGCGGTGATGATGCCGCCGATGGCGACCAGGGTTTCAGGGGTCATGCCAGCCCCAGCTTGGCCAGCGTCGCCGGGCCGACGATGCCGTCCACGACCAGGCCCGCGCGGCGCTGGAACTCCCGGACGGTGGCGTCGGTGGCCGGGCCGAACACCCCGTCGACGGCCAGGTGCGAGTACAGCGGATAGTCGCGGTTGAGCCGGGCCTGTACGGCCTTGACCGCGTCGCCGGTCGATCCCTGGCGCAGCAGCGTCGACGAGGGCACCGCGGGCGCGGCCGGGGTTGTCCCGCCGGACCCGCGGAGATCGGCCAGGGCGCGGGCGGTGCACTCGTCGGCGTCGGCGGGGGTGCCCATGAACTCCAGGTGCATCCAGTCGCGCTTGCCGCCGGTGTACCAGCCGCCCCAGCCGAACCCGTAGCGCGACCACATCGCGGGCATCCAGTCGGGCATCGCGTGCACCGACGAGGTGGAGTACGGGTTGTCGTTCCAGTTCCAGTCGACGGCCAGGCCCCAGGCGTGGTTCGACGACGTGTTCGTCCCGGCGATGGCCCGGCAGTTGTAGGCGCCGGTCTGGGCGGGCTTCGCGAGATAGCCCTGTGCCTCGGTCCAGTCGGCCAGCGCGTCGACGAGGACCGAGATACGGCGGTGGACGTTGAGCCGGGCGCCGGACCGGTCCGCGGTGACGGTGACGATGTTCCCGGACGCCCCAGCGCAGCTCGGCCACCCGGCGCCCCAGCCGCGCTGGGCCGCGGTCTTGGAGTAGTCCCGGACGTTGACCGTCATCAGTCGTCGTTCCCCTGGCTGACGGTGTCGCCGTCTAGGTCGCCGCCGTCCCCGTCGTCGGCGGCGGGGTCGTCGGCGGCGGGGTCGTCGGCCGTCGGCTCGGCGGCCGGGGTGTCGGCCTCGGGCGCGGTGGCGCCCGCGTCGGTCTCGGCCTCACCGGCGGCGGCCTCGGTCGAGGTGTCCGCGTCGGTCTCGGCGTCGGTCGTCTCGGCGTCGATCGCGGCCTGGTCACGCTCGGTCGGCTCCGACCCCCAGTTCTCGGGGAACTCGGTGTGGTCGGCGTTCGGGTCGTACGGGCTGATGCGCGGGTACGTGTCGTCGTGCTCGGGGGCGTCCGGGGTCGGCTGGTCCGGGGTGCTGGGCGTGGTCACGACTGATCTCCTTCGGGCATGACGGGACGCGGGGCGGCCGGGTGGCCGTCCCGTAGCGGGCGGGGGTCAGGAGGTGGCGATCTTGCCCAGGACGCACCAGGCGCCGTCGGGGCACGCGATCAGGACGACGTCACCGGCGGCCGGGGTCGTGTAGGCGGCCAGCCGCGGGAGCGTCTTGGAACCGCCGAGGACGGTCACGACGACCTTCGGCCCGGCCACGGAGGTGACGACGCCCGTGGCGAACGCGGCCCCGCCGGTCATCGAGGCGATGGCCCCGGCCAGGGCGTCCACGACGTCGGCCATCAGCCACTCTCCGCGGGTAGTTCGATCGAGCGCGTGGTGTACGCCTGGACGCCGGGGCTGAACGTCAGCGGGACCTTGTCGAGGATGTGCCGCTGGCGGGTGCCGTCGAGGAGGCGGACCTCGATCACGTCGCCGGGTTCCAGGGCCGGGTTCGGGACGGCGGTCACCTCGACCGACGCGACGTAGCCGCGGACCCGTTCCAGCAGCGACGCGGCGGCGGCCTCGGCCATGTCCTGGGACGTCAGGAGCGGGCTGGAGTAGAACCGCGGTTTGCGCCCGAACGGGCCGCCGTAGCGGGTCGGCGAGTCCGGGTCGTCGTCGGTGACCTTGGCCCAGACCGGCGGGATGCCGTCGGAGCGCTGGCCCGAGGCGATCACGGCGTTGTACACCTGGTCGCGGGTCAGTTCCCGTTCGAGCTTGACCAGGACGCCGGTCGACCCGGCATCGACGACCCAGGCGGGGTCGTCGAACAGTGTCGGCTGTGGGCGGATGACGAACCGGCCCACCTGGTCGGCGAAGACCTCGGCGCCGATGCTGTCGGCCAGCTTCTCGATGCCGTCTTGCCAACGCTCCTTGTCGATGTCCAGGACGGCGGCCACGGTGGTGTCCCCGGTGCGGTCGATGACCTCGACGTTCGGGAGCGTGGCCCGGATGAGACGGGTGATCTCCTGTACGACGGTGTTCCCGGCGATGGTCTGGGTGGGCACGTCGAACCGGTCGTCGGCGACCGTCTTGGAGCGGTCGGACAGGTCAACCGACAGCGCGTCGGTGATCGGCATGTCGAGGCTGGCCGTCTGCACTGGGCCCCGGAACACCGGCACCCACTCGACGCCGGTCGACAGCACGATCCCGTACTCCAGGGCGATCTCCGCGCCGACCGGCGACAGGGCATCGAACCCCGACGAGGGCCACATGCTCGGGTCGGCCACGGTCAGCGTCGCGGTGCGCCGCACCTGGGACTTCGCGTCCGCGGTGATCGACGCCTCCTTGATCGGGAAGTCGGCGAGGACCCCACCCGAGGGCGTGTACGCGGTGGCCCGGCCGGTGATGCCGTGCGCCCCGCGCAGGGCGGCGCGGGCCGCCGCGCTGATGTTCCACACCTACGCCACCGCCAGGGTGTCGTCGGCCGGGGGCGCGTCGACCACGACGTACGGGAGCGTGAACTCGCGGGTGTGTTCCCAGGCGCCGTGGCCGACGACCTTGTACTGGACGTCGCCGATCGAGAGCCACTCCCCGTCGCCGTGGCCCAGTTCCGCCGGTGCCCGCAACAGCAGCGGGGTTCCGTCGTCGAGCATCGCCAGTAGGGCGTCGCGCTCGGCGAAGGTCTCCGTCCACACCGTCAGGCTGGCCGACGACGACTGGCGCTGGCTGGCGTTGATCGCGATCGGGCGGGCGCGGCCGATCACCTCGAACACCCCGCGGGAGATGGCGCGGGTCTGGTCGGGCTCCTCGGCGACGGTGACGACGACCGAGGCGCCGCTGTAGGGGTGGGTCAGCCAGGTCCGGCCGCCGCTGTCGAGGGTGACCGGTTCGCTGATCGCCCGGAACGCGGGCTGGTCGGGCGCGGACAGTTCGTAGCGGATCGGCACGTCCAGCGGGGCTTCGGTGTCCACGAGGGACACGACGCCCGCCTGGGTCGACACGCTGGCGTGCGGGGTCCCGGCCCAGGCGGTGTTCGCGTTCGGGGTGGACCCGTCGAAGTAGTCGCCGCTCGACGACCCGCCCTCGATCAGGACGGCGTCGAGGTCGGCGGTCGCGTTGGCCGCCATCCCGGCCACGGAGATCGTCATCACGCCGGTGGCGATGGCCGCCGCCCCGGCGCCGAGGCCCGGATAGGGGACGGTCAGGACCGGCGTCCGGCCCCACCGGTTGACGTAGCCGGTCAGCGACCCGGCCGCGATCGTGGCCGTGGTGGTGGCGAGGAGGGCGTTGCTGGCGTCGCGCCAGGCCACCGACACCGTCAGCGCGCCGGACGGGGCGGCCGACAGCCGTAGTGCCAGCGACACGCACGGCGCGCCATCGGGCAGCGGGAGCGCGACCGGGACGGTGGCGTTCACCGCGCCCGCCGCGGTCGCCTTCAGCCGGAACGCCGCGACCCCGGCGGGCATGGCGGCCTCGACGATGCGGGTCAGGGTGGTGTTCGTCCCCGACAGCCAGCCGGTGGTATCGACCTCGGCGCTGGGGTTGGTGCACCGGTTGCGCCGGGTCGTGGTGGTGACCGGCGCGGGGTAGGCGCCGCGGACCGGGGTCCGGACGCCCTTCACGATGCGCACGACCCGCAGGTACGGCGCATCCGACCACCAGGCCGAGAGGCGCACCTGGCCCAGCAGCGGGTCCGGGGTGGCCGAGATACCGCCCGAGGCGGGCCGGACCAGTCCGCCGCCGCCGCCGTAGGCGAACCCGGCGTACGGGCCGGACCCGGTGATGGCCGACCCGATGGTCCAGCCGGACCCGCCGGGGTTGGTCGGGTCGACGATCGGGGCGCCCGACGCGGCCGGGACCTCGACCGTGCCCCCGTAGGCGGCCCCGGCGTACTGGCCGCGGGAGTACCCCATCGGTCAGGCCGCCACGTACAGGGCTTCGAGCCAGGACCCGTTATAGCCGGTGGAGCCGTACGTGCTGGCGGCCCCGCCACCGCCGCGGACGTAGAGGCGCAACACGTCCCCGGCGTTCAGGCGCCGCTCGCACGACCCGACGGCGAAGTAGTCCGCGGAGTCTTGCTTCCAGAACGACACGTTGGGGCCGAACCCACTCGTTGCGGGCGGGACGGCGGCGTCGTTGATCGTGACGTCGCCGAAGAACTGGTAGACCGTCGAGCCGGTGGCGTACGCCTTGCACGTGAGCCGGTAGCGGCCCGCGATCGGCACGGTCAGCGACGACGACCCGGCGTTGAACGTCATCCCGCCCGCCGAGTCCTGGAGCGTCAGCGGGCAATACAGGCCGTTGGCCGGGACGCCCACGAATCCGGTCGTGATGCCCGCGTGTGCGAACGGGGCTTCCGAGGTGCGCCACCCGGCGGCGGTCTTCTCGACGATGCGGCCCGACTCGTCCTGGAGCTGGGCGCGCATCCCCAGGTGGGCGTCGCCGGGCAGCGTGGCGCGGGTCCACGTGCTGATCACGTCGCGCACCGTCGGCGCGCACTTCCACACCGAGGCCGTGGCCCAGGCGCGCGCGGTCGTGCCCTCCCGGCCGCGGACCACGGTCACGGCCGAGGACCCGGCGGCGTGCCCGGTGATCCACACCGTTTCGTAGAGCCGGGCCGAGTCGTCGACGATGGTCATCGGGACGTACTTGGTCACCGACAGGTCCGAGGGCAACGACGCGAAGTCGGGGGACGTCAGGGTGGTGTCCAGGGACGTCACACCGGCCGAGAGCTGCCCGAACTTGTCGTCGATCGGGCATCGAATGTCGTAGTTCGCCACGGGTCGTTACGCCCTTCGTCCGTTGCTGATGGAGGTTCCGACGCGGCGAATCCGGCCGTCGACGATCCGGGCCATGCCGTCGCCGCGGATTTCGAGGTAGCCGCTGGTGATCTCGAACTCGTTGGAGCCGTCGCCGTCGGCGGCGTCCTGGATCGACGACCACTGGTCGCCGGTCAGCACGGGTTCGGGGGTGCCGGTGCCGTTGAACACCGCCGACCAGCCGGGCGGGAGGTATCCGCCGTCGTCGTAGGTGAACGTGTACTTCGACGGGAACAGAGAGCTGGACGTGCCGATCGCGGGCGGACCGACGGCCGGGCCGCGACCGCCCGCGCTCTCCACGTTGACGCCCAGGAGCGTCCCGGCCATGTGCCCGATACCGTCGCCGGTGTTGGTCGAGACACCGACGGTGAACGGGCCGCTGGTGCCGGACACGAACCCCGGCCACGGCATCGACGCGGTGGTGCCGATGCGGCCGGGGGTCTCGCCGCGGATCACCCGGACGATCCCGCCGATGAACCCGGAGCAGTCCCAGCCGGACCCGCCACCGCCGCCCCACACGTACGGGAGGCCGACCTGCGTGCGCGCCCAGGCCAGGCCCGCGCCCAGGTTGCCCTTGGGCGCGTTGTCCTCGATGAACGACGTCAGCCAATGGATCACGCCGTCGATGGCCTTGGCCGGGAACGCCACGATCGCCTTGGCGAACTCGCCGACGGCGCCCCCGGCCCCCTGGGCGACCTTGGCGAAGGTCTTGCGGATCGACCCCACGGGGTCGGCGATGAACTCGGCCACGCCGCCGATGAAGTCGCCGACGTCGACGATCCGGTCCCAAATCCAGCCGACGATCCCGCCGTCGGCGAACCCGACCGTCATCGGGTAGGTGTCCAGGCGGCCGATGTCGCCCGCCTGCGGGTCGACCAGCGACGGGTTCCCCTTGCCGGGGCGGCGACCGGCGCGGGTCTGGGCCCACCGGTTCAGGGCCAGGATGTTCGAGGGGCCGAGGTAGCGGACGGCCTCGGGGACGAGGACGGCCTCCCCCGGAGACAGCATCGCCGGAACGGTGTCGTTCCCCGGCGAATAGCCCGGAACAATGCCGCCCTTCGCGAAATGCAATTCGGGGAGCTGGCCGAGGTCGAACAGTCCGGCAATGAAGTTCCACGCCGGGCGGATGCCGTTGTTGTAGACGAGATTCACGACGAACTCGACCGGCGGGCGCACAATGCCCATGATCCGATCCCAGGCCGCCTTGATCCCATTCACCGCGGTACCGAAGGCATCACCCACGGCGCCGACCCCGGCGCGTAGCGCGTCGAACACCGGACGCAGAATCGAATTCCACACAAACGAGGCGGCGGTGCCGATTCCATCGAGCGCGGGCTTAATGAGGACCGAATAGACCCATCCGAAGAAGGAGCCGACCGCGTTCAGCCCGGCCTGAATCCAGCCGAAGATCACTTGCAGGCCGCCCCACAGGACCTGGGCGCCCGCCGCGATCAGCGAAAACACCGGGGCGATGGCGACGTTGTACAGCCAGGAGAAGAACGACCCGAGGACCTGGAGTCCAGCCTGGATCGCCGAGAACACCGGCAATAGAACGGTATTCCACAGCCAGGTCGCGATCATTCCGATGAAATTGAACACCGGCGAGATCACGGCCGACCACAGCCATTCGAACAGCGCGCCGAGGGCCTGAATAAGAAGCATCAGGGGCGCGACAAGAATGGTGAAGATCACGGCGAACAGAATACGCGCGGCCTCGCCGATGAATGAGAACACGGGCGAGATCACGGTTTGCCAGAGCCACACGAAGAATGAGCCGACGGCCTGGACCGCGACGACGATTCCGTTAAAGATGGCGGTCAGGATGGACCAGGCGACCGACGCGGCGGTCTGTATCCCCGACCAGACGGCCATCACGACATTTCGGAACCCCTCGAAGTTGTTCCAGGCCCAGATGACGACGCCGACCAGGGCGAGGATCGCCAGGACAATCCACGTGATCGGGTTGGCCAGCAGCGACAGGTTCAGCGCGTCGTTCGCCCAGGTCCACAGGTTCACCGCGGCGGCCAGGGCGAGGATCACGCCGACCACGACGCCGCCGGTTCCGGCCAGCCACCCCATGAACGACTTCACCGGCTCCCAGGCCGCGCCGAACAGTTGCGATCCCCAGGCCGAGACCTTGTCGAAGATCGGGAGCACGGCCCCGCCGATGAAATCGACGATGCCCATCTGGAGCGACCGCTTGAACCCCTCGATGCGGGACTCCGCGGTCTGGCCGAGGGTCTGGTTCATCCGGTCCGCGGCGCCGCCGACGTCGCCGAGGGCGGTCACCGCGGACGACGGGTCCAGGGAGTACAACGCCTGGCCCAGGTCCTCGGCCTGGGTGCCGAACAGCTCGACGGCGGCCTGGGACCGCTGGACGGGGTCGGGGATGGCGCGTAGGCGGTCCAGCACCATGTCCAGGCCCGCCGAGGCGGCCGGGCCGCCCTGGGCGATCTGGGAGGCCATCTTCTGGGCGTCGAGGCCGAGGGTCTGGAACCCGGCGGCGGTGGTCTTGGACCCGTCCACCGCGCGGATGCTGAACTCCTTGATCGCGTCGGCGACCAGGTCCGCGTCGCGGGCGCCCGCCTGGAGGCCCTGGGACAGCAGGCCGGTGGCGGTCTGCCCGTCGATGCCCAGCTTCCGAAACTGGGTGCTGTACTCGTTGAGGGTGTCGAGGTAGTCCCCCGCCTTGTCGACCCCCGCCTGGAACCCGGACGTGATCACGTCCAGGGCCGTCTTGGCGTCCGGGGCCAGGCCGGTGCGGAGCATCTGGCCGACCGCGGCCGTGGCGCCCTGGAGGTCGACGCCGAACGCCGAGGACAGCGACAACACGGTGGACGTGATGCCCTGGAGGTCGGCGTCGTTGAGGTTGGCGTCGATGTTGCGGTGGACCGCGACGACGGCCTCGTTGACCTGGTCCAGGGACTCGCCGTAGGCGTTGGCGTAGACCTGTCCGGCGATGGCGCCGTAGCGCTGGGCGTCGGCGCCCGAGGCACCGAGTTGGACCGCCAGCTTCGCGCGGGCCTGCTCGATGTCCAGGGCGTTGGTGATCGCCCCGGCGACGGCCAGGCCGATCCCGGCGCCGACCGCGGCGACGGCGGCGACCTTGCCCTTCAGGCCCTCGGCCGCGCCGTCGCCCATCCCCTCGCCCGCGCGCTTGCCGCCGGACCGGGCGACCGGTTCGACGCCCTCGGTCAGTTGCGACCCGAAGTTGCGCATCGACGGGAGGACGTCGAGCCACACTGACCCCACGGTCACACCGGCGGATGCCGCCACACGCTCACGCTCCCTTCGGTTTCAGGCTGTCCAGGTAGGACACGACGTCCTCGGTCGAGCGCCCGCCGCGGTCGCCGATCCGGTCGTATCCGGGGCGGTCGCCGGGCCGGGCGTAGCGGCGCGGTTGCGGGACCCGCTTGCGGCCCGCCTGGGCCTGGTAGACCGAGTGGCTGACGTGCTGGGTGGCGTCGATCAGGTCGGCCAGGACGTAGTGCAGCTCGGTCCAGCCGTTGCCGTGGATCGCGCGGTAGGCCGTCCCGCCGGGCGGTAGGCCCTCGATCAGGACGCGCAGCTTCCGGAGGCTGATCTCCCCGCGCCAGTACTCGGCGATCGGGTCACGCGGGGCGTACCGCGCGCACAGTTCGGCCTCTATCGCCTCGGGCGCCGACGCGAGGAGGTCGACGGCCGTGTAGGGCGGCCGTCGGCCATCTCATCGCGGAGCGACTGCTGAACCTGCTGGACGATCAGCATCACGAACCCCGCCTGGCCGCCGAGGGCGTGGAACCGGTCGTACTGGTCCTCGCCCAACATCGCGCGGACCTGGTCGACGTCGCCGACACCAGCCTCGGCGACCTCCTCCTTCCACTCGTCGGGGGCCAGGAGGGGGTGCGGGAACGAGAACGTCTCGCCCTTGAACGTGAACACGATGTCGTCGCCGCCGACGGCCTCTCGGCGCTGCTCGACGATCGCGTCGAGGTCGAACGTCGCGGGGGTCTTGGCCTTGGTCACGGGTGATCCTTCGGGTGGGTGTTCGGGTGGTTGCTCGGGCGGGATGCATCGGGTGATCAGGGCGCGCGCGGACAGCGCGACGAGGACCGCCAGGACGAACGCCTGGGGGTCGAACACCGGCGGGTAGCTCACCCGAAGAAGCGCCCGCCGGTGTCCGTCTGGGGGGACATCAGGGGGTGGTGGGCGGCGCCCAGCCCTCCTGGAACATCCGCATGATCGAGATGCCGTCGGTGCCGGGGTAGGCGGTGACGGTCATCTCGTAGGCGATCAACTCGTCGGACTTGTACACAACGTCGCCGCGGTCGGTGACCTCACCGAGAGGCACGACGGCGCGGCGGTGGTACGTGCCGTCGATGACGTCGAACCCGAACGCGCGGAGCTGGCGCTTCGGCTTGCCCTCCTCGTTGAACGACACGATCTGGTTGGGCGCGTCGCCCGAGACGGTCACGTCGTCCTCGTCGACCCGGTAGTACAGGGAGACGGTCTGCCAGTTCGTCTCCCAACACGTGAACTTGAACGTCTTGGTCGACTTGGTCACCTCGACGCGGATCGGCGTCGCCGACTGCCACGGGGTGAATTCCTGCTTGTCCTCGTCGAGGGACTCCGAGAGGCCGTCGTCGCTGATGTACCCGCAGTCGTTCCAGCCGGTCGCCCAGGCGTCCAGGTTGGTCGGGGCCGTGGTGCCGGTGGGCGCGGTCATCACCATTCCGGTGACGCCCAGGCGGGCCAGGGTGGCGTTCAGGGTCATGGTGTTGGTGCTCCTCTGGGCATGACGAGAACCCCCCGTGCACAGCGCGCGGGGGGTGGTGGCCTGCTCGGGTCAGGTCGTCGGGCGGATCGTCAGCACGTACTGACAGCCGAAGTGGTAGAGGGCCGGGTTGGGTTCGGGCCGCCACGACGGCCCGATGCCCTCCTCCACCGACGTGATCAGGCCACCCGCGTAGGTGCGGGCCTTGGCCGTCCACATGTGCGCGGCGACCTCCCGGCAGAGCTGGGACGCCTCGATGCGCGACCGGTGGTACACGTCGATGTCGATCAGCGGGCCGTCGAGGACGAGGGGCCGCACCTGGGCGCCCCCGATGCGGGACACGCGCATCACCGGTAGTTCGTCCTCGAACCCGACGTACAGCTCCGTGACGACCTGGACGTCCGGGAACGTCTCGGCGAGGAACGCCACGGCGATCTCCTCGGCGTCCGGCATGATCACCACGGGGAGGACGCCGGGGCCGGTCACGACTTGGCCGGGGTGGACTTGGCCGGGGTGTCGCCCGAGGACTTGGGTTCACCCGCGGGCGCGGGGGTCGGCTGGGCGCCGGGGACCTGCTCGGCCAGCGGCGGCACGACGTCCGGCATCGGGGGCTGGACGGTCGGGGCCTGGTGCGTGACGGGCAGCTCGGCGGACGAGTCGGCCGGGCGGGCGCGGCCCTCCCGGATCATCACGGCGGCCTCGGCGTCGTCGACGGCGACCGTCTTGCCGATCCGCTTGTGGTCGCGGTCGAACGCGATTACGACCTTCACTGGCTGGTCCTTCCCTGCTCGGCGGCCCGGCCGAGGACACGGCGGCGGGCGGTTCTACTGGTGCCGAACTCGGCGTCGGCGGCGGTCGAGGTGACGCGGCTGTACGGGCGGCCGGTGCCGCGGGTGCCGGACTCGGTGGTGACGCGGGCGGCGACGTCCTCGGCCTGGTTGATCGCGCGGGCGCGGTTGGCCAGGGCATCGGCCCGATCGGCGATCGCCCGCCGGACGCCGGGGAGTTTCATCGCCGCCCCGACGCCCTCGAAGGAGATCGTCAACCGTGTGGGCATGGGCGGGGCTCTCCTAACCGGAGGTGCGGACTAGGGCGACCTCGACGTGGTGGACGCCGCGCCCGAACGGGTCCTGGTGGCGGGCGACCTCACCGAGGACTTCGCACACGGCGCCGTCGGCCAACTCGACGCGGTCCGTGGCGTCCAGGTCGAGGTCGCGGCCGGGCGGGGTCTGGAGCCGCCAGCCGGTCGTCAGCCGGTCCCGCGCGCCGGGGTCGGCCTGCTCGGACTGGCTGAACGGCTGGATCGACACCCCGACGATGGGTTCGCGGGTGGCCTGGTCCCAGTCGCGGGCGCGGTTGCCGTGGCGGTCACGCACGATCGGGGCCCGGAGCCGGGTCGCGGACTGGTCGAAGAACATCAGGACGCCGCCACGATGCGGTACCGGTCGAGGACGCGCTCCTCTGACTGGTTCATCGTCGGGCCGTTGGTGCCCGCCCACGTGACGGTCTGGGAGCCGACGGTCATCGACGCGACCCCGGCCGGGATCGACGCCCGCCCGGCCAGGCCGCACACCACGGCGGCGACCTCGGGCGGGGCGACCTCGTACCCGCCGCTGTAGGTGACCTGGACGGTGCGGAACCCGCGGGGCCACCCGGCGGCCCGGTACAGCGCACCCATCCCCGACCAGCGGTAGTCGGTGATCGGCCAGTCGTCGTCGGCGGAGACGTCGACGACCTCGTGAACGGCGGTCAGGTGTAGGCACGGCACCGTGAGGACCCGCCCGCCGAGGCCGTCGAGGGTGACCTCCTCGTGGTCCACGGCGCTGATCGACCAGCCGCAGTACGCGCGGACGGTCGACGACGCGGCCCGTAGCGCGGTCAGCGCGGCCAGTTCGTCCGGCCACGACGTACCGGTCAGCCGTCGCAGGTCCTCGACGCTGGCGAGCGGGTCCACGGCGCCTACTTGTCGGCCGGGGCGTCAGGGGCCGTCTGGGCGGCCCCAGGGGCGGCCGTGCGCGCCTTGTTCGACGCGGCGCGGGTCTTCCGTGCCGGGCGAGCCGAGGCGCCGTCAGCGGACGCGTCGGCCGTCGTGTCGGTGGTCGTTGCGGACTCGCCGCCGTCGACGCGCACGGCGTCCGGGTGGAACGCCTTGGCGTCGGCCTCGGTGAGCTTCAGGACGGTGTCGTGGCCGTTGACCTTGACCCGATACCGGTTCAGTGCGCCCACGTGGGGGCTCCTCTCGATCACGCGTGTGTCGACCGGCACCACGGAGGTCGCCGGTCCACACGCGACGTGCGGTTCACCGCAGACGCGGCACGACCGGCGACCCCCGTAGGTGTTCATCCGGCGATCACGCCACCGTCAGGTCGACCTCGACGAACGCGTTCGGCTGAACGACGCCGAACGCCGCGCGCATCTCGGCGAGGATCGCCACGAGGTTCTTCACGAAGAAGTCGGCGTGGCTGTCGGTGACCGTGATCGACGCCTGCTCGCGGTCCCACAGGATCGCCTTGCGCCAGTCACCGACGACGGCCGTGCCCTCGGGCATCCCCTCGCACTCGATGACCGGCAGGCCCCAGAGGGTCTGGGTCGGGCCGTTGGTGCCGAACGGGCCGTTGCCGTAGAACCGGCCGTCGTTGTCGGACAGCTCGTCCAGCGACTCGACGTCGTTGGGGTTCATCACGTAGGCGTTCGCGATGGCCCGGCCCGCCAGGCGGACCTTGGTCTTCGCCCGGCGCAGCGCCAGGAGCATCCCGAACCCGGCGGGCTTGCCCGAGGGGTCGGCGACCGCGTCCTGGGTCTGGGTGCCCGAGACGGACAGAATGCCGGTGAAGTTCTCGCCGGTGCCGTCGCCCGACACCATCTGGTCTTCCAGCTCCTCCTCCAGGCCGTAGAGGAGGAACGCGTCGATCAGGGTCCGGACCTGGGCGGCGTCAGACAGCGCCCGCTTGGTCGCCGGAATCCAGTGCGCGATCGTGCGGACGACCGCGGTCCCGCGGCTGGTCGCGAATCCCGACTCCGGCTTGGTGCCGGTCGACGTCGAGGTGGCCTCGGCGACGGGCGCGGCGTTGTTCGTGATCGACGTCAGGATCGGGTACTCGATCGTGTCCGACGTGGTCTGGCCCGGCGTGACGACGTCGCGCAGGGACAGCGGCCGGGTCAGGGCGTCGAGGCCGACCTGAAGACCCAACTGGTCCGAGGTGATGAACGCGCCCGCGGACGTGTCCGACAGGCCGGTCACGAGGGCCTTCTGCCCGCGCTGGCCGAACGTCTTGTATCCGACCGGCGCGGACTGAACGCGCATCTTCTCGCCGAACTGGCCGTTCGGCGCCTGGGCCAGCAGGCCCTTGTACGCGTCGGAGTCGACGAAGATCTCACCGAGGGACCCGGCGCCCTTGGCGGTCGGGTCGATCAGGCCACCGCGGCGGGCGGCGTCCTGGCGCGACTTGCGCTCGGCCTCCTGGTCGACGAGGCCAATGCCGTCGCCCAGGTCGGCGATGCCCTTGCGGAGGGCGTCGTCGGCGCGGGCCTGGTCGAGCTGGGCCTTCGCGTCCTTGGCCTTGCCCATCGCGACGGCGACCTGGGCGCGCTCGTCGTCGGTGAAGTCGCGGCCCTCCTCGTCGGCCTTGTCGGCGATCGCCTTGGCCGTCTTCAGGTGAGTCTTGACCTCGTCGACGAGGCGCCCGATTCGCGAATCGGTCATGGTGGGGTGCTCCCTTGAATGTTCAGTCGCCGAACTCGGCATCGAGTGCCGCGATGTCGGCGTCGGTGGACAGACGGAGGGAGGCGGGGCGGACCCCGGCGGGCCGATCCGACTTGCCCTCGGGGGCCTCGTCGGTGGCGGACCGGTCTGGCTTGGCCTCGTTCTCGGTCTTGGCATTGCTGGTGTCCGCCGACTTGTCGTCGTCGGACGTTCCGATGGAATCCAGGACGGCCTTAATGCCCTTGGACCCCGCGGAAATCTGGGCCAGCGCCTCGGACAGCGCCGTCTCGTTCTTCGCCGACAGCACCCGGCCCGCCTTGGCCTCGGCGGCCTCGGTGGCGGCCTGGTTGTCGGCGGTGGCGCGGTGGTGGCGGGGGTCGGCCGAGGCGGCCTTCAGGGCGGCCTCGACGGCGATCCGGATGGTGTCGGCCTCACCGGGGGCGATCGAGCGCCCGGTGACGGCCAGGTTCAGGTCCCGGCCGTCGGCGGCCTTGACCGCCAACAGCTCCGTCTCCTGGTTGACGCCGATCAGGCACGGGCCGACCTCGTACAACTTGAGCTGCCGCAGCTCGTAGTACGGGCGGTCGTCGGCCTTCTCGATCCAGGCGCCCTCCTCGACGTCGTACGCGAACGAGAACTGGGTGACCCGGCGGCCCTTCATCAGCCGGTACACCTGGGCGGCCTTGGGCTGGTCGAGGTCGAGGCGCCCCTTCACCCACAGGCCGTCGTCGGTCTCCTTGGCGTCGACCACGACGCCGATGTGGGCGTCGGGGTCGTAGGACATGTGCGACCAGATGACCGGGATGGGGTCGCCGCTGGCCTTCCAGTCCTCCAGCGTCTTCGCAAACGCGCCGGGGACGATCTTGTCGCCGTACGAGTCGAGGTCGTACGTCGCGACGATGGCCTCAAACTCGCCGTTGCCGGTGTCGTCCTGTTCCCCGGCGGCCTTGACCCGGATCGCACAATTCTTAACGCGCATTGTTTTCGCGCACCTTTCTATGGCCCCCATTCGTCGGAATGGCGGCGGTGTGAATGGCTGGCGGAATTGCCTAGTCGGAGAACTCGACGTCGACTTCGCACGTGCACCCGGCGCGTTCGTCCTCGTCCAGCGACGAGTCACCGGGCCACTGGGCGCCGTTGCTGAACGTGTCGTGGAGGCCGACGGTCTCGCCGTCCATCCGGGCGTGCGACTTGCGCGGGTTCGAGGAGCGGACCCGCCAGGTCTTGGTCGACTCGCGTCCGGTCTGGCGGGCGGCCTCGGTGGTGCCGAACCCGGCCAACTGGGTCGCGTGCGACTTGGCGAACTCGACCGCCCGCGCGCTGGCGTAGACGGCGAACAGGGCCCCGACGGCCTTGACCGGGTCGTCGGCGGTGTTGGCCAGAACGTCGATCAGGCGCCGCTTGGTGGCGCCGTTGACGGCCCCGGCCACCCGGTCGGCGTTGGCGGTCAACCAGTGCAGCGTGCGGTCCTCGTCGTACTCGTCGGTGTCGAGGCCCAGGGCCTCCAGCGTCGAGTGCGCGCACGCGGTGGCAATCAGGGTGTTCACGCCGAACAGGTCGGCCGACAGCTCCCCGTTCCAGCGGTCGTCGTCCCAGAACGCGGACAGGTCCACGTCGGCCTTGCGGCCCGCGGTCCGCGCGGACCGGACCGCCTTGACCTCGTCGCCGAGGGCGGACACGACGGCCTTGCCCTGGCGCTCGAAGAACGCCGCCATGACCGCGCGGGTGCGCTCGACGTGCGCGGCCGAGGGCTTGGCCTTGCGGCGGATGATCCGGCGCGCTGGGGGCGATCCTGGGGCCGCCTTCAGGCTGTCGGTCGCGTCCGGCGCCGAGTCCGTCGGGGACGCCTGGCCGCCGACCAACACGTTCAGGGGCGTGATCAGTTCGTCGCCGCCCTCGACGGCCGGGAGGTTCTTCCGCGCGCGGGCCTCGTTGCGGGTCATCCACGGTGCGCCGACCGAGGACGAGAGGCTGGCGGCCTCCTCCTCGAACGACCCGGAGAGCTTGGCCGCCAGGTTGAATTCGACGTACGTGTTCAGGGTGTCGGGGAACTCGGGCAACAGTTGCAGCGCCAGCTCCTCGACGATCATCTGGAGCCAGGGGCCGAGGCAGTCCTGATAGAGCTGCTTATGCTGCTCACGGATGTTGGAGAACGTCGCGTGGTCGAGAATGCCGACCATCGGCTGGGGCACGTGATAGGCCGCCGCGACCTCCTCGCGAGTGAGCTTGCGCGACTCCATGTACTGGGCCTGCTCGGGCGTCACCGCGGCCGGGGAGAACGTCATCCCGTCTTCGAGGATCGGCGTCCCGCCGGACTGGGGGCCGTCCCCGACGTACTGGGCCTGCCACTCGGACCGGAACCGGCTGCGCGCACCACTCGACCACGGCGGGGCCTCGACCGGGCGGGACAGGTAGCCGGACATGCGGGCGCCGTTGCGCCACAACTGTTCCCGGTAGTGGTTGGCGTTCCACTCCTCCAAGAGAATCTGGCGGAGCGTCTCGATCGGCGAGCATCCCTCACGCGGGTTGCTCGGGTTGTAGCCGCGGAAGTACACGACCTGATCGGCCGGGAGCTGGCGGGTGCCGCGCGATCCCCTGATCTCGAACCCGTCCGGGGTGAACGGGTTGTCGCCGATCGGCTTGGTCTTGCGCGGGTCCAGCCGGACCAGCGCGCCCGGTGCGCCGTCGGTGCCCTTGACCTTGGCCCAGTACGCGGCGTCGAAGATGCCCAGGTCGTTCATCAGGGCGTCGAACGCGCGGTACCGGGTGGTGTCCGGGCCGGGTCGGCTAAGGAGCTGGGCCACCGGCGAGTCGAGGCGGACCCGGTCGGTGTCCGACACCCGGCGGTAGTGGTGGATCGTCAACTGGGCGATGTTGCGGGCCAGGAACGCCACGACGGTCCGCACCTGGGGCTGGGTGCGCCAGATGGCCGCGTAGTCGGCGGTGTCGCCGCCGGGCAGCGTCATCGCGTACGGGGCACGGTCGGCCGGGCGGTCGGTCTGGGCGAGCGTGCCCGCGGTGATGACGAACGCCACCGGTCAGCCCCCCACCCGCTGCACGAACGCCACCTGGTCGCGGTCGACGATCACGTCCCCGTCGACCGGGCGGGGTTCGCGCTGGCCCGGTGACATCACCGCGGCGTCGCGGATGACCACGAGGCGGCCACGCCGCGACCACAGGACGCCGGTCACGGCGTCGCCGGTCTGGAGGTTCACCAGCACCCGGTCCCGGACCGCCAACCGCCCCGTGGCGATGCGCTCGACGGCCAGCCACACCACGGCGACCACCGCCAGCGCGGCCACGAGGAGGACGGCGTACGACTCGATCACACGACCTCCAAACCATCGTCTTCGTAGGCGGACCGACGAGGCGGCGCGGCGTGTGTCGCGCGGGCGACCGCCATCACGGCGGCCACCACGGCGTCGATCTTCTCCGCGGCCCTGGCCTTATCGGGCTTGACGTTGCCGCTGGGGTCCATCGCCACGGCGAAGTTGTCGACCTGCCAGCGGACGGCGGGGTTCCCGCCGTGGCGTAGCCGGGGGGCCTCGGGGGTGCCCTCCAACATCAGCCGTTGCAGCTCCTTGGTCGGCCCCGACATCGAGGCGAACCCCTGGCGCATCGACACCATGGGCGCGCCGTCGTTGCTCAGGTCCGTGACCAGCGCCGAGGCGTTCCACGGGTCATACGCGATCTCCTGGACGTCGTAGGTGTCCAGGTCGCGGCCGATGGCCTCACGGATGAAGTCGTAGTCGGCGACGTTGCCGGGCGTGAGGGTCAGGAACCCCTCACGCGCCCACACCGACGCCGCCCCGGCGGTGCGCCGGTCGAGGGCGTCGAGGTTGCCCTCCGGGGTCCAGATGCGCCACACCAGGTCGTAGCCAGGCTGGTCCGGGTCCTGGATCGCCCAGCACAGCGCCGTCAGGTCCGAGGTCGAGGCCAGGTCGAGGCCGCCCCAGGCGCGGCGGCCGACGAGGCGGTCCGCGACGACCATCCCGGCGTTGTCGTCCCAGCGGGCCAGGTCGAGGTACTTGGTCGCCTGCTTGGTCCGGCGCCCGAGGTGCAGCCGTAGGTACTTGGCCAGGTCGGCCGGGGATTGCTGGGCCTCGGCGGCGGCCCGGCGCAGGTAGGCCCGCGTGGGGCTGACCCCGAACCCAGGGTTGGCCTTGCGCTGGGTGGCCTCGGCGAACGGGTCGTCGTCCTCGTCGGCGCACCACACGACCCCGTACGTGGTCTCGTCGACCAGCGCGCCGCGGGCCAGTTGCTCGACGCGGGTCCGCTTGCGGTCATAGATCGTGTGCCGTCGCCCGCTGTCGGCGGTGGTGATGATGACGACAAGAGGCTGGCGCCGGGACCCGGTGCCGGTCTCGATCGTCTCCACGAGGTCGGGCGTCTTGTGTACGTGCAACTCGTCGACGATCGCGCCGTGGAGGTTCGCCCCGTGCTGGGCGTCGGCGACCGACGAGATGACCTCGATGTAGGAGCCGGTGCGCGGGTGGATCACGCGCCGGGCCACCGTCTTGACGTGCGGGCGCAGCGCCGGGGACCGCTCGGCCAGGAGCTTGATCGGGCCGAACACGAACCCTGCCTGGCGCTCCGAGGTGGCCGCGGTGACGACCTGTGCGCCGGGTTCCCCGTCGGCACATGCCAGGTACATCGCCAGGCCCCCGGCCAGCGACGACTTGCCGTTCTTCCGGGGCACGTCGACGTACAGGCTGGTGATGATCCGGACGTAGGTGTCGGCGTCGTCGTCCCAGCGGACCCACCCGAACACCGGCGCCAGGATGTAGGCGACCTGCCACGGGTCCGGGCGCAACGGCTTGCCCGCCCACTGGCCCTGGGTGTGGCGGAGCAGGCTGAACGCGGTCAGGACCCGGTCGACGCGCTCGGCGTCGAACCGGGCGCCCGGCACGTCCCGCGGTTCCGGGGTCTTGATCGCGGGCGGACAGTCGGGCAGGCCGATCCCGCGGTCGACGAGGTACCAGGCGACCTCCGGCGACAGGCACAGCCGGTCGAGGGTGTCGGCGTCGGGGAGCGCCTTCCTACGCGTCCGCGGCGAACGGGTTGTCATCGGGCACACCACCGGCCGCGTCCGTCGCGCGGATCGACGACCGCGCCGACGGGGTCAGGCCGAACTCCTGGGCGAACGCGCGAATCGTGTTCGCGGCGTCGCGCTGAATCTGGAGCGCGGGGTTGCGCACCATGTTGCCGTGAATGCCCTTCACCAGGACCGGCGTGCGTTTGAGGATCGCGCTGGCCTTGTGGTGGGTCACCACGGCCTCGCAATAGCAGCGGAGCGCGTCGGCGTCCGAGGGGAACGCCAGGTTCATCGCCTCCAACTCGGCGACGATCCGGCGCCACACGGCCAGGACCTCGTCGCTGGCGCCGTCGGGCTCCTGTAGGTCGGCCGGGCGCGGCGTCGGTTCGTCGCTGTTGATCCGGTCGCGGTGGCGTTCACCGTGGAGCAGCTTCAACACGGTCGGGGTGGGCGCGGGACCACGCTTACCCATGATCGTCACCTCCTCGGGGCAACTCGGGCAGCTCGGGCTTGAACAGCGGGGCGGCGTCCATCGCCGGTTCCCAGGTCGCGCACGCCTCGTCCTGGACCAGCCAGCGCACGTGACCGGCCGCCAGGTCGGCCAGGACGGCGCGGAGCAGCCGGACCCCCATCGGGGCCAGGGCGTCGCGCCACAGTTCGTCAGGCGTGCACCCAGGCGGCACCAGACACCAGTCCTGGGCGGCGACCGGGCCGCCGTCCACCCGGTCGGTCAGGTGATAGACGGTGCCGCCGGTGACGCGGTCGCGGTCGCGGATCGTCCAGCGGATCGCGTCCCGGCCGCGGTGGAGCGGCAACAGCGACGGGTGGTAGCCGACGGCCCAGCGGGCGCGGGCGCGGGACTCGCGGCCGATGAACGCGTGGCTGTGCGCGGCCACGATCACGTCAGTGCCGTCGGGGACCATCGCGGCGCGGAGGTACCCGGCGTCGGTCCACGGGATGTGGCGGGGGTAGGCCCAGGCGCGCAACCGGTCCCAGCCGAGGGCGTCGCGGTCGTCCATCCCGCGGCGGGTGGCCGGGGACGAGACGCCGACAACCTCGTGGCCGTCGTCGGTGATCGCCTCGGCGACGTAGACGGCGAACCGGCCCTGTCCGGCCAGGTAGACCCTCACGACGGCGGCCCGTAGTACCGGAACCCCTGGACGGCGCGGAAGTGGCCGCCGTAGCCGGGGGACCCGACCGGCGTGCCACCCTTGCGCCGGACCGCGGCGACCACCGAGGCGCCCGAGGCGTTGCGGTTCACGCCGTGGAGCGCGGCCGACACCTGGCGCCACCGGGGGTCGCGTCGGAGCGCGGCGCACAGCTGCGGGTGCGACGTGTGGAAGATCGTCGTCATGCGCCGACCGGGGAGCACGCCCTCGCCGAGGCGTTGCAGCTCGCACACGGCGTTCAGGAACCGCATCCCCACCCCGGCGCCCTGCCACTCGGGCATCACGACCAGGCGGCACCCGCGGGCCTCGACGGCGGCCACGCGGCGGCCGTTGCGCTTGGCCGCGACCTGGGCGGTGCCCATCCCCAGGTGCGCGACCGGTTCACCGTCGACGAACGCCACGTAACACTTCGCGCCGATCATGCGGGCGCTGTCTAGATAGTGATGTGGCTTGAACAGCGGCCATAGGTCCCACCCGCCCATCCTGATCTCCACGTCGACCGGCGGGCGGGGTTGAACCGACCCCCTGGTGAACTCGTGGGTCGCGGTGTCGTACACCCAGTCGGGCTGGAGCCACTCGGTGATGTCGTAGTGGCACGACAGGAGCACGGCCTGGCCGGTGCCGCGCTTCCACGCCTTGCCGAACGCCTGGGCGCCGACACGGGCGATCTGGCGGTCCACCACGGAGGTGAACTCGTCGACGACGATCCGGTCCGGGCGCTCGGCGAGGATGCGGGCCAGGTCGGCGCGGAACCGCTGGCCGGTCGAGAGGACCGGGTACGGGCGCAGCCACGCGGGAACGTCACCGAGGCCCGCCTGTGACAGCGCGCCGGTGATCGTGTCGAAGTCGCCGCCGGGGGCGATCGCGTCGATGATCGGGGCGTCGGCGGGCCAGCCGTCGGGCTGGTAGAACGCCGCCCCGTCCCACAGCGCGCGCCCGATGCTGGACTTCCCGGACCCGGACGGGCCGACCACGAGGCCGATCCGCCAGTCGGGGTCGTCGATGTCCAGGTCGGCGGTCAGCCGGAACCGGGTGGCCTGGTCGTCGGTCGCGTTGAACAGCGACTTCACCCGCGCGGCCCGGTAGGAGTCCGAGGCGGGGACGGACTGGTCGACCACGACGCGCATCAGACCGACACCACCCGGCACGTCAGGCCCTGCTCGCGGAGCATCTCGTACGTGGCCTGCTGGGTGTCCTCGTCGATGCACTCGACGATCACGCCGTACTTGGCCTTGTACCGGTCGGCGGCGTCGTCGGGGTCCAGGAGGTCGGCCGATCCCGGCGCGCCCTCCAGGTTCCGGATCATCTTCTCTAGGTCGGCCTCGGTGTAGCCGGTGCCGTCGAGGTCGTCGAGGTCGCCCAGCAACTCGGCCAGGAGGCGTTCGTCGTACTCGCCGAGGTCGGCCGTGCGGTTGTCGGCGGCCACGATGCGCGCGGCCTGGTCCTCGTCGACGTCGACCAGGACGACGGCCAGGGATTCCCACCCGAGGTCGCGGGCGGCCTTCAGGGTGTGGTTCCCGGCCAGGACCTCGGACGGGCGCCCGGTGTGGGTGCCGACGTTGACCACGATGGGCCGGTACTGGCCGTTTGCGCGCAGGCTGGCCGCGATCGCGGCGACGTCGCCCTGGCGGGGGTTGCGATGGTAGGTGTGGAGCTCGGAGACGGCCCGGTACTCCAGCGTCAGGTCGGCCACGTCGACCCCCTCCGCGTGGAGATCAACAGGAGGCCGGCCGGGGGGATGATCTTCATCGGGGCCGCCCGGATTCGACCGGTTCGGCGGGGGCGGTCTCGACGGGCCGGACCAGGCGGGCGGCCTCGGTGAGCAGGTCGGACAGGCTGTAGGCCAGTGCGGCGGGGGTGTCGCCTCGGATCGTGCCGAGGTCGTACACGTGCGCGCCGACGCTGACCCGGACCGGGTACGACAGGCCCCGGCCGGTGCGCTCGGGCATCGGGTGATCCTTCGGGTGAATGTGGCGCCGCGTGCGGCGATGTGTGCGGCGTCGTGGCGTATCTGGCGGCAAGGTGTGGCGTTGTGTCACACATGTGCAGCCACCCGCACGGCTCCCAGCCGCCGTCGGGGACCGGCTGGCCCGGCCGTCGGGCCGATGGGAGCCGACCGGCGGCCGGGCCCGTCGCTGACGCGCTACCGGCGCGGCGCGATCAGACGCGGCGCGTTGCTCGGGTGGGCCTCGGCCGACCGGGACCGGCGCATCTTCTCCACCGCCTGGCCCACCAGGTTGTCGACGTTCGGGCCGGTGACCTCGGTCGGCTGCAACAGGATCAACTCGCCGACCACGTCCCCCAGGACCGCCGAGGGCATGTGCAGGTACACCACCACCACCGGCGCCGGACCAGACGCCGTCGGCGCCAGGTCCAGGGCGATGTCCCACGTCACGCGCTCCCCGCGCGCCCAGCGCGTCAACGCCGTCACGACGAACAGCCGGGCCGCGTCCAGGAGCCGGGGGTGCTCGGGCAACGCCTCGACGTCAGTCGCCGCGTCGCGCAACGGTGCGACCGGGCGCACCACAGAGTCAGTCATCGGGTGATCCGTTCTCGGGTCGAACGAAGGAGGCCGCCATGCGGCACATCAGGGGGCTGATCCAGGCGGCCGTCCGCGCGCTCCGGGGCTGTCCCCGTGAACGCCTCGGCTACCGGTGCCACGCCGACTACCCCGGCGGGTGCGAGGGGTGCGGACGCGTCGCGCCCGTACGGGCCGACCTACGCGCGCCCGACCTACGCCAGCCCCACGAGGCCGGGCACGGCCAGTGAGCCCTGATCCACCGACGTGGTGGGGTGGTCGCTGATCTGGTGGCGTGCTCGGGATCGCGGG